>JBDKUE010000225.1:0-38651 GCA_039679855.1 Syntrophomonas sp.
TACATGGGGGCGCCTATTCCGGGGGAGATAAGGTGGGGCCCGATCTTCTAATGGCCATGTCCGCATTGAAGAGGGGCTATGCGGTTGTTTCAATCAACTATCGCCTGAGTGGTGAGGCGGTTTTTCCAGCCCAGATTTATGATATAAAAGCTGCTATTCGTTTCTTAAGAGCCAATGCCGCTCAATACAATTTAAATCCCAACAAAATAGCCTGTTGGGGAAGTTCAGCGGGGGGGCAGCTTTCGGCTCTGGCCGGAACTTCCGGTGGGGTTAAGGAGCTTCAGGATCCCAGCCTGGGGAACGCCGACCAGTCTGATTGCATTCAAGCAGTGGTGGATTGGTGTGGACCGATAAACTTCTTAACCATGGACGAACAGTTTAAAAAGAGCGGAATAAACGGTACTCTTCAAGACAAACCCGATTCATATACCTCCAAACTGATGGGAAAACAGATCACCCTGATCCCCGAAATGGTGAAAAAGGCCAATCCGGAAACGTACATTACACCTGATGATCCCCCCATCTTGATACAGCATGGCACCATTGACCCCCTGGTGCCGGTGCAGCAGTCAACCGATTTTTCTAAAAACCTGGAGGCCGTTCTGGGAAAAAGCAAGGTTCAGACGATTGTAATTCAGGGAGTAGGCCACGACGGGAAGGGTCTCAATACGCCGGAAAATATCAATCGGGTTCTGGATTTCCTTGATGCCCAACTAAAGAAAACCCCGTATTAAAAAGGATTAATAAAAACCGGTCATTGGCATGCTCTGCTCATAAAACCGGTTTGTTCTCTTCACTCTGATTCTGCTCCTATTACGTAACAGTGCTCATTCAGGGCAGCTGTTTAACGTTATAAAGCATCTTTTAGCTATTCCATGCTTTCCTCAATTTGTCTAAAAATTGATCGGCTCTACCGCCCGGGGATGAGGTGTCATCACCCATGGTCTGCCTGACGCTTTTCCAATTCATGGTGGAGCCGGCGCTGAACACCGGGGCAGCGTAAACATCACCTTCAGCATGTCCCGAGTTGCCTTTAGCCTTTAAATTAACCATTGATACCCCGGACTCTTCCACCCGTTCGGTAAAGCGGTTGATGCTTTCTTTGATCTGTGCGGTTTCCTCGTTTATCTCAGAGAGATCGTTTTCAGGGCAGTCTAAAGCCCCGGTTATCCCTTTACACAGGAGCATTATTTTTGCCTTGACTTCAGTTATCTGTTCGTCCGCCCTTTGCATCTGCCGGTTTATTTCCCTGGTAAATCCGTGCATTTCGCTTTGGTTGGAGGCCATTTTTTCATCGGCTGCAGCTCTGAACTCATTCAGCACTACCGTCAAATCGTCTTGATACTTGGATATCAGAACAGTGCCCAGCAGGCTGGCGTCGATTCTCTGGGTGATGCTCTTCAACTGCTCGGACAGCTCGCTTTGTTCTGCCACGGCTGCATTGACCGCACGGTCTATCTGCTCCAACTGTTCATTCATCTGTGACTCAAAATTTTCTTTGTGTTCATCAACGCTCCTGGTATTGTAGCCTATAAACGACCGTTTAAACACTTGCTTCACCAGCCTTTATTGTACTTTCAAGGCAGTTTGGGAACGGAATTTGTCCCGAATCTTCATTATCTCCTCATTGAAAAGGTTTAGTTGTTCCTTCCAGTTTTCCATTTCTTCAACTTTTTGCTTCAGTCTATTTAAATCACTCAGCTTGCCCCTGCGCATATCATCCTGGTTTTTTTGCAGGGTGTCTTCGATCTCGGCCAGCTGTTGAACAAAGGCATTAAAAATCTGCTCTCTTTTATTGAGCAGGTCTTGTTCCTTCTGTAAAGCTTCTTTGATTTTGTCCTTGTGCTGCTGATTGGTTTCCTTCATGTCCTCAAGTTGAGCATATTTATTCTGTAGAAGAGTCTGTATGTCCTTTTCCCGATCCCGAAAGTATTGATCCACATCTTCTTTGTGATAACCAAAGAAACTTCGGGTAAAGTCAATCACCTTGGTCCCTCCTTTTGACATACTAGTGGGATACTATTGGATTACTATTTGCTACAGCTTATAATCAACATAATTCTCTATAAAACAAGCGATTCCCTCCCATCACCTTACAAATCTCAGATATTGTTTAATAATAACAATTAATTGCCAATGACGTCTTGAAATGCCGGCACAAGACCGGATTACCGATTGCCTTTATCATCGGCATCCAGGAGATGAGCGCGTTTTATCGATTGGGGTCCAAAACGCTCCCGGATATTGTCCACAAGCAGATCAACCGAATGATTCTTTTGTCTTTGCTCATCAAAAAGCGCACCCTGTTCACATTCACCGGTTGGCACCAAATTGCTTAAGGTCAGTCCAATCAAGCGTAAGGGGGGCCTTCCCTGGTAAACCTGTTCTAATAGTTGTACAGCTATATCTGCTGTTAAACCCTCACTGTCACAGGCCGGTATAGTTAGGCTACGGGTAATGGTCTTGAAACTGTTAAAACGAAGTTTTATGGATATTGTCGCCGCGGAATGCTTTATTTTGCGCAGGCGGGGGCACAACTCGGCAGCAAAGACCTTCAGCATTTGCTTGAGGTATTCCAGGTCATCCACATCTTGAGGAAAAGTGATCTCACGTCCCAGCGACTTTCTCTCCCGTTCCGGCTCCACTTCGCGATGATCAATGCCCTGAGCCAATTGCCAGCAAAGACGCCCGCTTACTCCCATCCTTTCCTCCAGCCAGCCGGGAGGCAGCTTTTGCACCTCGCCTATGGTTTCAAGACCCCAGGCGCGCAGCTGGTCCTGCCCCTTTTCCCCCACCCCCCACAGGTTGGAAACCGGAAGCGGCGCCAGTATTTCCAGGGCCTGCTCCCGGTTAATGGTCATCAAACCATCGGGTTTGTTCATATCTGAGGCCAGTTTGGCCAAAAATTTGTTGTAGGAAATCCCCACTGAAATAGTCAAACCCAACTCAGCTCTGACCCGTTTCTTTATCCGTCTTCCGATGTCAGAGGGATTGCCAAACAGGTTCTGAGTTCCGCTGATGTCCAGGAACGCTTCATCGATAGACAGCGGTTCCATAAGGGGACTATAATCGGCCAAAATAGAAAAAACCTGCCTTGACATCTCAATATAACGCGGCATGTTGACGGGAAGGTATACCGCTTGCGGACAAAGCCGCAACGCCCGGGCCATGGGCATAGCCGACCTAACCCCGAATTTTCTGGCTTCGTATGAACAGGTTGAAACAACTCCCCGGGAGCGGACATCTCCTCCCACAATAACCGGCCTCCCGCAGAATTCAGGGTGATCCAGCTGCTCCACCGATGCGAAAAAAGCATCCAGATCGCAGTGTATTATGTGAAGTTTGCTATTGGTATCGCTCATCATCGTGCTGTCCCCGTTGCAGAAAGATAGCATATTATTAACAACGCCATCCTAGTACTCTGTTAACTCTAAAACTTTATTTATACATCGAGAAAAATTTTCACAGGGAGAGGCGGAGGGCGGCTCCTTGGCGTCCTGCCACCGGCGGCTCTTTGGCGTCCTGCCATCGCCGCACTAGTTCGTCCATGAACGTCGCCGCATTAGCCCGTCAGTGGGCGTCAAATGAGTAATACTGGACGTATTTCGATTGACGACAACGAAGCCCTGTGGAAATTTGCCCGGTGGTAATTAAAGTTTTAGGGTTAACAGAGTACTGTTATCATTATACCAGAACACATGTTTTCATATAAATGCCTGCTCCAATCCCAGGTAATACCCGAACAATTCTGTTAAAATAGATGATGTTATAAAAAAGAGGTGTTCAAGGATGGAATTAAAAGCAGCTCGATTGAGACAGTTGTTGAGTACCGGAGACATCATTGTGGCTCCGGGAGCCTATGATGCGCTCAGTGCCAAATTGATTGAACAGGCCGGTTTCAGGGTGCTTATAATGGGGGGGTATAGCGTAGCCGCTTCGCGGCTGGCCCAACCAGATGTAGGCTGCCTCTCCATGAGTGAAATGGCCCAGTCTTTAAAGATAATCAATGATGCGGTAGACCTGCCGGTGATCGCCGATGGGGACACCGGCTACGGCAACCCCTTGAGCGTGCGCCGTACGGTGCAGGAATATGAAATGCTAGGAGCCGCGGCCATAATATTCGAAGACCAGGTCTTCCCCAAACGCTGCGGCCACATGCAGGGTAAAGAAGTAATACCCGCCAGGGAGCACGAGCAGAAGATCAAGGCTGCCTGTGAAGCCAAAAGTCATAAAGACACTTTGATTGTAGCTCGCACCGACGCCCGGGCTCCCCTGGGTCTGGCCGAGGCTATTGACCGCGGCAAGCGCTACCTGGACGCCGGGGCCGAAGCCCTTTTTATCGAAGCGCCCCAGGATCTTAATGAATTGGCCAGCATAGGGACGGCTTTTCCCGGTACAGTTCTGGTGGCCAATATGGTTGAAGGCGGCCGAACTCCTATTCTCACAGCCGAGGAATTGCATCAGCTGGGCTTCACAATAGTCTTCTGGCCCTGCACCGCTCTGTATACGGTAGCCCGGACGCTGAGCCAGGTCTTAGGCGAATTGAAACGCTCCGGAACCACCGACGCCTGCCGGGATCTAATGCTCAGTTTTAGCGAATTCAACCAGCTGGTTGGCCTGGATGAATATCTGCAGCTCGATCAAAGGTACAAGATATAGCAGTTCAAAACGGCAGCTATTTAAAGTGAATCATCAAATCCACCAATTCGGGCGTGGTGCCGACTCGCAGGGGCGGTCCGGTAGTTCCGATGCCACTTGAAACCACTACCTGAAGAGAGTTTTTTTGAAGATAGCCCCAATCCACTTCATAGGTGCAGGCAGTGATTAAATTATTGGGAAATATCTGGCCCTGGTGGGTGTGTCCGGACAACTGCAAGTCCACTCCTTCCATCACGGGCTCGAAAAAATCATAGGGATTGTGGTCTATAAGTATGATGGGAAGCTCATGGTTTATTCCCTCCATAACCGTGCTCAGCCATTTTTTAGTCCAGGGCGGCTGGAGGTCCCTGTTTTCACGTCCTATCAGGTAAAAGCGATTGTCCACCAGGAGGTACTGGTCCCGCAATATGGTTATACCCGCCGCCCGGAGAAGGGCTTCCTCCTCCCCGGTCTTGACGTCATGATTGCCCATAATCATGAAAGTGCCCAGCTTTGGTTTTAACTGCATTAATATTTCATCCATGCGCTGCTCTTTGAAGGGCTTTAGATTACCTTCATCCACCACATCCCCGGCCAGGATCACCAGATCGGGATTTTGCCGATTGGTGAGATCGACTATGCTGGAAAGCCGCTGCCGATCAACTATGTCTCCCAGATGCAGGTCCGATACCAGAACCGCATGCAGATCTTTAGAACCGGCAACTTCTTTGGAGATGTTTATTTCATAGGACCGTACTACCGGATGCCAGGCATTCCAGGTTCCGTATCCCAATATACCTAGCAGGATTAGAATAACTCCCACAACTATTTGCGATGGTGTGGCCTTTATGGCGGGGGGAATGAAGTCCAGTTTGGAGTTCGTCTTATGAATGATATCAAGCAGCAGGACAATTAGAAAGGCATAGAAAAAAGCCGCCATTGAGTAGGAACCCACCCAGGTCAAGACTCTGCCCGGGATGTCAGCGCCCCACTTAACACTTAATATGAACAGGATGGCAGCCAGCCAGGCCAGGCAGCAAAACCAGTAGATCTTTTTATAACAGGCCTTAACAAAGACCTGCCGCCCGCGCCAGGCTATGTATAGGGCAGATATCATTACAATTAAGGTGGTCTTGGACCAGAATCCCATAAACAAACCTCCGCTTACTTAAAAACGTCACCTTACAGCTGCTACCCTCAATTTGAGGCGGATGATAATGAGCACCGCAATCCCTCCCCTGGCTAAAAAACCCATATTATTGGAAATGGATTAACATATCCACAAGTTCAGGCGTGTTGCCGACTCTTATGGGGGGGCCCCAGGTGCCTATGCCGGTTGAAACCACTACTTGCAGCCGCTCCTTTTTTAGGTAGCCCCAGTCAACCTCATACATGTTGGCCGTGATAAAGTTATTAGGAAACATCTGTCCCTGGTGAGTGTGTCCGGAAAGCTGAAGGTCAACCCCACTCGTCAGAGCTTCATCCAGGTTGGAAGGATTATGGTCAATGAGAATTATCGGCTTCTCCTGGTTAATTCCCGCCATGACCTGGGTTAGAGCAATTTTGGCTTTGGAAGACGGTTGAAATCCTCGATTGTCTCGTCCAATGACGTAAAAACGACCGTCAACCAGTTGATATTGATCCCGCAACACGGTTATTCCATCAGCCAGCAGGTGGGTTATTTCCTCACCGGAACGTCCGTCGTGGTTGCCAAGAACCATGAATGTTCCCAGCTTTGGTTTTAGTTGGGCCAGGACATCATCCATTTGCTGTTCCTTAAATGGCTCCATATCTCCATCTACAACATCGCCGGCCAGGACAACCATGTCGGGGTTTCGCTGGTTGATAAGCCCGACCATGTTGGAAAGCCTCTCTCTATTGACAATGGTGCCCAGGTGAAGATCAGACACCATAACCACATGCAGGTCTTTATCGCCGCTCACTTTTTTGGCAATATTTAGTTCATAGGGTTGAATTACCGGGTGCCAGGCATTCCAGGAGCCATAAAAGAGTATGCAAACCAGGACCGCTATGGCTCCCAAACCAACCCGGGATGGTGACTGCCGGAATGATGAAGGAATAAATCCCAGGAAGTCGTCGGCCTTGCGCACTATGTCTAGCAGCAAGACAACTATAAAAGCATAGAAAAAGGCCGCCAGCGAATAGGAGCCAAGCCAGGTAAGAACGTGTCCCACTGCTCCCGAACCCGGTTTTAGAATCCTTAGAAGTATAAAAGAAGCCAGTAAAAGCGAGCAGCCCAGCCAGTACGCCCATTTATAACGCGGTGGAACGAAAGCCTGCCGTCCGCGCCAGGTGACATAGACGGCAATGCCGGCAACTAAGAATGTGGCAATAGACCAGAATCCCATTTATTTACCTCCGAATGTGTCCTTTAAGATGACAGAATTCCAAAAATATTATACTTTATATTAACAAATGACGCTTAAATCCAGCCTTGAAATTGTAAGAATCGCTTGCTTTTATCTGTTAATCCCTGCCTCTGTTAACAAAAATGAAAATAACACGGAGATTATTGCCTTTCAGTGGATGTAAATTCAGTTTGTAAATCCCACCAATGCCCCCACTACAATGGGGTTTTCAGTATAAAGCTTTGTTGTCGATTTTACGATATATATGTAGAAATTGTTTGTGGGAGGTAATCAAATGAGGAAACCTATTGTAAAAGGTATTATTTTTTTGGCCATATTGATGCTTTTGGCCAACCTAATGGCGTGTTCTTCCAAGACGCCCACCAATGAAAGCAAACCCGCTGCTACGTCAGACTCCGCGCCAGCTTCGACAACTCCGGCCAAAGATGAAATTAAACCGACCCAGGCCAATATCGATGCCACCAAGGACTGGCAATCCTACGAAAATGCTACTTATAATCTTAAAATGAAGTATCCCAAAGACTGGACCAAGAAAGAGGAATCCGGAATTATAGTCGGATTTATGTCCGGCAGCACCGCCAATGTTAACCTGGTGTCTGAAGACCTCTCCAAGAGCCCCTCAATGAAAATTGACGAGTATTTGAAACTATCACTGCCCAATATCGAAAAGGAATTTCAGAATTTTAAACTGCTCGAAACCACTCCTGTGACTCTGGGCAATGTAAAGGGTCAAAAAATCGTTTATACGGCTAGTATAGAAGGAATGAACCTGAAGTTCATGCAGGTGCTGACCATCATAAACCAAAAGGCTTTTGTCCTGACCTATACCGCGCTTGCCGATGATTATGATAAGAACCTGGGAACCGCCAACAACATTTTCGGCTCCTTGAGCATCTAGCAGCTTAAACATTCACGGGGATTATATCTGATTAAATGATATAATCCCCGATTATGTTTAGGCGTGAATCACTGTGACGTGGGAATCTTAGTTCAGATCGGCCGAGTTTGCGAGAAGAGTGCTTTTTGGCCCAAAGAGGTTGGTTCTTTTCGAGTCCCGCAAAGTCCTACCGCGATGGCACCAGCAGCCAGTACCTGCTCCTCGGGATAACCTGCCATTATGACCCACCACTTTCTACCCCGTCCCTTAGCCTTTTTGAACTACCAGTGTCGATTATCCCAGATTGATATCTCATCATATACTGTGATATAGTTCGGGAAGAGGAACAATTTAGGAAAATATTCGTTCAGGAAGAGCAAAACAGGAGGCTAGTAGAAATGAAGAAATCATTGGGGGCCAAGACCCTTGTCTATCCCACACCCGCCTGGATTATTGCCGTTTATGACCAGGCCGGGAAGCCCAATGCCATGACGGTAGCCTGGGCGGGCTTATGCTGTTCGGATCCCCCAGCGGTAGCTGTGTCAGTCCGCCAGGAAACCTATACTTACCAATGCCTTTTGGACCGCCAGTCTTTTACCGTCAACGTTCCTTCGGAACAATACCTCAAGGAACTCGACTTTATGGGTATCGTATCTGGACGCAACACAGACAAGTTTTCTTTAACCGGTTTAACCCCGGTAAAGAGTGATCTGGTTGACGCTCCCTATATTAAAGAATTCCCGCTAAACTTGGAATGCAAGCTGATAAACACTCTGGAGATCGGGCTTCACACCCAATTCATCGGGCAGATTCTCGATGTAAAAGTAGGTTCTAAATTTTTGACTAAACAGGGTATACCCGATCTAAAGAAGATTAACCCGGTGATCTTTGCCAATGGTATGTACTATGGCATCGGAGAAACCCTGGGCAAAGCATTTTCTATCGGCAAAAACATCGCCCCACCCTTTTAAAACCGATTTACTTTAGCTTTAAATGAGACGGGTCTTAAAGGCCCGTCTCATGCCGTCCTAAAACGGTCCCATCCGTCTTGTCGGTTCAAAGTTGTAGAGTTAAAAACTCGTTTAAGCCCCCAATTCATAGATCTTATCCCTCAGAACATCCCTATTCCACAGAACGATCCCGCTGGTTTCAGCAAGGCGGACTGCCCCGGCTGTAAAATACATATTGGTTATAGCCAGCCCCTGCCCAAGTTGGAACTGGTCCAGTCCACCACGCAGCAGCTGGATTTCCTCTTTAGAGACATTGGAAACGTTGCATTTGGCCTGAATCCCGATCCTGTTTCCATTCTTGCTGGCGATTAGATTGACTCCAAACTCCCCGGCCATTTTGGTTGATGTAGTCTTGTATCCCATCTTAAAAAACAGGGAAATGATGAAGTGTTCAAATTCATCATCATTCATTAAATCCACATCCACGATAGTTCCCTTACGCCCCTGGGGACCCTGAAGGTGATGGCGCCTATTGTGCCTCTCGTAAAAGCTGCAAATCTCATCCCTGGTGTCGGGATAAACACTAAAAGCTGTGTCATGATCAATTAACAGGGTTCCAGGGAACGGACTGTTATCGTCCCCGGCCATCTCGGGCTCATATTCCAACCCGTAGTATTTGGGCTCCGGCGTAAGTATTTTGCTGTTGTTGAAATAGCTTATAAAGGCCATCAATTGTGGTTCATAGATAAGCAAGTGCCCTAATTCGGATTGATATTCATAATCATGTAAAGCCACCCGGCCCAAATTTTTGATCCGGTCGGCATCATAGGAAAGCAGCCGCGCATCTAACAGTTTTATCAATTTGTTCTCAAGGGTTTTATCGAACTGATTTACCAGAGACCTGAAATCCGAAATACAACGGTTAAGAGCAGCCAGCAATCGCTTTTCTTCCGCTTTAACAAGCTGTTGAAAAATCAATTCATAGGCGCCTTCCGCGGTACTGATCCGGACTTCAAACACTTCACCGGTCATAAACAGGTTTACCTGCCTAAAGGTTAACAGGTCGTAATTTTTGATGTGACCGTTGATACAAATTGCTGCTCCATCCCTGTATATCGAGAGTATAATCCCGGTGTTCAATTCATATTCAGCTATAGCGACCTTCACTTTTCAACCCTGCCCATCTAAAAATCCGGTGTTTTTACTTTAGCATTTATGTGCAGTAATCGCAATTTACGGGCTCCCCAGACAACAAGCCTCATACCACCGAACTAAATTATTCTCTGCTTGTTTACTGACCAACTCCCTAAATTTTCACAATAATTTGCCCTATGTTTGGAGGAATATGCGAATTTGTGGAGAATATTGGTGTTTAGTTAATTATCTTGGCTAAGGTGGCCGCCAGAAGTATTTCAAGCATAATCTGGCATCATATCAAGCGGCAGAACGGACCTCGATGGTTAATGCATCTCTGTCACCCTTATTCAAACGTCGTTCGTATCAACATAAATGGAGGCTTTCCATGACCAAGCGAAAAGAGTATTTATTAACTATCGCCATTTTTTTGTTTTGCTGTCTCGGTTCTTATTTATGCTGGGCCTATTCCGTGCCCAATCAATTTCCCAGGCTGCTGGCGGCAGAGGCTGCTGTTCAGCCCGTAGAGGCTGCTTCGTCAGTTAATACAGATATTCCGGTCATTCCAGTTGCACCCGCACCCTCCACTCAACCGGCGCCTGCAGAGGTTTACACGGACAATCCGGTACCAGTACCTATATTAATGTACCACAAGGTTAATCCATATTCCGCCAGCAGTCTTTACCGCTTATGGCCCGAAGACTTTGAGTGGCAGATGCAGTATTTAAAGGACAATGGTTATCATACGGTGAGCATAAACGATGTTCTTGATCAGTTTGAGAAACGCAAAAAATTACCCGATAAACCGGTGGTAATTACCCTGGATGACGGGTACCGCGACAATTACCTTTATGCTTTTCCGATATTGAAAAAATACGGTTTTACAGCCACTTTCTATATTACCACCGATTATGTTGCCGAACCTGGATCGGAAGGTACCTTCATGACCTGGGACGAGGTAAAAGAGCTTGATAAAGCAGGTATGACAATTGGCTGTCACACCCTGGACCACTGCTGGTTGACCAGAGTCAGCTGGGAAGAAGCCTGGCGTCAGGTCGGAGATTCTAAAACGATTCTGGAAGATTATCTGGGTAAAAAAGTAGACACCTTCGCCTATCCTTATGGAGCACGCAACAAGTGGGTCACCGAGGTAATTTACGACTGGGGTTTCCGGTCGGCAGTTACGGTCAATCCTCGCCCGGTCAGTGCGGCCAATGCTGAGAGTCCCCTGGAATTAAACCGCATGGGTATCTACAGCAATCTCAGCAACGATGGATTTATTTACAAAATCAACACCGACAATTATAATTATTAACCTTTAACATATAGAGCAAATATAAAAGGCCAGGCTTCATGCCTGGCCTTCAGACTGTCAAAAAGACACCACCGACACCACCCATATTAGCTGCGCGCACTAATAGGGCTGTTACGCATGGCTTCGTAAAACATTCAGAAGGAAATCTTCCAGGATTAACAGGGCTGCCTTATGGCGATACTTCTCGGTCGAGCGGACATCATCTATGGGGCTTAATAGCTGTTCATAACAGGCTTTGACATCGTAAAACCTCTCCGGAAGGGCTTCAATCTCAAGTCCGGCCAGAAGTGCTTCGCCTTCCCGGCTACGCACCGGCGTGGGTGCCACTGCGCCCAGGGCTATACGCACCTCGTCGATGCGGTTATGGTTGCTGTTGGCCACGGCGAAAAAGGAAACTTTGGATATGGCATTGGCCTTGCGTAAGCCTGCCTTTTTGTAATACTGGTGACTGAAACAGGCGGTGGGAATATGAATTTCGGTCAGTATTTCATCGTCCTGCAGCCCTGTACCGCCCGGCCCGGTTATAAAATCCTGAATAGTGACGATCCTAGAGCCCTGTTCGGAATTAAGCTGCAATGAAGCATTCAGGGCATACAGCATGGGCAAGGTGTCTCCAGCGGGAGAGGCATTGCAGATATTCCCCCCTATAGTAGCCACATTGCGGATCGCCGACGAGGCCATCTGGGCCAGGGGTAGTTTAACATATTCCGGCACCCGCCCGTCATGCATAATTTGAGCCAGCGTGCAGGATGCCCCCAGGATAATGAACTCCCCTTTTTCTCTTATCTTTTTGAGTTCTTCCAGGTGCCCGATGAACAATACATCCCGTTCGAAGACAGGCAGGGTTCCGCTCCAGGAACGGTTTCTGACCATGAGATCGGTGCCACCGGCCAGAACGGTCACTTTTTCCATTCCCCGGATACTTAATGCTTCTTTTAAACTGTCCGGATGATGAGTTCTTACCATAATCCCGCCCCCTTCCGGGAGGCCAGTTGAACCGCCTCGACAATCATGGTGTAGCCGGTGCAGCGGCACAGGTTACCGGCCATAGCCTGGCGGATCTGTTCTTCACTCGGATGGGAATTGCGGCTTAACAATGCTTCTGCAGCCAGGATCATGGCCGGGGTGCAGAAGCCGCATTGAACACTGCCGGCTTGTTCAAAGGAATCCTTCAATATCTCGAAACGGGAGGACTGCCTAAATCCTTCGATAGTGACCACGTTGTATCCGCAAATGCTGCCCACCGGAACCAGGCAGGCGTTTACCAGCCGCCCGTCAACCAGCACCGCGCAGGCCCCGCACTCACCCTCGCCACAGCCTTCTTTGGCTCCGGTAATGTGCAGGTCATCCCGCAATACGTCAATAAGCCTTTTCAAGGGGTGGACCGGCAGGTTTACTTCGCTGCCATTAAGAACGAATTGTACTCTATTCATCACACATCAACTCCATCAGATATTCCGGACTAACCGGGAGTTGTCTTATAGGCTTGCCGACCGCGTTCTGAACTGCCAGGGCCAGGGCAGGTGCGGCTCCCACCAGGGTGATTTCGCCGAGTCCCCGGGCTCCAAAGGGTCCATTTTCATAGGGATTCTCCACCAGCCGGCTTACGATCGGCGGGAAGTCCAGAAAAGTGGGAATTATGTAGTTGGCCAGGTTTTCCTGTTGAAGCCTGCCTTGACGGGCCTGAAGCAGCTCCATGCCCGCATAACCCAGACCCTGCACCAAACCTCCATCGATCTGTCCCTTGACTATCCGCTCATCAATCGGTGTGCCTATATCGTAAACCGCCCACACCCCCAGTACGTTTATTTCCAGGGTAAGCGGATCCACCTCGACCTCCACCACATTGGCCCCCCATGAATACTCGGCATAGGCGTTGCCGATGAACCTGGCATTGTCCCAGGAAAGGTTGGCCGGGTAGGTATAACCCCGGGCCACCTCCAGGGATTCTTCCCGCCACTTTTCTTTCATTTCCAGGGCGCAGTCGTAGAGCAGCTTCCCTATGATCATGATCGTCCGGGAAGCTATGGTAGGCCCCGAATCGGGACACAAATCAGTGTCAGGATATATGTAAGCGACGTGTTCAACCGGTATTTCCAGGGCCCGGGCCACTATTTTGCACAGGGTGGTGGCCGCTCCCTGCCCTATTTCAGTATTGGCCACCCGTATTTCGATCTCCGAGGCGGAACGCTTTACCAAGCGGACCCGGGTTTTTAAGATGTCTTTTTCTCCCTTGCCGGTGAATCCGCAGCCGTGGAAAAACACCGAGCAGCCGATGCCGCGCCACCCCAAACCACCGGAGAGTTCCTTTCTTTTCTGACTGTAGCCTGAGATCTCCTCAATCTGCTCAATGATCTGGGGAAGAACGATTTCAAACTGAAACAGCCCGCCGGTCGAGGAGGTATCGCCCCGGCGCAGAAAATAATCCTTTTTCAGTTCCAGGGAGTCAACCCCGAGTTTTTGGGCTATATTCTCCATATGCATCTCAATGGCGAAAAAGGCCTGCGGCCCGCCAAATCCCCTGAAGGCTCCGCAGACTACATTATTGGTGGCCATGGCCCGGCCATGAACCCGCAGGTTTTCCACCCGGTACACTCCGCAGACTGAAAATATCAACCGCTGCAAGACCACGCTGGATAATCCCGCGTAAGCCCCGGCGTCAATAAGCACTTCAACATCCCGGGCTCTAATATTGTTTTCATGATCCAGGTAGCTCTTAATATGAACGTGGGATGGATGGCGTTTGGTGGTGCAGCGGATGTCTTCTCCCCGTTCCAGAACAAGCTGCACCGGCCGGCCGGATTTTACAGCAGCCAGGGCGGCATGAACCCCTACTATCGAAGGGTAGTCTTCTTTGCTGCCAAAGCCTCCTCCCGTAGGCAGCTGAACCACGCGGACCCGGTCTTCGGGCCAATTAAGAGCCTGAACCAGCGCATCCTTAAGGTAATAGGGACACTGCATGGATCCGGACACGGTTATTCGTCCTTCTTCAAGAAAGGCCAGCACGGATTGGGTTTCAAGGGCGACATGCTCCTGGTAGCCGGTTCGAAAAACATCTTCCAACCAGCAGCTGGCCCGGGCTATAGCCCCGTTGATGTCGCCTTTGGTATACTGGTATTCCACGAAATGGGGGCGATCCTGGAAAATAAAGTTTTCCCGGCAGTTCAAAGCATCTTCGATGGTCAGAACTGGTTCCAGGTCTTCATAATCGACCCTGATGGCTGCTAGTATATCTAAAATAGTCTGTTTGTCAGGACCCACCACCAGCAGAATCGGTTCACCCACATAATTAACCGCTTCCCGGGCTAAAAAGGGCTCGTCATCATAGACTATCGGCACGCTGTTTTTACCCGGGATGTCATCTTTGTCTACTATGAAATAACCGTCCGGCAAGGGCGGGATAGCTATTTCCAAAATTTTGGCTCGCGGCCGGTCGGAGCGCAGGGTCCGGGCGTAAAGCATACCCTCCAGATAGACGTCCGAACAATAGCGGGCGCGCCCTTCCACCTTCTCATCGAAGTCATACCGCTTGATCGGCTCACTTAATCCTTTCATTGAATCCCTCCTTTACTACGCCGCTTAAGAGTCATATCCAGCGCCTTTTGGTAATCCTCCAGGGTGTCGACATCGAGTAGGATGCCTGGACAATCGACATCTATGCGAATAGCTTTTCTTCCGGCCATAAAGTCCCGCAGGCTGTTATAGCCTCCCTCCAACAATTCCCGGATCAGGCTGCTGTTTATAAGAACCGGATGACCGGACCGGTTTCCATATACGGGGACCACAACATCGGAATGACAGGCAAGCATTTGCCGGTAAACCTCTGGTGAAACACAGGGATAATCTCCCGGGAGGAAGAAGAAGCGCCCTGCCCGGATATGCCTGGCGCCCTCCTGGATGGAGGAAAACATACCCTTTTCAAACTGGAGGTTGTTGATAACTTCCACCTTTGGATATCCGGCCAGCCTGCCCCGCAGGATATCAATGTTGTGACCACCCACAATAAGAACTCGTGAACAGAAAGGCATCATGCTCTCCAGGCATTTTTCCAGGAGAGTTTTACCATCGAAATCCAACTCCATTTTGTAGCAGGGGCTGGTTCTCTGTGATTTTCCGGCCGCTGCAATAAGGCCTTCACACATAATACTTGCTCCTCATATAATTAATTAGCACCAGTACAACATTCCGTATATTCATGTATATAATTTGGGCATATTTTCCCGAATTACTGCGTTATCGTCAATCGCAGTACGTCCAGTATTACTCACTCCTTGACGCCCATGGACGGGCTAATGCGGCGACGACCATGGACGGTCTAGTGCAGCGATGCCAGGATGGCAAGGAGCTGCCGGTGGCAGGACGCCATGGAGCCGCCCGCCTTGTTCGAAAAAATCTGCTCCAACTTATATGCACAATATACGGAATGTTGTACTAGACCTAAGAACAAAAAATTTGTCGATATATGAAAAAGAAAGCTATCACAATTATTGACCTCTATCAATGGTCCATATACAATTAGTTTACCAGGAAAAGGCTCCGGCAAGTACTGGTGATTACCCTGAAAATGGGGGCTGCTTAAAAAGACTGGTTTTATTTCATCGATGGTTCCATTGAACAGTAAAACCTCCCGGGTTTTAATGTCAAGGTCCAAAAGACCGGGAAACAGAGATGTAAGAAAACCGTTTTTAAGGCGGAACCTTAATTGAGAGAATCGTAAGATGGTTGTCAATTAGGGTGCCCCACCAGACGTTGCTTCAAGTAGGTTCAACGGCAGATGCCAAGAGCTGAAGGCCTAAAGGCGTGAGCAACCGCTCTCCAGGGTAATAATCCCCAAAAGGAGGTACTCGCTAAGTGAGCAGTACCACACCAAAGTAGGGGGCCAACTCCATTGACATGGATGTTGGCCCTCTGCTTATTCTGCCCGTAGCGGGGGGATTTTGCAACGCGGGGACGGGATGAGTTCGGGGACGGTTCTCCAACTCATTCTAGACAAATGTGCAGAAGATGCCAAGCTGACCAAAAATGAGTTAAAGAACCGTCCCCGAACTCATCCAACAAAATCTCCGTTTCCTTGATGCAAAATTCCCTTGTTATAGACATAAATGAAAAAGAAAGCTATCACAAATATTGACCATTTTGTCGCTTATGAATAAAATATGTTTACCAGGAAAAGCGCAGGCCAAGTACTGGTGGTTATCCTGAAAATAGGGGCTGCTTTGACGATTGTTTAACCATTTTCATGAATGAACCCTGTGGTAATGAGTTCCAGAGAGGATTTATTATCAGACCAGCGATAGGTTGGTTTATACCAGACCGAGTCCGGTTGGGGATCATGTAGTGAAAATAAGGAAACAAGTTTTCAAGCAAGAAAATCTTAATCGAACGCTATCGCCCGGTAGATGGTCGGTTAAGAGGCACCCCCTAAGAAAAGAGTTGCTCCAAGTAGGTTCGCGGCGATCAGCCGGAGCTGAAATAAGGGCTTAAAGCCCTGGCAGCCACTTATCAGGGTAATTCAATTCCAAAAGGAGGTACTCGCTAAGTGAGCAGTACCACACAAAAGTAGGGGGCCAACTCCATTGACATGGATGTTGGTCCTCTGCTTGTTTATGATCACAACAGGGAAACGGGGATTATGCAACGCGGGGACGGAGACTTGCGATGAGTTGGGGGACTCTCCTATAAATTTATCGAAAGAACAGTTCCACGAAGGTTGAAACCAGGCCTGGTTCGAACTGGCTTCCAGCGCAACGCTCGATCTCAATGCGCACCTCTTCCCTGGTAGTAGCGCTTTGATAGGGCCGCCCGTTCATCATTACATCACAAGCGTCAACCAGGGCTATGATCCTGGATACCAGTGGTATTTCCTCTCCCTTGAGACCCAAAGGGTATCCCGTTCCGTCCCAGCGCTCATGATGGTGTAGTATTCCTTCGGCAATAGGCACCATATCCGGAGAACTGAGGGCAATTCGGTATCCTATTTCTGGGTGCTTTTTGATGGTTTCCCACTCCTCGGCGGTTAACTGGCCGGGCTTATCCAGAATATTGTTGGGTATGGCTATTTTGCCTATATCGTGCAGGGCGGCCAGCAGGTTTAAATCGTCCATTTCACTGGAAGAAAGATTGATGGCTTTCCCCACCTGCAGGGCCATGTGTTGCATACGCTGGCAATGCTCCCTGGTTTCATGGCTCCTGGTCCACATGGTTTGCTCCAGGGATACCAGGAAAGAACTGCGGTTGCTTTTGTCTTCCAGTAGTTTATGGCGGTACATTTTGTCCTCCGCCTCTTTAATGATTTCCCGTATATCCTGGTCGGGACAATTCTTGACGGCCAGGCCCACAGATAGACTGGTTTCAATGGGCAGGTTGTTAATATGCTGGGTCGCGTTCTTCAAGCGCTCAAAGACCACGCCGGTGGTCACTGCATCGCAACGAGGCAGCAGCATGATAAATTCGTCCCCTCCCCAGCGGGCTATAATGTCCTCTTTACGGCAGGTCCGGCGCATGATATTGGCCACCTCAACCAGCAATTTATCTCCTTCTTGATGGCCCAGCACGTCATTGATAAGCTTTAGGCCGTTCACATCTCCCAAAATCAAACTCAACGGCAGCTGCCGCACAGTATCCAGGCGTTTCAATTCGGTTTCAAAATAGGCCCGGTTGTATAAACCGGTTAATTTATCATGAAAACTGAGGTATTTTATCTCTTCTTCCGCCGCTTTGCGGTCCGTTATATCGGTTAAAGTTGTCAACAAACAGGTCTCCCCGTCAATTTCGATCTCTTCTGCGGAATAGGACCCCAGGCGCAGTTCACCGGGGTTGGTGCAGAAGTATACCTCCAGATCACGCACCGGCTCTTTGTGCAGCATCATCTGTTTAATCTGGACCCGGTTTTCAAAATCCATCCAGAAGCCCAGTTCTTTCGATGTCTTGCCCAGTACGGATTCACGTTCGTAACCAAGCATATTGCAAAAACAATCATTAACCGCTATAAACCGGCCTTCGTTCATGGTAGATATAGCCATTGCAACCGGACTGGCGTTGAAAGCCCGGGAAAACTTTTCTTCCGAAGTACGCAGGGCCTCTTCCATGCGTTTGCGGTCAGTGATGTCTTTGTTGACAAAAAGGAGGTGGGGCTCACTGCCCAGGTTAATGGTATCGGCGGAACAGAGGAAGGTTCTGAGTTCTCCGGATTTCATGCGGAACACAAACTCTTCATCGACTGTTACATGGTTCTGGGAACGGATCAAAGCCACAAAGCGGTCCCGGGTTTCCGGATCCGGCCATATATCGTAGTACAATGCTTCAATGCCTATGATTTCTTCCCGCTCGTAGCCGGTTACGGCGGTAAAAGCACGGTTCACTTCGATATAGCGAACATCCCCCATTGTTGTTATGGAAATAGGATCCGGGTTGTTTTCAAAAGCCTTGGAGAACTTCTCTTCCGAAAGGCGCAGAGCTTGCTCCATCCTTTTTTGATTGGTTATGTCCTTGAAAACCCACAATATATGTAGATCGTCGCTCTTGCCGAAAACATCGGCCGATACCAGAACGGATCGTATTTCCCCGGATTTCATGCGGAAATCGATCTCGATAGAGCGAACCCCGTTGTTTTCCAGGATGAGCTTGCGGATAAGGTGTTTCTGCTCTTCAATCACCCAGATGTTGAGCTCTTCAACCGTACGCCCCACTGCTTCATCCCTCTGCCAGCCGGTGACCTCAATCCAGGCATCATTAACTGCTATGTATCGCCCTTCCTTAAAGCTGGTTATAACCAGTGGATCGGCGCTGAAATGAAAAGCCTTGGCGAATCTTTCTTCAGCCATATGAAGCGCTTCCTCACCCTGCTCCCGGAACACTTGCTGGGTTTCCAACTTTTCAATTTTCAGGCGCAGCTCCAAAATTTCCTCTGACAATTGCTCTTTTGTCTTGTCCAAATCTCTCAAGGACTCGCCCCCCGTTAATGCAAATGCGGTGAATGTTGAATCTATCCGATATGAAATCAACTTGAGAGGAGATTTAGAAAACAAATTTAGAAACCAGTCTCAACTAGCCCCTCCTTGCGGGACATTTAACAGAAGGTCAGCAAATTGCGGTAAAGCTATCGCCATTAAATAAGCCGAAAACAATAAAGTTACAGATAATATATTTTCGTAAATAGCACGAAATAGCTTTAAACGAAAAATGCCTTTACTGCCTATCTAAAGGAAACAGAGGGCATCCAACCCTCTGTTTTTTTCATTTGCGAATATGTCCAAATATATTCAGGGCTTTACCCACCAATCATCGTCCCGGTAAGGCCTTTGCACATCCTTCAACCGGGCCTTTTCCTTATGGAATTTATGTTTCATTTCATTTAGCCACACATTGAAGTGCTCCTCTAAATTAGCTGCCGTGAAGCGGCTCTGAGCCGGATCGAGCCACTCCGGGATATTATCATCCTGAAGGAACCCTTCTGAGCCGCATATCGGACATTCTATGCGCCGGTCCGGGCACAGACGAAAAAGGTCCGAACCGCAAAAGGGACATTCTCTAATCCCCGGTTGATAGGCTTCCGCCTTGAACAAGCGTTTCCCCAAACTCTGCGCGTATTCCCGGTTGCTGGCTTCAAGCAGAGACTCGGCGGGTAGAGTGGCTTTCACCTGCCAGCAGTCGATTACCTTCATCTGCATAAGGCGGGGAAGAACCTGAACTGCCGCTCTGGTATAGCCCTCCCAACCTTTTATGCCAAACGGTACAACCAGTATGCAGGGTTTACCTTTTGTAAATTGGGCCAGTTTGACCGAACCCAGGATACGGTCGGTCAACATTTTATAATATCCGTGCGGCCCCAGTAGGTAGATTGGGACCCCGATAAGCAGTGCATCGGCCTGTTTTATTTTGTTAAAAACGTAATTGAAATCGTCCTTGAGTTTGCATTCCTTCCCGCGCTGAAGGCAGATGTAACAGGCTGTGCAGGGCTCGATTTTGAGCTCAGTCAGCCTTATCAATTCACATTCGCATTCTTCGGGAACGCTTTTCATGATTTCTTTGAGCAGGATTTCACTGTTGCCCAGCTTGCGGTTGGAAATGACCAGACCCAGAATCTTTTTCTTCATCTCGATACTCCCTCCCTGAACGCCATTTAGCCTGGTTGGAGTGTAATTAGGCCGCCAACTTTGGAGCCGTGCTTCATAACCCTTACTGGCCAGAGCCCAGGTTATAGATAAAGTTTTCGCCTGTCGTCCTCACCTACCGGGAACCTTTCACCAGACCCCGGGCCAGGGTTTCATGAAAAGACACGACCATATCTATCATTTCTTCCTTGCTTATTGCCTTTAATACTATCCACTTAAACAGGAGGTATTTTTCAACCGCCAAAACAGAGTGAGCCACCGGCAAAACCGGCACATCCTGAAAAGCCCCTTTTTCGATGCCGTATTTGATATTTTTACAGTAAAACTCCAAGAGTTTATCTTCAAACTGCTTTATGCATTGATCGATCGGCTCACTGGCCCCCGCCACCCGGCTGTAAATCTCCGACAACCTCTCATTTTCAGCAAACACGACCATGGTCAAACGCTTGGTTTCGATAAATCTTTCATAGAGGTCTTCCTCTACCGTATAATAGTCCCTAATACTGCTGATAATCTCAGCTGCAAAGGCCTCCAGCAGGGCCTTCAGGACGTCTTCCTTGTCGACAAAATAGTTGTAAAAAGTTCCTGTGCCAAAGCCTGAGGCAACAATAATGTCACGTATGGATGTATTGAAATATCCCTTGGTGATAAAGAGATCAAGGGCGCAGTCCAGTAGTTTTTCCCTTCTTTGCTTGTTTTGTTTAGATGGTGCTATCGGCACATTTATTCCCTCCAAGTGTACGTTCGTTCACTTATATTATACTTCAGTCATCTATCAAAGCATCCTATTTCGAAAAATTTTATAAGGTTGTTTCTAAACTGTCCTGAATAAACATTCTTACTCTAGACTCGGATTCAGATAGGTTCACCTTATTTGCTTTTATCGACAACTTGCCTTTTAATAATAATATGCCTGCCGTTGGTATGAGAAGGAGCTTTTTATGTGGTCTTCAAAATCACCACAAGAGGTGCTGGATGAACTGAAGGTAGATCCGGCTAATGGCTTAAGCAGTGATGAAGCTCAGACACGGCTAGCCCGTTATGGGCCTAACAAACTAGAAGGGGAATCCCACCAGAGCCTGTTTTCTCTTTTTATTGCTCAGCTCAAAGATCTGCTTATATACGTCCTTCTCGGTGCAGCAGTGATTACCACTATTATCGGCGAGTATACCGACGCCATTATCATCCTCATGGTGGTTATCCTTGACGCCGTTGTCGGGGTTTTTCAAGAGTATAAGGCGGAAAAGGCCCTGGATGCACTTAAAAAAATGGCTTCCCCCCATGCACTGGTCAGAAGGGACTCAGAAATTAAAGAAATCCCTTCCGAAGACATTGTTCCGGGGGACATCGTCATACTTGATGCAGGCCGCTTAGTCCCGGCAGATATCAGATTGATTCAAACCTTCAACCTGCAAATTGAAGAATCCACCTTGACCGGTGAATCGGTAGCGGTGGAGAAGAACGCACTCTCTGTTCACCCGGATCCCAGGACCCCGCTGGGAGATAGAACAAATATGGCTTTTATGTCCACGGTGGTCACCTATGGACGCGGCGAGGGGGTAGTGGTATCGATCGCTACAGCCAGCGAAGTAGGAAAGATCGCCGAAATGCTGAACAAAGAAATTGACGAGTCGACTCCCCTGCAAAAAAGGCTGGCCGAACTGGGCAAGGTATTGGGTATCATGGCCATTGCTATATGCACCCTGATATTCATTATAGCCCTCTTTCAAAACCGGAATATGTTTGAAATGCTCCTTACCGCTATAAGCCTGGCGGTGGCGGTAATTCCCGAAGGCCTCCCGGCTATAGTGGCCATTGTGCTGGCCCTGGGAGTTACCCGGATGTCCAGTAAAAACGCCATTATCAAGCATCTCCCGGCTGTTGAAACCCTGGGATCGGTCAATATCATCTGCTCTGACAAGACCGGAACTCTAACTCAGAACCGAATGACGGTCGTACAACACTATATCTTCGATCAGCTAAGAGAAGTGCCTCCGGATCATGAGTGTATTAAACCCGCTCCGGACACCGTACAGCTTATTAGCTCTCTGGTTCTTTGCTCGGATGCCAGCCTCGATGATGAATATGTTACCGGAGACCCTACTGAAATAGCGCTGCTCGCTTTAGCCGACCGTTATCGAATACCTCGACAGGATCTGGCTGTTCAACACCTCCGGGTTTCTGAAAGGCCCTTCGATTCTGAACGTAAAATGATGTCAACTCTCAATAAACAAGATGACGGTTATCGGGTGCATGTAAAAGGCGCCCTGGATAGCCTGCTTGCAATATCTGTCAAGGCCCTGGTCAATGGGAAGGTGGTTCCATTGACTGAAGCTATGAAAGAGGCCTACTTGAGGATGTCTGAAGAAATGTCGGACAACGCATTGCGGGTTCTGGGCGCCGCCTGTAAAGACTGTGAAACAGTAATTGACCTCGATGACATGGAAAAGGACCTGACTTTACTCGGCATAGTGGGTATGATCGATCCACCACGGGTGGAGGTCAAGAATTCTATAAGACAGGCAGTAAATGCGGGAATTACCCCGGTAATGATAACCGGGGACCACAAACTGACCGCCTTTGCAATAGCCCGTGAACTGGGCATTGCCCAGTCTCTGGAGCAATGCGCCAGCGGTGAAGAAATTGACATGCTGGCAGATGAGGAATTCATCCAGCGAATACACAATTACCGTGTATTCGCCCGTGTTTCGCCAGAGCATAAGGTCAAGATCGTCAAGGCTTATAAAGCCCATGGCAATATAGTATCCATGACCGGGGACGGGGTTAATGATGCTCCATCCCTTAAAAACGCCGACATTGGCGTGGCTATGGGGGTGACCGGAACCGATGTATCCAGGGGCGCCAGTGACATGATCCTGGCTGATGACAATTTTACTACCATAGTACACGCTATCGAAGAAGGCCGTAATATCTACATCAACATTAGGAAAGCCGTGGTTTTCCTGATGTCCTGCAACCTGGGAGAAACCATTGCCATATTGGCCTCTGTGCTTTTCTCCTGGCCCATACCCCTTTTGCCCACCCAGATACTGTGGATAAACCTGATAACCGATACTCTTCCCGCCATTTCACTGGGAGTCGATCCCGGCGATCCTGATGTTATGAAAATGAAGCCGCGTGATCCAAAGGAAAGTTTTTTTGCCGGGGGAGCCGGGAGCAGAGCCCTGATCGGCGGCTTACTAATCGGCATTCTCACCCTGGCGGCCTTCTATCTTGGATTGAAAGAGGCCGGATATAGTTTGACTGCTCCTGACATACCAGAACAAGCTTTAAATTATGCCAGAACCATGGCTTTCGTAGTTTTGGGTGCATCACAGCTTTTTTATTCCCTGAGCATGCGAAGCGCCACCAAAATAATCGTTCAAATCGGTATGTTCACCAACCCTTATCTGATAGTATCCATAATAATGGGCCTGCTGCTGCAATTGCTGGTAATATCGGTTCCGGTGCTGGCTGGCGCGTTTAAGCTGCAGATGCTCTCACCCGGCAGCTGGTGCCTGGTGGTGGGACTGGCTCTGGTTCCCGAGTTCGTTAATGAGCTTATCAAGATCGTAAAGAGGTTTCTTATACCTGAACAGAATGCCGTATAATCCCCCAACGAGAATTGCAGGCGCATGCTTGTCAACCAAGGGCGGCGTTTTTTCCCGCTACATAGCCGGTAGAAAAAGCCGCCTGCAGGTTGTAACCTCCGGTTAAACCGTCCACATCCAATACCTCCCCGGAGAAAAAGAGCCCTTTTACCAACTTTGATTCCATTGTCCCGGGATTCACCTGTTTGACGTCCACCCCTCCGGTAGTAACTATAGCCTCGGCAATGGGGCGCAGGCCTACCACGGTAAGGGTTAATTCCTTTAGCTGCTTCTCCAGTTCCCGCCTCTCACTGCGGTTCACCTGGTGGCATTCTTTATCGGCTTCTATGCCGCTCAATTCTATTACAACCGGAATCAGTTTCGGGGGAAGAAAATCTCCCAGGGCGTTTTTAATCTTTTTACGTGAATTATCATGCAGTACCCTTTGTACAAGTTCGTCCGGCTCCTTTTCATCATATTCCGGTTCAAGGTCCAGTATTATCTTAACCGGCTGCCCGTATTTACAGAGCCTGTCCCCGATGGCATGGCTCATGGCCAGTATCATGGGACCTGACAGACCATAGTGGGTAAAAAGCATTTCCCCGCAATCCTCGATGATGCGCTCGCCGGTATCACTGTAAGCAGCCGCTTTGACCTTGTCCAGGCTTAATCCCTGCAGTGCTCCAATCCATTCTTCTTGCACCAGGAGCGGGATCAGGCCGGGGCGCGGTTTTATGATGCGATGGCCGGCAGCCCTGGCCCAGCCGTACCCATCACCAGTACTGCCCGTTCCCGGATAGGACAAGCCCCCGGTGGCTATTACCAGGGCATTTACTTCAAAAACTTCCTTTTCCGTTTTTAATCCCGCCACCCGGGCATCCTGGATTAAAATTTCAAGCACTGGCGTGGAAAGCATAAATTTCACGCCTGCCCCGCGGGCATTTTCAAACAATACCCTGACCACATCCTCAGCCCGGTCGGAAATCGGGAAAACCCGGTTGCCAGGTTCAACTTTGGTCATGAGCCCCCGTTTATGGAAAAACTCCCGCAAGTCCCGGTTGGAGAACTCGCTAAAAGCGCTGTACAAAAAGCGGCTGTTGCCCGGGAAGCCCTTGATCAGAAGGTCGGGGTCCACCGAGGTGGTGAGGTTGCAGCGGCCATTGCCAGTAATGCTCAGTTTTCTGCCTGCCCGGTCCTTTTTTTCGAATAACCAAACCTCAGCACCGTTAAAGGCGGCCTGACCGGCAGCCATCATGCCCGCTGGTCCGCCTCCGATTACCGCCACCCGCTTCATGTCCAAAACCTGCCTTCATCTTTAATAATTTCACTAAAAAATTAAGGGGTCTATCTATTTATCCGATTGTTCAGCCGACAGATCTGTTAACCTGAAGACGCCCTGGTTGCCTTCTATATTAATACGAAAATATTCCTTTGCGCTATCGCCAGACCATTTCCCATGCCACTCTACCGGCAAGCCCTGGTGGTATGGGTGGAGATGTCCCTGCCGCCTGCGGCTCAGCCGGCTCAACTCGTACAGTTCGTCATAAAGATCCCGGTATTCCGGCTCCGGGCTGTCAGCCAGTGATTTTACCAGGTTGTAGCTCTGAAAATAGGATTTGAAGGCTCCCGCCCACCCCTGAATACGGGCTGCATCCAGATAGTCCCGAAGCTTCCCGGCCCCTTCAGCTTCCAGGACATTGTAAGGAAGCTCAACTTCCATTCCCATGCCGAAATCCCGGGCTATATGTCCGGCACTTTTAAGCAGATAACCCTGGGGACGCCCCATCGGCTTCCAAAAGGAATGGGAGGACTGCAGGGACACACAATCGAATCCCACCCGGTTGAATTCAGTCATGTAAGAAGAACTGATCCCGGGGATAGCGAAGGAAACAAGCCCGCGTTCCCGGCACAATTGAGGAAATACTGATAGAACCGGATCACCTAAAACTCCCTGCTCGGCAAGATAGTAAAAGCCGGCCAGGATCAAGCGCCGGAAACGGGCTTTTTCCCAACGTCCCAGCAGTTCATCAAAAGCCCACCTGACAGCGCTCACCCGGTGCGATTGCACCGCCAGAGAGAAGCCGCTATCATCCCAGCCACGGCACCGGGGATCAGGAGTGGGAATCCCCAGCACCACACGCAGCGGCTGTTTCCTGCCCAGGCTTAGTTCAATCTCCCGGGCGCAGGCTTCCAGGGCTGAAAGATTGGCCCGGGGATGGAAGTATTCGTCAAACAAGGCCATCCAGTCCTCCCGGCGGGAGGGTGGGCCACTCAAGTCAGGTGCAAAACTGCGCCCGTTTAGAAGCGGCGAGTACTGAGCCAACAGCAAAAAGCCGTCCATAAAGTTGTCCTTTATCTCCCCCTGAACTGACCGGTACCCGGCCAGGGGAAGGAGTTTTTCCACATCATAACGGTGGATCCGGCTGCTTCCCTCCCCACCCGTATACAGAAGACAGAGGTCGTGGATCTTTCCACTTGCGGCAGTGCCGGCGGGAAGGTAGCCGGGATGGCTGATCCACCCGGAGGTCAGGGCGGCGACCGATTCCAGGGTGTTGGCCGGGTAACAGTGATGAAGCTGCTGGTGTTCCTTATCCAAAACCAGCAGGTAATTGTGAGCGTAGCTCAAGTAGGAAATGCTCATTTCCGGCCGGGCGGCAAAAGAGCGAAGCAGCAACCGCTCCCGGTTATACATAAGCAGCTTCCCGGTGCGGCCCAGTATCCAAAAATTTTCTCCATCGAAGGCCAACCCTGCAAAACGGTCCCGGCCGCGACCCGGCTTCAAGCGGGGCAGTTTATGGGCCTTTAGGAAACGATAAATACCCCTCACTCGCTCAGCCAGGCCCAAGGTGATAAGTCTCCGGCGGTGTAGATGCCCGGACGGTTCCAGGCGTACCCCCGGATGGGCCGGGCGCTGCCCGTTGACCGGTGCTTCCGGTACTTTTATGAGGTATAGCGTACCGCTGGCGCTCAATCCCCAGGCCGAGTAAGCGTCGTTCTCCGCGAGGGCGGTCAGCGGGTGCGGCAGCGGTATCGGCCCCAATTGGGTAAATGCAGGCCGCTTGGACCCGGAGCTGGATACATCGATTACATGCAGGCACCGGCCCGAAGGACTTTCCAAACCCAGCAGGTACCCGCCGCAGCAGACCAGGGAACTGAATGCAGCACCTATTTTGGACCGGTCCAGTATGGCCAGATTGGCCTGCGGCGCACCATCCAGCAATAAAAGATGGGCGTCGGCAGTGGCCGCTACCAGGTAGGCTCTATTGAAGGGGTGGCGGCATATGCAGGTAATGTCGTCTTGCGGTAAAGGCCTGCTTCCCACTAACCAGAGGTCTCCAATTACCGGTTCCCGCTGGGAAATCTCAAGGTCCGCCCATCCAACCGAAGCACCTATTGCGCCGGCATCTTCAATGCTGCCGGATAGTTTAATTACCCGTTCCCCCGGCTGCCCCCACTGGATCTCTCCTCCCAGAGATAAATCGAACGTCCAGTTCAATTGTTTGGGGGAGCTCTGTTCCGGGAACCCGGTCATAGCCCTTCGACCTTCGCCGGGGGCAATATCGCTGTATATACCTCGAATCGATTTTCTCAAAATATCCACCAGGATTCTTTAAGAATTTTAAAGGCGCCACGCATCCCGTCGCCCTTTATAGCCACGCTACGTTAAGTGTATTATATTTTATATTTCTCCTGTATATCCTGCCGAAATGAGAGGTAAGAATAGGTTTGATAATACCAAGGGTGTAGTTCGGAAACCAGGGGGAGTATAATAAACGCTTTTAGGAAAAAGTATAATGCCGGCAGATCCTGGTATCCTATCCGAGCTGCTGATTGATGTAGGCAATTTGGGACAAGAGAGGCCTGTATGGACGTCATCAAAACAGTCAAGTTGACCAAATGCTATGGAACCGCCCGGGGCATTATAGATGTGTCCCTCTCGGTGCAAGAGGGCGAAATTTTCGGCTTCATTGGGCCCAATGGGGCCGGCAAATCCACTACTATTCGCCTGCTGCTGGGCCTTATCTATCCCACCAGCGGCGAAGCTGCCATATTCGGTGAGGACTGCATAAAACGGGGCCCCCAAATCCGCCAGAATATCGGCTATTTACCTTCCGAGGTCTTTTATTACGATAATATGAGAGTCATTGATCTGCTAAAATACTCGGCCAGTTTTTACCACAATGTCGACCAGCAGCGCATTTACCGGCTGGCTGAAATAATGGACCTGGATTTGCACCGAAAGATCGACGACCTTTCCTACGGCAACAAAAAGAAAGTGGGAATAGTCCAGGGCCTTCTGCATCAACCCCGGCTGATCATCCTGGACGAACCGACCAGCGGCCTCGACCCTCTTATGCAGCAAAATTTTTTCAACCTGATCCGGGAAGAAAATCGACAGGGCGCAACTGTGCTTTTCTCCTCGCATATTCTAGGCGAGGTGCAGAAGCTATGCTCCCGGGTTGCCATAATCAAAGAGGGGCGGATAATCAGCATTGAAGATATTCACGCCCTGCATAATAAAAATTACAAGCGCTTTAAGATCGATTTCCATGACCAGGTTGATGCCGGTTATTTCAACATAGAAGGAGTTGCTGACTTGAGCACCGCACCGGGCAGCGCCGCATTTCTGTTCAAGGGCCGGCTAAACCAGATGATCGATAAAATCCACGGCCTGAACCTTATTAATCTTACCGTAGAGGAGCCTTCTCTGGAAGAAATATTTATGCACTACTATGAAAGGGAGTCTTAAGAAGGCATGAATATTTACCGGCAGGAACTCAGAATGCTGACCCCCTCAGCCATCTATTGGTCTCTAGGCATGCTTGTTTGCCTGCTTCTTTTCATGTTGATATACCCCCCGGTGGCAGCCGATGTACAGGGGTTAGAGGCCGTTTTGGCCAACTTCCCCCTGGAAATGCGCAAGGCTCTGGGCTTAAGCAGCTTGAATCTGGCCCGGGTGCTCGAATTCTACGCCTTCGTATTTCTGTACATTCTGTTGATCGGCGCTGTCTTTGCCATGAAATCCAGCCTGGCCGTGCTTTCCGAGGAAGCCCGCTCTAAAACGACCGACTTTCTGCTCAGCAAACCTGTCAGCCGCTTCGTAATAGTAACGGCTAAATGGGGAGCTGTTTTAACGGCCCTGCTCTTGCAAAGCATTTTGCTTATCCTCTTTTCATATATGATTGTGCGGATATACGGTTCTTTTTCCAGTAGTCTGTTTCTGCTCATCACCCTTTCTCTTATTCAAATGCAGCTCTTTTTCAGCGCCTTGGGCTTGTTTTTAGCCGCCCTGGTACGCAGGATGCGCTCCGTTCTGCCCCTGGCCCTGGGTATTGTCTTTGGTTTCTTCCTGGTCCAGATTATTAACCAGTCGGTAGGCGAAAGAGCCCTGGGATATATAACCCCTTTTGCCTACTTTGATCCGGCCACAATAGTTCAGCATGGAGCTTACAATCCGACCCTGGTTATTATAAACCTGTCTGTATCTGCCGTATTAGTAATCGCGGGCTATATGGCTTACCATAAAAAGGATTTTGCGGCGCAATGAGAGGATAATTATGAATATTGTCATTCGCGAACTAAAAGCCAATTTAAAGCCTTTGCTTATCTGGTGCGGCAGCATGGTTTTCTTGATCTATGGCGGAATGATCAAATATTCCGGCATAGCCGGGGCCGGGCAGGAGGCCAGAAAGCTCTTCGATCAGTTTCCTGGGGCTTTCAAGCAAGTGCTTGGTCTGGGTGAACTGGACATTACCACGGCAGCCGGCTTTTACGCCCTGTTCTATATCTACTTTTTGGTTTTGGCCGGAGTGCACGCGGTCATGCTGGGGACGGTGATAATATCCAAAGAAGAACGCGATAAAACAGCGGACTTTATATTTGTAAAGCCGGTCCCCCGCCATCAAATAGTAACTGCTAAACTGGCTGCTGTTTTAACCAATTTGCTGGTCTTAAACCTGACTACTTTATTGGCCTCGGTGGTATTTGTAAATATGTACAACCAGGGGGCGTCAATCAGCTCTAAAATTGCACTTCTCATGGTGTTTCTCTTTATTATTCAGCTGCTCTTCGCAGCCCTGGGTGCCCTGGTGGCAGCTGCCAGCAAAACCTCCAAAAGAGCAGCGTCTATATCAACCCTTATCTTATTTAGCACCTTCTTACTTTCCGCTGCCATTGATCTGTATCCCAAAATTGATTTTTTAAAATTCTTTACTCCCTTCAAATACTTCTCGGCTGCTGAGATAATTACCCGGGGAAGTTATCAGCCCTGGATGCTGGTTCTATCTCTTCTATTAATTGGAATATTTGTTTACTTAACCTATCGTATGGTAGAAAGAAGGGATTTAGTGGTCTAAAGACATATTCCACCGCTCTCCTAAACCAAAATACTACTGAAAATCTTCGTTGTCCCGAATAATGCATAGTATACTCGAGCCTCTCCCTAAACTATCAACCGCAAAACCCGATTATATTAGTATAGAGCTATTCCTATAAAAATCCCCCTGAATATCATATCCTTCCGAATTAGGGCTAATTTAGTAGTTGGAGTACATAAGCCTTACCGGTCAATGAGTCTTTCTTTAATAGATTCTTGATCCGCTTGGCTATTACACGGCAATATTGAAAAACGAGGAGAAAAGGAGGGGAGTTCCCGGGCCAGTAGTCAACGCCTAATCTGTGTAACTGTATTGAAAGCATTGCTAAGGAGGGTAAAATGAAAAAAACACTATTAGCATTATTAATGGTGGTCACCATGCTGCTCGGCGCAGGCAGCGGGTTTGCTGCTAATGATCTTATCGGCGGCGACGGCGGAGTGGAACACTGGGTTCACATAAATTCTATAAGCGTCAGCCCGTCAAACACTTCAGTAGCGGAGGGAAGTCAGGCCAGCTTCACCGCTACAGCCCATTATTCCGACGGCAGCAGCAAGGATGTCACCAGCCAGTGCAGTTGGTCCAGCAGTGATCCTTCGGTCCTAAGTGGGGATGGTCCAAGTTTTACCGGAGCTTCTCCGGGTACGGCCGAAGTATCCGCGATGTGCTGGGAACCGGGTTCTGGAACAGCAACCGGAGAAGCCATGGTGCAGGTTCACCGAACTACACCCCCTGTAGGACATGTAACTATGAGTATTTCCCCGGGTTCGTACACGCTGAAGATCGGCCAGCAGGTACAGTTTCGTGCCACTCTTAACCGCACCGGCACCCGTGATCCCTACAGCGATGTAAGCAGCTCAGCTGTTTGGAGCATTGATGACAGTATTGCCACTTTATCGGGAAGCGGCTCTTTTGTCGCAACAAACGCCGGCACATCAACAGTTAGAGTAAATTTCTACGATTCTATTACCGGGCAGAATTTTTCTGACGCGGCCGAATTGACCGTATTGCCCCCTGTAAAACCAACTGCTACGCTATCAATAAGCCCGGCATCGCAATCGGGCTATGTAGACGATGTTCGAAAGTATTCCGCTTACCTGAGATTCAGTGACGGAAGTTCCAGGGATGTAACCAATAGCGCAAGCTGGCGCAGCGCTGACCCATCAATTGCCTATTCAATGGGCAACGGCAGGTTTGAAGCTAAAGATTCCGGAAACGGCACCATAGTAGCAGTTGTGGACTATTCAGGGCAAACCTATTCGGATTCTGCCGATTTTCACGTTTACAACAACGACGGTCTTTATCTAACCCCTGCTACCGCGACTATCTCAGCCGGCAGCTCGGTTCACTTTAAAGCATTTCTCAGGCACAAAGACGGGCGGGCTGATGAAGACATAACCCGGCTGTGCAATTGGAGTGTTGATAACTCCGGCGCAACCGTGGCGGGCAAAGGTGAAATCCGTGGAACCGCCAAATGCCAAACCAATGTCTATGCCGTCTATAAGGGAAGCACTACCCTTTCAGCATCCGCAGGCTTAACTGTAAATGACAGTGTACAACCCGATTCGCATAGAGTTATCGCCTTCCAGGTCGGATCAAATCAATACACGGTTGACGGAGCCATTCGCAGCATGGAGGTATCGCCGTTTGTTTCCGATGGCAGGACTTACGTTCCCCAGGGGTACCTGGGTTACGCTATGGGCTTGGACGAAAAGGATATAACCTGGGATTCTGCCAGCCAGTCAGTCACCTTCCAGAAAAACGGTACAACCCTGGTTATGACTTTAGGCAGTGTAAGCTATTTTGTAAACGGTATGCCTAGAACGATGGATGTGCCCCCGGTTATAAAAAATAACCGTGTTTTTTGCCCGGTCTTCTATGTGGCTAACGCATTTGGATATCAGGTATCCTTTGATGCGATTTCCCGTTCCGTTACGGTCAGCCGCTAACATCAAAGTCTAATAGCAGGTCATAAAAAAGCTCCCTTTTGGCACAGCTGAGGGGGAGCCTTTTGCTTGCTACTAATAAAAGGTCATGTTATCGCTGATAAAAAGCACCACCCATTGGCCTAAACAATGGGTGGCATAGTAAAATTCTTTGAACATGAATCCTGTGGCGAATACACAGGGAAGCCTAAATTCGGGTGAGTAGAGGAATAAGAGTTTTATAAAGGGTATATTGATTTATCTCACATAGGGTTTAACGACCCACTTGAGGCAATTGTCTTTCTTGCCCCCAAAAATATCGTAGCCTTTTACTATGTCATTCAACGGGGCGCTGTGGGTGCACAGGAAATCGGTGTTAAGCTTGCCCTTTTGAATGAGCTTGATCAGTTCCGGGATGCGGTTGGCGTTTACCAGGCCCATGCTGATGCGGATGTTTTTAATCCACAGAGTATTCATAGCCAGCTCCTGGGGTTTCTCAAATACACCGATCAAGGAAACTGTGCCACCCGGTCTAACCGCGTCTACCGCCATATCAAAAGTCGGTTTAAAGCCGTTGGCTTCGATAGTGACATCGGCACCGCGACCTGAAGTTCTCTCTCTGATGGCATCGCCAACATTCGGCACATTGAGGGGGTTGATACCCACATCGGCAATGCCCATCTTGACAGCAAAATCCAAGCGCTCCTGGTTGATGTCAACAGCGATGATCTCAGCCGGGCCCCAAAGCCGGGAGGTAACCATTCCGCACATGCCCACCGGGCCACAACCCATAACCGCGACTGTGTCACCGGGTTCGATCTTGGCCTGTTCGGCACCGAAATAACCGGTGGAAAGGATGTCGCCTACGAAGAGAACGTTTTCTTCGGTAAGGCCTTGCGGGATGGTGAACATGCCCAGGTTGGCGTGGGGAACTCTGACATATTCAGCCTGGCATCCGTCAATCATATATCCGAATATCCAGCTTCCGGTTGTGCAGTGGGAATATACCCCCCGTACGCAGTAATAGCACTCGCCGCACTGGGTTACACAGGATACGGCTACCTTGTCTCCAACTTTATTGTTGCGAACCGCCGGGCCAACTTCAACAACTTCGCCGACAAATTCGTGGCCGATGATTCTTCCCGGCGCTACTTCGGGCATGCCGCCGTGCCAGATATGAATGTCCGTTCCACAAATGGTGGAAGTGGTTACTCTGACAATTGCATCATCGGGTTCGATAATCCGGGGTACAGGAACATCTTCAATCCCAATTTTCTCAGGGCCACGATAAACTAACGCTTTCATGGTATCTGCCATTATTAAGTTCCTCCTCTTTTTCTGTAATATCTTAGACGTTCATACTGTTTGGTACTTTCAGGGTGCACACCACCTCTTTCTTTTCGCATCTGCTCGAAAACAAAAAGGCCAATATTCCTGAAGTCAAATAAGACATAAGAATACTGGTCTTTATTGAAGCCGCTTCTATAGTTTCCTCGCAATCCACCAGATATGCAGTTCTTAATAATACCCTTATATTTACAAAAAATAAACCAACATCCAGGCAATATCTTAAACGCCTAAACATTGGTTATCCTATAGAGCCACCTGATTATGCAACAGGTTTCCCCGTAAGCCACCATTATATTATATCTGGAAAGCTATTCGGTTAAAACCCGATCAAATACTACTATGTGCCACCAGAAATCATTCTCCGGTTCAATATCATAGGTTTGGTGTATCGCTTTGGCCTGAAATTTTTCTTCAAAGTAGGGAACATTGTCTATGGAGTGCTGTCTGGCCACTTCCATGCGAGCGGCCCGAACAACCTCTTTGCCAGCCGGAGTCTGCACAATATATATTTCCGGTTCGGTCAGAAAGCGCTCTCCGCGGATGATGAGCATATCTTCCCAGAGCACTACTCTGGTGTAATCTACGCCTTTACCCAGTTTCCTTTTAAAATACTGCTCCATGTACACTTTCAGTTCGTGCTGAATTTGCTTCCTCTGGCGTTCATCAAGCTTTTTTCGAGCATCAATGTTTACAACCTTTTTAGCTCCATCTCCATCAGATGGCATAGCTCGTCACTCCTTGAAAGATAATATGATGAAAAAAACCAATATTTACGCGATACTTTTAACGCCCAAATATTGGTTTCTCTAGAGCCGCCCCCTGCACCCGCACTGGAAGGTTTCTCATTAATCCACCACATATAAGTTTTCCATGTTTCATAATAAATCATATTTAGTTGCCTGGCAACAGGTAATTTTGAATCGTCAGCTATTATAAATATTAAGCATAAAAAAAGAAGCCGCCTTAAAAAGAACGACTCCCATAAAAGGCCCTACTATACGGAACGCAGTGTGGCTACTCTAATTTTGTTCAATCCCTTATTGGTGAATCTACCCTTGACTATAATGCTGGTGTCTGTTGCATTTAGTTGATTTAATTCTATATATCCATCCTCAACCAGTTGCTTGGCCTGTTCCGCTCTTAGCCTTGGTGAATAATTATCAGATAAGACATCCACGTAGTAAAAAGAATCGCCGCCGGCACTGCGTTTTGCCAGGTCTAAAAACAACCCGTAGTTACGCAAACCTCCTCACGCTCCCTTCACTTTTTACATTCGTCATAAGCACAGAAGGTTCCTTCTTTTGAAGTAATATTTTTGCACATCATTGTATATTAATGCATTTCTGGCAGCTGATCAGGTTTTGATCCTGAAATCAACCCGATCAATTCTCTCAAGAAATTCATCAACCACAAAAGCAATGACCTTGCGGTACATCTCGTCCAATCCTTTGACCGAAGTATCTTCATTTTTTCCAACTGTGGTCTTCAATCTGATCAGCGGGTCAAACATGCTCACAAAGTCCAGGGCAGTAAGCTCATCATAGATGATAAAGGCCAGCTTCAGGGAATCCCCTCCTTTGACCGGTTTTTCTAATTGTATCCCACAATGAAGGAGTGGCTCATGGGGAATACTATACCTGCCCTGGCAAAATTCAAGGAGGCCTCTAAATTGCAGAACCGATTTGATTTATTTACGGACTTTGAAAGCCACCTGCTTGGTGACGAAAAACCTTCCCTGTATCTTAGCGGGCTGGCAGGCAGTGAATTGTTTAAAAGCAGCTATCCCTTTACGCTTCTGGGGGATCTGGTAAACATTGAACAGTCGCCGGTCCATCACCCCGAGGGCAGTGTATGGGAGCACACCCTGCTGGTTGTGGACCTGGCCGCCCAGGTGCGGCCCTTGAGCAGCGAGCCCCGGGCTTTCATGTGGTCAGCCCTGCTGCACGACCTTGGCAAAGCCCGCACCACTAAAGTGCGTAAAGGCAGAATAACCGCCTATGATCACGACCGGCACGGATCCCGGCTAGCCGAGGAGTTCCTCAGGGAGTTTCCGGTTGAAGAAGCCTTGGTTGAAAGGGTGTCCCGGATGGTAAGATGGCACATGCAGATTCTCTTTGTGGTTAAAAAGCTGCCCTTTGCCGACATTGATAGGATGCTTGCCGAAGTGCCCCTGGGTGAAATAGCTCTACTGTCCCTGTGTGATCGGCTGGGACGGGGTGGCATGGATGAAGAGGATATAAAAAACGAGCTCGGAAACCTGGGGTATTTCCTAACTAAATGCCAGGGCGGCCCGAAAGCCAGCCTTATTGAAGCTACGGCTCCTCCCAGCCTCCTACCTTGATCCCCGGTTAAGGGCTATATTCTCCAGCCATTCAAGAACTGCCTCTCCCAATTCAAACTCATGCTGGGAGTAAAAATGATCGGCACCTTTGATTTCAACTATGCTGCAGTCTGCCTGACTCCCGGCATTTTGCTTCATATCGTTCAGGAGCTGCCGGCTCACCGGTTTACAATCCCTGGAGCCTCTTATTAGCAACACCGGGCACCATATCTTCCCGATCAATTCCACCGTATCAGCCGGTGTGTCAGGTCCATAAAAACTCAAAAAGGTCCCCGGTGTAAAAATCCAGGGCATAGTGCCTCTACCCTTCAGGACAATGAGCTGATCATCCATACCCAGTTCAGCAAGCTCCCTGGCTTTGAACAGACCCCGTTCATAAAAGTTGTCACCGACTAGAAAACGCATCATCTTGGACACCGAGGGTGGGGGGCTGATTAATACCAGGCCGGCTATACCGGGAAACTGATTCCGGTTTTGCGCGTATAAAATTTTGGGTATAGCCTGACTGTGCCCCAGCAGCACAATTTTTGAAAATCCATATTGCTGTAAATGTTTGATCCAGGCCTTCAAATCATACTCACAATCCCCAAAGCGTTCTCTCATCAAGCCCAGTACCGGCTTTTTATCGCTGTCCGGGGCGGTCCCGAAATCATGGCCGCGGTGATTGGCGTTCAGGCAGGCATAGCCCGGGGGGCTTAAGATTTCAGGCATGAACCGCCCAATGCCTGTGTAGAAATTCATAGCTGCACCATGCAGGATCAGGACAGCGGGTTTATATGGATCTCCTTCAAAAAAAGCCCCGTGCAGAACAACCTGATCCTCGGTTTCAACCGAAACAAGCTGGCATTTCATGGATTCCCTCCCCGGTTGCTTATAGCAGGTTGACCATTAAGCCGCCCACTCCGGCATAAATACCGATAGTTGCAGCCATTTCGCCGATTATTACCGGTTCCGCCGGCCGATAGCGCTCCTCAATATACATGGCCAGCCGGGCTGCATCTTCCGGGCAGGCAACGTGGCTGACTCCGATCATTTTTTCACCGGGATTCAGCCCAGGTACCTCGCCTATAATATCCACCAACCTGCGAATGGCTTTATTCCTGCCTCTTACCTTTCCAACGATATCGGGTACGCCCCGATCGTTGACTTTCAGAATTGGCTTAATATTAAGCACGTTTCCGGCCATACCTTGAATGGGGCTAAGCCGCCCGCCCTTCACCACATTTTCCAGGGTATCCAGGGTAAAAAACAATTGCCGGGTTTTTCTGATCACGCTCAGCTTTTCGACTATGGCATGCACGTTCATACCAAGGGCGGCCAGGCGTGCCGCCTTAATGGCCGCTATACCGGTTCCCAGAGAGGCTGCCAGGGTGTCAAAAATACATATGCTGTGACTGCCGAGCATATTGCTGGCCAGCACGGCAGTCTGGTAGGTGCTGCTCAAACCCGATGAAAGACTCATGAATAGAACCTGACCTTCAACTTTTAGCCCCTTTTGGAAACAGGAGGCAAAAGCATCCGGATCGGGGGCCGCGGTTTTAGGCAGGCATTTTGATTTCACCATTTTCTCAACAAAAGCAGAAGGGCTTATCTCGATGCGATCCAGGAAGGTTTGTCCATCGTCAAATGTGATCCTGAGAGGAATCAGTTCGATATTGTACCTCCTCAATTCCTCATCCGGCAAATCACATGACGTGTCGGTAGCAATTTTAACACCCATAGCCTAAACCTCCGCAGATTAATTTTGCGAATTCACTACGAGCATTTTTACTACAAATTGACGAGCTTTCTTACATATACATTACCTCCTTATTATACCACCTTAGGGTAAGTAGAATGCTGTCATAACAGGCACCATCCATTTTCAGCTAAATTTTACCCAATGCCTTTTCCAGTTCTAACAAGGTGGGACACGCAAAAACAGCATCGCAGTAGGGTGCGTAGTCATGAATAATGCTGTCTCCCGAACTCCATAAGGGCCCGGGCTCAGGGTTGAACCAGTAAACCTTTTTGGCCTGTTTTTTTATCTCTGCCAGGGCCCATTTTTCGTTTTCTTGCCAGTTGTTGCGGGCATCGCCAAATATCAAAACCGTAGTTTTGCGGTTTATGCGCTGGCTCAAGTGCTGGTTGAATTCAGAAAGCATACGGCCATAATTGGTGTAGCCGGTTGCCCCCACCACCCTGGCATTGCGCAAAATATGGCCCCGAAAATTCAAGGGGTTGCCGGACAACAGCAGGCCGGTTATATCTGACACTTCATCGATAAAGGCATAGGATTCGATATGCTGAAAGAACCTCTCCAGCGATGCGATCAAGGCCAGGGCAATGCAGCTGAAATTCATTACCGATCCGGAAACGTCGCATATGGTAAGAATGACCGGTTTTTCGCGCAACCTGCGAATGGTGAAGATATTCAAGGGAATTCCCCCGCTGGACATGCTGTTGCGGATGGTCCGGCGCAAATCCAGCTGGTTCTGGTCGTTGCGCCGGCGCCTTTTAACAAATTTGGCGGCCAGCCGGCGGGCCAGCAGCGGTACCAGGGCCTCTATTCGGGCCAGTTCCTCCGCCGTCACCCGTCCAAAATCCTGTTCCAGAGGGTTTTTCAAGCCTCCCGGAGCCTGAGAGGAGCCGCTGCGGCCCATGGGGGATCCCAT
>JBDKUE010000190.1:0-3216 GCA_039679855.1 Syntrophomonas sp.
GCCGGATACAGGGCCTGCTGATACAGGCCTTGATAGGCTGTTGATTCATTCATCCATTTTGACAGGTTGGGCGAAGGATAATAATAGGCGAAGAAGTTGAGCAGCAGGCCGCCAATAAAAACCATAAAGGCGGCGCGTGGAATCTGGGCCAGAGCACCTGCCGAAGATGACAGAAAGCGTCCGCTGTTTGAAAGAGCATTATACAACTGGTCGGCCAGAGGTAGCAGCCATCTTCTATAAATGGCCGGGGTAAGCAGGCGGATTAATTCTATAAGGATTAATAGAAAAATAGGGACTACTATGACGTAGATCAGTACGTCCTGGCCATAGAGGTATACTCGTATATTCTCCGGAATCCAGTTGTATATGCTGAGAAACACCCCCGAGTCGTGGTCGAAAAAAATCCGGCGGGTGAGTACTATAGCCATATAAAGGGCCATAAGAAAACCCACCGTGTCTAATAGCGACCACAGGCGCTGGCGGATACCCCCAAGAGAAAGTGGTTCAACAGCGCCTTGAATGAGCGGAAAGGCCAACAAAGCTACGAGCCCTATAGTGATTGGATTTATATTGATATCCATTTTATCATTCCTGCCGAGGTTTTTTCTAATTATACAGGTTTAAGAGGATTATGACTTAAGGCATTTAGTGCCACTATAGCTGGTATGCCAATAATCAGCCCTAAATTTATTATGCAATATACAGCGTTCGGTAATTGCCAATATTGGGAGCTGATGTTATATTGTGCTTAGGGTTTGCTGGTGATTCCAGGCAAACCCATAACACACCCTATGAACGTAATAAGATATTATCTGGGGGGTGGCGTTCCAACAGAAGGATCCGTATATAAACAACCCTGATGATATCGTAGCGTAAATATTATCATATACTGCTTCAATTCTACTTACTGCAAAATCCGTTCTACTTCAACCTGTCTATCGTTCATGGGATTAAAGGCATATGCTGGGTAACACAGTGAATTCCGCCACCCCAATGGTTGATACTCTCTACATCGATGCCGACAACTTCCCTCCCGGGGAATATGCCTTGTAAAACTGCCCGTACCTGTTGATCGCTGGCTTGCAGGGCGGCTGAGCGACCCGTTTTCCAATATACCGGCATGAGAATTATCCCGTCGCTTATAGCAAAGTTCAAATAACTGCGCACGGGAATATCGTTTAAATGATCCAGCTCACGGTACAAAGTTGGAGGCATGGGAAGGCGTATTATTCGGAAGGGCTGCCCGTCCTGGTCGCTTGCGTTACACAGAGTACGGTAGTTTTCTTCCAGGTGCTCATAGGAGGCTCGGGAAATGTCGTTGCTGTTCCGGTCCTCCGGCAGCACCTGGGCCAGTAGGATAGTATGAGGATCGACAAACCTGACCATCTCATCGACATGACCTCCGGTAATGCCGTCTTCCTCGGCCAGTCCTTTACTGAGCCAGATAACCTTTTTTATGCCAAGTGCACGCTGGTATTCTTGCTCTATCTGTTCTTTAGTCAAACCCGGATTGCGTTTTAAAGCAACTGCTTCGGTCGTTATAATAGTACCCCGGCCGTTGGATTCGATCCCGCCCCCTTCAGATACAAGGCCGGTATTTAGGACCGGGAGTTCGAACAGATCCGCCGAACGAACATCTACCAGGCTCTCGCTCCTTATATAGTCAGGATCAGCCTGGCGGCCAAAGTTGTTGAAAGCGAAGTTTACAACCTGGAGTTGACCGTTGCTGTTTATGAAGGTGGGGCCGACATCCCGGGCCCAAATGGTCTGGTGTAGAACCTTGTAAAAATAGACATTTTCACCGGAAAAACCGTCTATTTGAAACCGGTTTTTAACCCTGCGTATTTCAAGGTCGGAATTGACCATCAGGTTTACGCGGATATGCCTGGCCAGAGTTTCGATGATAACAGCCATGGTTTTTTCAACCGGCTGGCTTGAATAGGTATATATATCTGACGGCCACATTAGCCATATGGCTTGCTGCGGATCGAATTCTCCAGGAAAAACGGTGTTTCCCCGGTCTGGTTCGGCGTATTTCCGGGTGCTTATAACCGGATTGGCAGCCAGATAAATAACCAGTATTAAAAACAAAAGGATAAGGCTGTTTATAGAACGCTTCATTAAGCCTCCCTAGGAAAATAAGACTGTATGTATGCTTCCCTTATCGAGAGACGCTTATGAACCAGATGCTTTCAAAGTATATAGAAACCAGGGTTAAAATCCAGGTGAAATGAGGTGGTGGATTAGGCAATATAACTTAAAGCTTCCGATAAGGGATTAAAGGAACTATAAGTTTTTTAATAAGTCATTTGCCTCTTGAACAGAATTGATCCATGAGGGGTTTATTTGTTTGACAGGCATACTCCTTGTTTCGTTTAAAACCGGGGGGTGAGACAATTGGTGATAGACAGTATTACCACCTTAAAAATTATCCTTTTCTACCTTATGATTATAAATACAATATGCTATTTTATGTTCTTCTGGGATAAACGATTGGCCACGCGGGGACGCAGGAGGATAAGCGAGAAGAGCCTTTTTCTGGCAGCGGGTTTAGGCGGCTCTATGGGCGGACTTCTAGCTATGTATATGTTCCGCCACAAGACCCTGCACCGCAAATTCAAACTGGGAATGCCGCTGATTCTCATTATTCAACTGGCTTTGCTGGTCTATCTGCTGAGCTAGATAAACTGGCTCATCGAACCAGAATACTCCAATATAATTCTGTTTTAGACAGGGCGCAACGTAGCAAACTATTCTAAACGAATTTATTGGAGTGATCGATTTGAATGAAAATGTATTTGTAAATGATCCGGTCCCTTACTGGATAGCATCTACTGCTGAAACCGACTACCCGCCTCTAAAGGAGGATCTCACCGTCGATGTTGCCATAGTAGGAGGCGGTATGGTGGGGATACTTTCCGGGTATTTGCTGTCCCGGGCGGGGCTCACGGTGGCTGTACTGGAGGCAAGTCGTATTCTTCAGGGGACTACCGGCCATACTACAGCCAAGATTACCTCCCAGCATTCTCTGATCTATGACCGCCTGAAAAAAAGCGTTGGCCAAGAGCAGGCCAGGCAGTACGCTGACGCCAATGAAGCGGCCATCCACATGATTGATGATCTGGCCGGCGAGCATCATATCGAATGCGATTTTGTGTGGCGCCCGGCTTTTATCTACACCCAGTCAGACGAGTATATAGAGAAACTGGAAAAAGA
>JBDKUE010000144.1:0-6649 GCA_039679855.1 Syntrophomonas sp.
TGCGCCGCGATAAGAGCAGGCTGAAAAAGACAACCAGCAGAACTGACGCAATGGACACCACCACAAAGAGTACTATCACAGTCAATATATCCCGATCCACTTTGTCAACCGCCCCGGATGCCAGGGCCATAATATTGGTTTTACTCTGCAACGCGGGAGCAATGGCTTCATTGACCTCCATCACCGTGGCGATGCTCCAAGGCAGGTTTTGCAGGGGCTCGTAAGCAAACAGCACCTCTTTGCCGTTATAGACAAAGCGTTCCACCCCTGACTGACGAGCTACCATTCTCTGTGCAGCCGCCTTCAGGCTGGCATTGTCACTGGTCAGGAAATTCTCCCGCACGATCTTGCCTTCAACCCTCTGAACGGTCGGAGAAATGATCATGTCGCCCTTTTCGTTTAAAACCAGAGCATAGCCGCTTTCCCCGATTTTGGTTTCGATGATGATCTCGTTTAGAGTGGTCAAGAGCGAGCCGATTCCGACCACCCCTTTGATGTTTCCACGGGCGTCGTAAAAGGGCATGGCGCAGGTTATGGCCAGGCCCCGTCCCATGGCGTCGTCAAAGACATCCGTCCAGACCAGGCTGTTGTTCTCCCGGGCCAGCTTATACCAGCCCCGCTGTCTGGGATCGAGAATCTTTAGTTGGTCATCCGAGTCTTTATCTACTTTGATGACAAAACCGCTTTCAGTTCCTATGTAGGTTGAAAAGACGTCTGCGTCGTTTTCGGGAATGGTTTTGAGCAGGTTGTCGATGTTGGCCGCCCGGGCTATTTCCCCGGTCATGGCGGCCCGGTCGCTGCCTTCAGCGTAAAGCAGCTGGGGCGTAATTTTTCCCTTGTTGCTGGAACTCGGTGGTTTGACATCGGCGGATACATAGCGGGAGGGATTGGAATATATATCAGTGGCCTGCATGGACATCAACTGAACGTATTTCTGCAGCTTGGCTAGTTTTTCGTCGCTGATCCGGGCTTTGTTCTGGGCGGTGGCCGTCAACTGGGCAATGGCCTGTTTCTCCAAGGCCGCCTGGCTGTCGTCGGCAGCGCTCTGCCCCAGGGCGCCGCTGGTGCTGTTAATGCTGTTGCGCATATTGGTCATGCTAAAAACAACCAGAATACTCATCAAAAACAGGGATATCAAGGACAAGGACAGTATAACGGTAATCATTTTTTGCCTGATGCTGCGCTTTTTATCCATTACCGGCACCTGCCTATATAGTCCAATAGCGCGGGAAAGTCTCCGGCAACTCGCAGATCCTCGGGATGTAGGGGGATGTCCAGCGGGTTGTGCATTACCAGATACTCCCCGGACTGGCAGAGGGGCTGCAAACCGGCAAAGAAAAAGCCCTGCTGCCGAAACTCCTTAAATGCCCATCCGGAGGCGCTGTCCAGGATGCTTAAATATAGACTCGCCGAATAGCCGGGCTGCTTTCTTAAGGGAGCTATGATTGATTTTATGGTTGCAGACAGGTCTTTACCTATACGCTCAATAAATATGGTGCCGACCCGGTGTTCGGCATCCATATCAATCTCAATACGGCTCGTTCGCTGCCGGGCAAGCGTCTGCGCGCTGCTCTCGGCCAGGCTGTATTCAACTCCGATCCGGTTATAGATCTGCCTGGCGAAATCCCGGTGCGGTTCAGGAACAAACAGGATCCCGCAGCTGTTTTTACTCATCTTTTTAACGGCAATAGCCAGGGACTGCTTCAAGTTTTTACCGTTGTCGCCGTTGTGCAAGAGTATGCTATTATCAAACCTCGAAAACTCGAATCCACAGGGGACAAAGCCCATCTTATGGAACTGGGTCTGAGCCCCGGCGCTGACGGTGGAAAAGTGGGTGTGATAAGCAGTCAGCTTAGGCGCACGCTCCTCAACCAGGGCCATTAAAAGCCTGATTAAGTGGGGACCGATATCGAGGCAGCGGAATTTGCGTTTTATTATGTACATGCCAATTTCGGCTATGTTCTGAAAATGCCCTTCCAAGGAAGAACCGAGAATCCCGGCGATTTCGCCGTTTGCTGCCTGGGCTACTACAAAGTTCAGGGTGCCGTCCCTACATCGGCCGGCAATATAACTCGGATCGTAAACCTGCTGGTTTAAATAGGTTCTTCCATATTCATCTTCAAAGCACTCGATTACTCCCGCGGCATCCCCGTCCTGAAAGGCACGGAAATAAAAGCTCTGCTCTACCGCTGCTTTTTCTTCTAGCATCATATTCAATTATAACCCCACCCCTATATTTCAGCCGTTACATTATTAAAGCCGTCGATATATTCATATGAAAGCGATTTTACCTTTTTACGCACTAGAAACAATCCCAGGCCGCCGATATCACGGTCTTCGAGGCTCTGACCGGTGTCTGGTTCGGCTGCCTCGAGGGGATTAAAGGCCCGGGCATTGTCGCGAATGGCGAGCCTGATGAGATCATCCTGAACCGCCAGGGATATATCAATTACTTCCGACTTCTGGGGGCTGCTGCCATGATTGATGATGTTGGTTACCAGTTCTTCTAAAATGAGCTGCAGTGCAAAAAGCTTGTTGGGAGGTATGTCATTTTGTTCACAAAATGCCTCAATCTCCGAATTCACGGTTTGAAAATCGAAGCTGCCGGCCGTCTCTGTATAGCTGTAGCTTGGCATGGTGATTCATCTCCTTACGAGCTTGGCGGGCGGGCGCGGGGACGGTTCTTTTGCCTGCATCTGCAAACAACTTGTGGTGCAGGCAAAAGAACCGTCCCAGTGCCTGCCTGCCGAGCTCTTTTAAGTGAGTGGCTGTCCATCACTCCTCAAACAGCCGACTACTATTCGATGTTCATGATCCCGGCAAAACCGGTTACCTCAAAAATCTCCTTAACCGACTCATTGGCTCCGGTTATTTTCATCTCGTTGCCCGATGCCTTGACCTTCTTTTGAGCGGTTAAGAACACCCGAAGCCCGGCGCTGCTTATATAATCCAGTTCTTTCAGGTTGAAGATCAGGTTGGGATTTCCTCCGGCAAATACGATGTCAAGTTCAGTGGAGAGCATGGTGGAGGTAACCGTATCCAACCTGCCTACCAGGGTCAGGGTTACGGTGTTGTCAACAACGGTTTTAGTAATGTTCATAGTACTTTTCCTCCCGCATAATTTTAAAAAACTTATTGTATCTTTATAGTTAACGACAGGTGGTTTTGCTCTTCTAATCGATAGTATTCCACGTTTTCAGACAAACCGGCAATAATGTTGAGTCCAATTTCATCCGGAGCGTTGCCGGAGTCCAGTGGATTAAAAGCCTCGCCGGTGCTTTCCAATACCAGCTCCAAACGGTCCTGTTTTTCTGAATAGGCCAGGGTCAACTCGACCTGACTTTGCTGCAAATCATATAATGCCAGTAGCTCCTCAACCAGTAAGAGCGCGTTGTGCCTCATTTTCCTGGGCAGCACATGCTTTTCACAAAAAGCTTCGATTTCAGCATTCATAGAATATAAATCGTAATCCGGGCTCTCAATCTTGAAGGAAAAACTTCTAATTCTGTTAATAAAAGCGCGGGTCTTTTCTTTTTGCGGGTTGTCAAAGATCTGGTCCGGCGTCCCTTCCTCATAAATTAGCCCCTCATCCATATAGAATACCCGGTTGGATACATCCCGGGCAAAATCCATCTCATGGGTTACTATAGCCATGGTCATGCCCTCTTTAGCCAAACGGCGAATTACCGCCAGCACTTCACTTACCATAGTGGGATCAAGGGCCGAGGTCGGCTCGTCAAAAAGGATAATCTCCGGTTCCATGGCCAGACAGCGGGCGATGGCCACCCTCTGCTTTTGGCCGCCCGACAGTTCATCGGGAAAGCTGTCCCGTTTGTCCAAAAGGCCCACCATCTTTAGAAGCTCGGCCGCTTTGGCTTCGGCTTCCGTTTTGCTTTTACCCAGCAGCTTAACCGGTCCCAGGGTCAGATTATCCAGAACGGACAAGTGGGCGTAAAGATTGAAGGATTGGAAAACCATCCCCATCTTCTGTCGCAGTTTGGGAACATTTGCATCCTTTGCCAGTATATCATTTCCGTCAATAATTATATTCCCCCCGCTGGGCACCTCCAGCAGGTTTAAACAGCGCAAAAAGGTGCTCTTGCCCGTACCGGAGGGGCCGATAATGGAAATAACCTCCCCTTGTTTAATCTGGGCGTTTATATCCTTTAAAACCACGAGCTCCCCGAATTTTTTGCTTAAATTCTGCACCGAAATCATTTTTACACCTACTTTCTATTACGTTTAGGATCGGTTTTTCGTTCAAGCCCTTCCAACATTAAAAGCAGCAGCCAGGAGATCAAGAAGTACAATACCGCTATCATGAACAGCGGGAAAAAGGCGTCAAAGGTCCGGCTGCGAATGATATCGCTGGCCTTGGTCAAATCTTGAACCGCTATATATCCCACAATGGAAGTCATCTTGGCCAGGGATATGAGCTCCCCTTTATAGACCGGCAGGACCTGCTTTACAGCCTGGGGAAGCACTATGTGGACAAAGGTCTGAAAGCCGGTGAAGCCGCCCGCAATACCCGCTTCGGTCTGGCCTTTATCAACACTCAAAATGGCGGCTCTAAACATTTCCGAAACATAAGCGGCGAAATTCATGGCAAAAGCAATTATCGCCACCAGGACCGGATTTACGTTCACCGCAGCAAATACTACGTAGAAAATAAACATTAAAAGCACTAAAACCGGAGTGCCCCTCAACAGGGCTATGTAGCCCTGGGCGAAGCGTTTTATAAGGTTGCGCCGCGACATCCTCATGAAGCAGACCAGGGCCCCCAGCAGGGTGCCCAGGATGCAGGCCAAAACCGTGATGATCAGGGTGACTTTCAAGCCATCAATGATGAGCAGGTAACGGTTTTCCAGTACCATGTTGTTGTAGAAGCTGTCTTTTACGCTCTTAAACAACGACGAGCTTGAAGCGGCTTTGCTGCCGGGGTCATTAGACCCGGAAACACCTGTGTTTTGGGCCCGGACCATCATAACCACTTTTTGCGGGTAATAGGGTACTGTAAAATTGACTGATTTTTTACGTTCCTGGGTAACACTCATCATCGATATGATAACATCGGCCTTGCCGGATTGCAGGGCCGGGATAAGGCCGGCAAATTTGGCATCGTAAAACACTACCGGCCGGCCCAGCTTTATGGATATCCTTTGGGCCAGTTCACCGTCAAAGCCGGTAACCTTACCGCCGGCATCCTTGAAGCAGAAAGGCTCCCGGGTGGCATCAACCGCAACCCTGAGCGGGGTTCCAGTCTGGGGAGGAATTAATACCGCGGGCTCGTATGGTGAAAAGTCTTCCTTCAGCCAGCGCTTCTGCATGTCTTGCAAAGCTCCATCAGCTGCCAGATCGTTCAATATCACGTTTAGCTGGTCCAGCAGCTGGACATTTTCTTTTTGGACCGCAATTGCTGTATCATCCAGTTGGAGCACATCGGGAAGCAGTTTTAGATCCCGGTTGTTTTTTACTACATTAAGAGCTATAGGGTAGCCGATTACCACTACCTCTACATGACCTGCTTTTAAGGCGGTGACCGCATCCATGGTGCTGTCATAACATAGAACAGTGGCTGATTTAAATTGTTCTCGCACCAGTTTTTCATTGGTTGAACCTATCATCACTCCTACGATGGACTTGTTGAGATCTATGGAAAGCTGTTCGTGAGGTGTTACGGACACCGTTTGGTTAGCAGCCAGGCCCAGACCGGAAAAAGTTCCTAAAAGCATGAGTATTGCTAAAAATAGTATCAGAACTCTTTTCATCATCTTCCTCCCCGCAGCTCTTCTTCCACTCCATTAATTCTATAAACGCAAGCAACTACCTTTTATGAAATTTTAAAAAACTCTATATCCTATATCGGTTTTTGCGTACAATAAATTGGCATGTTTACAGGCTGGGGGCTGAAATTTTAGACAGTCCTATTCTCTTTTGTTTTGTTCTTGGCCCACCGCTCTTTTTGGCAACCAAACCCGGCACAGCAGTCCAACTTTTTTCCAAGTTTTTAGCCCAAGCGGATCTGCTCCAACCCAGGCCAAAAGCCCCGGTTTATTCAAGCTTGTTTAGTCCTTTATTCTTGATTATTCGTAAATTTACTGTTAATTTAGGATATAGGTCTTGATTTGTATGAAAAAACCATTTATATTTAAGTATACCAGCCGAATATTTTTTTAAGTGATCTTGTTAAGTTATTCACTAAGGCAGCGGTTTTTAACTTGGACAGTTCCCGCCAGGCAAGGCAGGCAAGAAAGGACGGTAGCTGCGATGAAAACAGTTCTGGTTGTTGATGACGCACTTTTTATGAGACACAGTATTAAACTGGCTTTGGAAAAAAACGGGTTCAAGGTGGTCGGCGAAGCTACTAACGGCCTGGAAGCAGCGGAGAAATATGCCGAACTGTTTCCCGACCTGGTTACCATGGATATCACTATGCCGGATTATGACGGGATTGAAGGCGTAAAACTAATCAAGCAGATTAACGCAAATGCCAAAATTATAATGATTTCAGCTATGGGTTATGAAAGCTTTGTAATGGACGCCATTATGGCTGGCGCAGCGGGCTTCCTGGTAAAACCATTTAAAGAGGAAAAGATTGTCGAGGTGCTAAAAGCGATATAATTATCGGCTTTATCCTTTCTCAGTTGTC
>JBDKUE010000131.1:0-2061 GCA_039679855.1 Syntrophomonas sp.
TTCAACCCATAGGATTTGGCTATGCCATCGGCCAGCAATATGCTGGATGCAGCCCGCCGCCCTCCGGTAAAGGAAAGGTCTATGGCACTATCTTTTTTTGGTCTGGCAATGCGTTCTTCTTGCATACGCTCCAGTCGTTTGATATTATTCTTGACCTGCTTTTCCATTTTTTTAGCCTTGGCTCGAAAATGGTACTTGGCACTTTTTATGCCTATTTCGCGGGCTTTGGCAGCTGCCTGATCATGGGCCTTGCCTGCCCAGGCCTTCCTTTCATCAATAGCTTCCTGCAGCTTCCGGGCCTGTTTTTCCTGGTCCCAAAAGGTCTTTTCGTCCAGCCTGCGTTTTTCCAACCTGGCGTTGTAATAACAGGTGTAGTTGCCAGGGTAGGAAGTAATCCCGTCCGGACCAAGATCGAGAATCCGGTTTACAGTCCGGTCCAGAAAACGGCGGTCATGGGATACTAAAACCACCGTCTGGGGGTAGGTATTGATGAACTCTTCCAGCCAGTACAGGTTTTCGTGGTCCAGGTGGTTGGTAGGTTCATCCAGCAGCAGCAGCTCAGCACCGGCCAGGTATATTCCAGCCAGCTGCAGGCGGGTCTTTTCGCCCCCGCTTAAGGTGGATATTAAGTCGTCTTCCCGCCCGGTAAAATTAAACCTTTTTATTACCGCCCCCAGGTCATTTCTTAAACCGGCGTCTGGAGCGGCTTGCATTAAATATTCAATTATGCGGGTATCTTTAACTACCGTAAAATCCTGAACGGTCATACCGGCGCTGACCGGTTTCGGGTATTTAAGGGACCCGCTGGCCGGCTCATCCTGTCCGGCAAGTATTTTTAACAAAGAGGTTTTGCCTATCCCGTTGGGTCCTACGATGGCCAGCTTTTCTCCGGTTTGTATCTCAAAACTGACCCCGCTGAAAATGTCGCGGCCGGCAAAACTCTGCGATAAATTATCGGCCCATAATAAAAGCATCCAAACCACTCCTTAAGGGTATGGATGCAGCTGCCTGATCTATAAAGATAGTGAGAATAGCCCATAGTCGTTATACGCTTTAAGCAAGTCTGAACAGGCAAATTTAAAGCCAAAACACCAGGGCTCCCCGAAATCCGGGCAGCAACATCCACATTATTAATTGGATTGGTGTTGCTTATTTGCGCACTGGCGTATCCTTTCTGTTCAGACTATTTTTAATATAGTATGTTTGGCTTTATTAGTCAACATGGGTAAGGAAGTGATCAAAAGGGAGTATAATGAGCTTAGTGAGCGGCTTCAATTAGTTACTCAACTTTCGTAGTTGACAGAGTTATGCATAGCAAAGAAACGCAAACTTTCCGATATGTCATTGCGAGCGCAGCGCGGCAATCTATATGTATCCGCCTTCAAGAAGAAGATTGCCGCGCTTCGCTCGCAATTACATTTCAGCCGCTACCGTACGGTGTTGAATTATATGTCAACTGCGAAAGTTGAGTTAGTTAAAGGAAATAACGGAAATATGGACAAGAACGAACTTTTTTATTTTATTCAGGATGGCGACACCTGTCTTTATCTCCGGGATGTTTTAAAATATCGCCTGGGTATATCCCGCTCTCTTTTAACCCGGTTAAAAGAAGAGCAGCGCATCCGGGTCAACAATCAGATCAGCCGGACCGATTACCGCCTGCAAGCCGGGGACCTGGTTACTGTGGATATTGGTCTTCAGGAACAAAACCCGATCGAGCCGGTTGATATGCAGCTCGACATTGTCTATGAAGATGCCGATCTTCTGCTGTTGAATAAACCCCCAGGTCTGGCTGTAATACCCCGGGGCAGGAACTCAAAAGATCCCACCCTGGCCAACGGCGTCAGCTTCTATTGGATGCGACAGGGGGCCGCCTGTCTGTTTCGCCCCATCAACCGCCTGGACAAAGACACTTCGGGCTTGATTCTGATCGGCAAGAGCCAGTATGCCCATCAAGCCATTTTCCGCCAGATAAAACAGGGTATTTTGAGGCGCACCTACCTGGCGGTGGTGGAAGGGGGCCCACCAGGGGAATCGGGCTGCATCGACCTGCCTATAGCC
>JBDKUE010000184.1:0-4261 GCA_039679855.1 Syntrophomonas sp.
TCTTCTAAGGCCGGTAGATAAGAATATCCTCCCGGCGGTTGGCCATGGGCAGCCCCGCAGATTGAGGAACCACATAAGCGTCAAATCCGGCCAACCGGGCGCGCTGCAGCAGGGCAAAAACTACCGCATCATCGATCTGCCCGCATTCGATATTGTTAAAAGCCACCTCCGGCGGCTCACTGGTCTGCATAAAGGCCTTGTGAAAGGCCACTCCGGTATTAGAAGCAAAGAAGCGCTTTCTCTTTGATATATTCGGTATATCGCCAATAAGGAATGCCCCCTCTTCCCGCAGCAGGCTTAAAGCACTGTCCAGAAAAGAAAAAAGATTGGTCTCGGCAATAATATAATGCAGGAGGCTATAACAGATGATAACGTCTATCTTACCTGCATACTCGTCAAGCAAATCAGCGCATTCCTCCGGAAAATAGGCGGCCAGCTTCTTTACCCGGGGGCGGTCCGGCAGTAGTTCCAGCATTTCGGCCGAATCGATCAGGATCAACTCGTGATCATTTTTCTCACAGTAATCCATAATCATTAAGGGGAGCTCGCTGCATCCGCAGCCGATGTCCAGGACCACTTTGCCCCGCTCCTGGAGCCGGGGCGTTTTAAGCAGTATATCCTGGAATATGGCCTGCTCCTTGCCCTCCCGGTACTCGTTGGGAAAGCCGATTTTTTCATAGCAGCTCAGGGATTTATCCCCGGCCAGTTCTTTAAACCCCTCATAAGTCAGGTTTTTAAAACGATCATAGGGCCCGGAATTCATAGCAACCTCCGTAGTTTGTATAGTATTTTAGTACTCTAGTACTCTGATAACCCTAATTCTATATATTATCGTCGGTTAAATTTTCGCATGACTGCGTTGTCGTCAATCGCAATACGTCCAGTATTACTCATTCCTCCGCCTTGTCCTGCAAAAATTTTCCTCGACGAGTAATAAACAGAATTAGGATTAACAGAGTACTAATCCCTTACCAGGGCTCTAAATTCATCGTAGTTTCTTATATAGTCGCCTTCATCATACAGGTCGCTGGCCAGGGCTAAAAGGACGCAGTCGGGCGAGAATTCGTACATCTCGTGCCATATCATACGGTCCACCAGCAGGCCTTTCTGGGTCCGGTCTAAAAGCACTTCAGCCGTTTCTCGTCCATCATCCAATAGTATCTTGCAGCTGCCATGAACACAAACCAGAACCTGGCGCAGGGTGTAGTGGGCATGGCGGCCCCGCCGGACGCCACTGCCGGTATTAAAGATATAGTATACCCTTCTCAGGGCAAAAGGTATGTCCAGGCTTTCTTCAATGGCGACCAGAGAACCCCGGTCGTCCCCCCGAATCTGGAAGTTATAAGTAGTTATGTTCACTCTTATTCCCCGCCCAGCTTTTCAAGGTACCATTCAACCGTTTTTTTGAGGCCGCTCTCGAAATCCTCCTGGGCCTGCCAGCCCAATTCCCGGGTTATTTTCCCGGCATCGATCGCGTAGCGGCGGTCATGTCCTGGTCGATCGCTTACAAAGGTAATCAAACGTTTGTACGACGAAGGGGTTCCGTCGGTATCATCCGGGGCCATACCGTCCAGCAATTCACATATGCTGACGGCAATGTGCAGGTTCTCCCTTTCGTTGCCGCCTCCGATGTTGTAGTTTTCCCCGCTCTTTCCTTGATGAAAGACCAGGTCGATACCCCGGCAGTGATCTATAACGTAGAGCCAGTCCCGGACGTTGCGCCCGTCGCCGTAAATGGGTATGGGCTGCCCGGACAGAGCTTTTCTTATAATAGTCGGAATCAGTTTTTCGGCATGCTGTTTAGGTCCGAAGTTGTTGGAGCAGTTGCTGGTAACCACGTTCATACCGTAGGTATGGTAATAGCTGCGCACCAGCAGGTCGGAGCTGGCCTTGCTGGCGCTATAGGGGCTGTTGGGCGCATAGGGAGTCTCCTCGGTGAACAGACCGGTTTCCCCCAGGCTGCCATATACCTCGTCGGTTGATATGTGGTGAAAGCGGCTCTCTTCATAACCGTGTTTGAACTGACGGGGGCCTTCCATCCAGTACCGGCGGGCCACATCCAGCACGGCGAAGGTGCCCTCTATATTGGTCTTTATAAAGACATCCGGACCGCTTATGGAATTGTCGACATGGGATTCGGCGGCGAAATGTATAACCCCGCGAATATCGTACTGGGCAAATAGGAATTCCAGGAGCTCCCGGTTGATTATATCTCCCTTTATAAACCGGTAGCGGGGGTGTCCTTCCACTTCTTGGAGGTTGTCCAGGCTGCCGGCATAGCTCAAATTGTCCAGGTTGATTACCCGGTAGCCGGGATGCTCAGCTAAAAAATAGGGAATGAAATTGGAACCGATAAATCCGGCCCCGCCAGTAACCAGTATACTGGTGGCCTTTGCAACGCTGTCATTCATGGCAATAATCCCTCTATTTTAGTTTTAAAAAGGTTTCTTATACTCACTGCTGGCGATATCCAGCAGGTACTGTCCATATTCGTTCTTCTGCAGGGAGCGGGCCAATTCGATAAGTTCCTCCAGGCTGATCCAGTTCATATAGTAGGCGATCTCCTCCGGGCAGGCGATTTTAAAGCCCTGGCGGTTTTGGAGCGTTTCCACAAACAGCGAAGCCTGCTGCAAGGCTTCAAAAGTTCCGGTGTCCAGCCAGGCGAAGCCGCGCCCCAACAGTTCAACCTGGAGCTGGCCTTTCTCTAAATAGATCCGGTTCAAATCAGTTATCTCAAGTTCTCCGCGGGCGGAGGGTTTCAGGCTTTTGGCCAGTTCAACCACCTGCCGGTCATAGAAATAAAGCCCGGTTACCGCAAAATTGGATTTGGGACGGGCAGGTTTCTCTTCCAGAGACACCGCCTGCTGCTTTTCATCAAACTCCACCACGCCAAAACGGCCGGGATCCTTGACCCGGTAGGCAAATACGGTGGCTCCTTCCGATCTAGCGGCGGCCCGCTGCAGCATGGCCGTAAACCCGGGGCCATAAAAAATATTGTCCCCCAGAATCATGGCCGCCCGGTCGTCGCCTATGAAACTCTCCCCGATTATAAAGGCCTGGGCCAATCCATCCGGGGAAGGCTGAACGGCATAGGAAAGGGATAAGCCAAACTTTCCTCCATCGCCCAGCAGCATTTCAAAGCGAGTTATGTCCTCGGGAGTGGAAATGATCAAAATGTCCTTGATCTGAGCCAGCATCAAAACCGACAGGGGGTAATAGATCATGGGCTTGTCGTAGATCGGCAATAATTGTTTCGAAATACACTGGGTAAGCGGATAGAGGCGGGTGCCGCTCCCTCCGGCTAATATAATGCCTTTCATCTATAAACAACCTTTCAAATAAAAAAAGACAGGATGACAGTGATAGAGTTGGGGAGCGCGAATGAGTTTGGGGACGGTTCTTCAACTCATTTTCGCATTAGTTTGGTTTTCACTGATTTTTGTAAAATGAGTTGAAGAACCGTCCCCAAACTCATTTTGTTATCCCGTCCTCCTGCCTGCCTGCTTTATTCTTTAACCGGTCTCAGGGTCGGGAAGAGAATGACATCGCGAATCGACGGCGAACCGGTAATCAGCATAACCAGGCGATCAATGCCTATACCCAACCCACCGGCACTGGGCATTCCGTATTCCAGAGCCCTTATATAGTCTTCATCCATCATATGGGCTTCCCCGTCCCCGCTCTGGCGCTTTTCAACCTGTTTTTGGAAGCGCTGCCGCTGGTCGATGGGATCGTTTAACTCGGAGAAGGCATTGGCAATTTCCCGCTGCACGACAAAGAGCTCAAAGCGGTCTGTAAACTCAGGCGTCTCCCGGTTGCGCTTGGCCAGGGGCGATATATCCACCGGGTGCCCGAAAATGAAAGTGGGCTGCACCAGGTGCTCTTCTACAAAACTTTCAAACACCTCGTTGATGATCTCGCCCCGGGTGGCTCCGGGGGCCAGCTCCATACCCAGGCCCTGGGCTGCCTGACGGGCTTCATCGTCTCCCAAAATATTGTTGAAGTCCAGGCCGGTATACTGTTTGATCGCCTCCAGCATAGGCAGGCGCTTCCAGGGGGCCGTGAAATCAACGGTTTGTCCTTCAAATTCCACCTGCAAACTGCCGTTAACCTGTTTAACCGCATTGGCAATCAAGGCTTCGGTCAAGTCCATCATATCCTGAAAATCGGCATAGGCCTGGTATATTTCCAGCATAGTAAATTCGGGGTTGTGGCGGGTTGATATCCCTTCGTTGCGGAAGCTGCGGTTTATCTCGTAAAC
>JBDKUE010000252.1:0-4109 GCA_039679855.1 Syntrophomonas sp.
AAAAAAGAGCTTTAATGCTATAGAATAGAAGTGATCATTGTTTAAAGTAATATAGGGTTGTTCAAGGAGGATTCATTGATGAATTGGGGTTTTACCAGGGGGTTGCAGGAAGAACTATTGCAGGTTGAGGCTAATTTTAAAACCTGCCTGAATCCCTGGTGGAAAGAAGTAGAGACCTACTATGAGCAGTTGAAAGATGATCCCACCTTTGTGATGCTGCCGGCTCTTACCCTGTCGGTTTACCGTCATATAGGACATGATCTTGCCACTTCTACTACCCTGGCCACCATATCCAAGATAATCTATTTTAGCAACAGTATTCATGAGCATATAAAAGACGATGAGGAAGGGCAGAAGCCTAACCGGGATCTGCAATTTTCCATTCTGATCGGAGACTACATGCTGGGACAAGTCTTAAACATTCTGGTTGACGAGCAACTGGACGTCCTACTGCCGATGTTCTCAAACATGATGGCCGAGGTGAATCAGGGTCTCATTGAAAAATACAAAATGAACCTGGATTGGCAGGAGGGGATCGAAAAGAGCCGTATGCCCATATACCGGATTGTCTTTGCTTCAGCGGCCCGCCTGGCCCAAGCGGGCGTAAAGGAAGAGGAGCGGCTCAGCGGCCTGGGCTATCATGCCGGCATGACGGTTGAGTTGTGTAAAAAAGCCGACTGTTATGAAATCGCCCGCAGCCATGCCCGGCAGGCCGAGATAATCTTTCGCCAGGAAAAGTGTGATAGTATTTACTCAGATTATCTTTTCAATATTATCCGTGGTTTTAATGAGGTTTTGTGTACAGCTGAACAGGCGGCGGCAATATAATTTATTCGGCACATACTGCGGCTTGAGGGGAAGGACGGCATCTCCTTCCGGCCTTAGTAGTCTGTAACACCTAAAACTTTAATTCCCGCCGGCCAAATTCCCGCAGGGCTTTGTTGTCGTCAATCGCAATACGTCCAGTATTACTCTCTCCTTGGCCTCCCCCTGCGAAAATTTTTCTCGGCGGATAAATTAAACTTTTAGATGTTACAGACTACTAGCCGTTTTTTATTTAATACTCGCCGGCGTAAGTTAGTACGAAAATAATTAGCACTGTTCTTTGAAAACCCAATATGCCCGTAAAATTTTTGAGTAAAAGTTGCAACACTACTTAAACCAATGCATATGGCTGCATTAGCAATCTATTAAAACTTGTTTTAAATACCAAGTTAAGCAGTCTCTAAGGATTCAGTCACTGTTAAACCTAGTTTTTTGGCCTCAGCCATAATTCTTTTAACCCTAAACATTTCCTGTTTGGCTTTGGCTATTTCAAAGGCTGCTTCATCAAAGTCAGTACCATCTCTTAACATGGTGTAGATAATAACAAGTAATTTCCTGGCTAATGCCACAATGGCCCTTTTACCCCCCCTGCGTTGTTTGATCTTCCAATACCAGTTGGAGAGATAGATGTTTCGCATCCGGGTGATAGACCATGCCACTTCGCAGAGAATTCGTTTCAAATAGGTATTCCCGCGGAGTGTTCGGGTAGACTTTTTTTTCCTGCACTTTCATTATTACCAGGGCTCAATCCGGCCCAAGCACAAATATGTTGCGCCGTTTTGAACTGGTCCATATCAATACCTATTTCGGCTAGGACAGCTGCAGCCGCAGTTTTACTTATCCCTGGAATACCATCCAGTTGTTCAAGTTGACGCTGGTATTTCAAAAGCTCTTCGTCAATTTTTTGCTCAATTAATTGAAGATGTTCAATACTTTCATCTAAGCGCTCAAGTAGTATGACTAGAAATTCTCTCTGAAGAGTATCCATTTGGCCGTTGACCGCTTGTTTGATTTCATTTAATTTGGCTTTAGCTCTTCTTTTGACATACTGCTCAACTTCTTGGGGAGATATCTTTCCAAACCGGGCTAGATGATCAATAATTGCTCTCCCGGATACGCCGAGGATATCAGATAAGAAAGTAGACAGTTTAAAACCGCAGCTCTGTAGGTGTTTTTCAATACGGTTTTTTTGTGCTGATATTTCCTCAACAATGCTTTTGCGATATCTGGTAAGGTCACGTAATCTTCGTATTGGTTGAGAAGGGATAAAACTCCCTTTCAATAGACCTGCCCGAAGCAGAGTGGCTATCCATTCAGCATCCTTCATATCAGTCTTCTTGCCAGGAACATTTTTCATGTGACTGGCATTGGCTACAATCAATACAATGGTGCCGTCGAAGGCACTCTCAAGCACATTATAAACAGGGTGCCAGTACACTCCGGTGCTTTCCATAGCCACATGGCGGCAGTTCTCTTCTTCTAACCAGGTTTTGAGTTCCTCAAGACCCGAGAGAAGCGTTGAAAAAGTTCTGGTAGTAGATTGAGGTTTGTGGTCAACATTGCCTTTGAAAAGGCAGGCTACAACAGTTTCCTTGTGGACATCAAGCCCGCAACAAATTTCCAAGATGTCTTGCATGGAGCCTTACCCCTTAAACTAGATTTCAGGGTTGATTGCCCGAGAAAATGTGTAGTTAGTACCCGTGCTGTTCCCACACTTCTAGATATGGGGCGACAATTGGCTGTACTCAAAGGCAATCAGGTTAGGTTGAGTTACGAGGTAATACCATCAATCTTTCTTCAGCCTTTGACCCTGATAATCCCAATTTAGCAGATATCTGCTTTGATACAACCACCTACCGTAATTTTCATAGGTGGCTGCGTCCTGCGGGCATGATGGGTTGAGTTAGAAACTATCGTTCCGGGGTGAACTTTTTTTGCATAGAGTGAGACATTTTTTGGATTTAATCGATTTTGGACACACCCTTTTCGGCTTGCCCTTTGCCTATCTGGGAGCCTTTCTGGCTGCCCGCGGCCTGCCCAGTCTTCATCAATTCATTTGGATTACCGTGGCCATGATCAGCGCCCGGACGGCGGCTCTGTGTCTCAACCGCCTGATCGATTTAGACATTGACCGGACCAATCCCCGTACCACCGGATGGGTTTTACCCGCCGGGCGACTGCCGGTCAAACCGCTGTGGCTGCTGGTGCTATTGTTATTGGCGGTGCTGTTCTATGCAGCCGCCCAGTTAAATCCCCTGTGTTTAAAGCTGTCCCCCCTGGCTGTTTTGGTGCTCTGGGGATATTCGTACACCAAACGCTTTACCTGGTGGTGCCACCTGATCCTGGGCCTGGCGATTGGAATCGGACCTATTGGAGCCTGGTTGGCGGTAACCGGGGAATGGAGCTGGTATCCAATTGTGCTTACCCTGGCCGTGGCTTTCTGGGTGGCCGGTTTTGATACCATGTATGCCTGTCAGGATATTGCTTTTGACCGGAAGCAGGGCTTAAAATCGATTCCCGCCCGTTTTGGGGAAAAAGGAGCGCTTATATTTTCTGCTGTTTTTCATTTGCTTACCGTGCTGGCCCTGGCTTTGAACGGTTTCCTTTTGCATCTTTCCTGGTGGTATTTTGCCGGGGTGGTATTTGTGGCCGGACTGCTTGCTTATGAACACTGGATAGTACGACCCGGGCTTATGAGCCGGGTCAATTTTGCTTCCTTCCGGATCAATCACTTTGTGGGGCTCATAATCCTCACTACCACCCTGTTGGATTTATTTTTATTAAATTGAAAAACTATTTTAAAGATAATAAACGGGGAGAAGGATCATGGACAGGTATATCGTCGCCCTTACGGGAGCCAGCGGAGCTATATACGGTATAAGGCTTATTGAAGAGCTTCTCAAGCATTTTGAAGTTCATCTTATTGCCAGCCAACCGGCCTGCCTGGTTCTGGAACAGGAGCTTAACTGGGATTTCTCGGGGGAGTGCGGAGAGGTTTTTAAAGCCCGGCTTCCGGGGAATTTGATCTATTATGATAATAAGGACCTGGCTGCTCCACCGGCCAGCGGCTCTTTCAGGTGCCGGGGCATGATCGTGATCCCCTGCACTATGGCTACGGTATCGGCCCTGGCCTGCGGCAGTTCCCGCAGCCTGCTGGAGCGGACCGCTGATGTAATGCTAAAAGAAAAAAGACCGCTGATTGTAGTTCCCCGGGAAACGCCGTTTTCCACTATCCATTTGCGCAACCTGCTTACCCTGGCCGAATCGGGTGCGCATGTAATACC
>JBDKUE010000002.1:0-2597 GCA_039679855.1 Syntrophomonas sp.
CTTTATAGCCGGCGCTTCCGTCCATGGTAGCAGGCATGAATTCTACGCCAATCTGCCTGAGTTTAACAAACGCCGCCAGTTGATCCCTGGTTTGGGTTCCATGCAAGACCCGCACCTGGCACCGGCGCTCCACCAGAACCCTGGCCAGGTATACCAGGGGTGCGATTCCCACCCCACCGCCTACCAGCAGCACGTTGCTTTCTTCTCTGGGCAGGGAAAATCCACGCCCCAGGGGTCCCATCATGTTGAGGCTGTCTTTGGTGCGCACCTTGCTCAAAAGACGGGTTCCCTCTCCCACCACTTTATATAGAAATACAACACTGCCCAAATGGCGGTCGACATCATAGAGACTCAAAGGACGCCTCAAAATTGGATAGTTTTCCTGCCCGACCTGAACATGGACAAATTGACCGGGTTGACATTCCGGCACTATGCCGGGGGTGATTAACTCCATTTCAAATAGATCCTGCCCAACTTGCAGGTGGCGAACCACCAGCCCTTTTTCCATTGAAGGCATCAAACAACCTCCTGCCTTAAGCCTTTAAGATATAAGTCCTAATATAGCATGTGTATTAATACCTGGTTACATATTCCTGGAGGTATTTTAGATCCAGTCCTGCTGGATTATCATCTTTAATAACCGCTTCCCGTATCACTTTAAAGGTATCCAGTGATGTCAGGCAGGGAACATTCAACTCGACCGCCGCCCGGCGTATCTGAAACCCGTCCGAAAAAGGGGTGCGGCCATGGGTGAGGGTGTTTACTACGAAGTCTATCTCGCCTTCGCGGATAAGGTCCACTATATTGGGGTAGCCTTCACCGTATTTTTTCACCAGCCTGGCTTCGATGCCCGCCTGGGCCAGGCGCCCCGCGGTGCCTTCCGTGGCCAGCAGCTTGAATCCGGCCCGGGCGAAATCCATAAGTATGGGAATTGCTTCATCTTTATCCTTATCAGCGATGGTAGCGGCAATAGTTCCCTTTTGGGGAATTTCGACACCAGCCGCTAAAAGTCCTTTAAAGATTGCGCCCTTCAGTGTGCTGTCGATGCCCATAACTTCCCCGGTTGATTTCATTTCCGGCCCCAGGGTGATATCCACCTGTTCCAGCTTATTAAAGGAAAACACTGGCACCTTAACTGCATAGAACCCCGATGCGGGCTGCAGGCCGCCCTGGTAGCCCTGGTCCTTAAGCGTTTTTCCCAACAGTATCCGGGTCCCCAGTTTTATCATCGGTATTCCGGAAACCTTGCTCATAAAAGGAATCGTACGGCTGGAGCGGGGGTTGACCTCTAACACGTATAAATCCCCTTCATATTCTACAAATTGAATGTTAATCAGTCCCAGTACCTTCAAGGCGAGGGCCAGCCGGGTGGTATAATCAACTATTTTAGTGGTGATCTCAGGGCTCAAGTCATGGGCCGGAAAAACTGCCATGCTGTCCCCGGAATGCACACCGGCCCGCTCTATGTGTCTCATAATGCCGGGGATCAGGACCTCCTGACCATCGCATATGGCGTCGACTTCGATTTCCGTCCCCAGCAGGTATTTATCCACCAGCACCGGGTGCCGACGATTGACTCTAGCTGCCATCTGCATATAACCGGCCATTTCTTCATTGTTGTAGACAATTTCCATAGCCCTTCCACCCAGCACATAGGAAGGACGAACCAGCACCGGGTAGCCAATCTGCTCGGCCGCCTTGATCGCCTCTTCCACTGAAAAGACGCTTTTTCCAGGCGGCCGGGGAATGCCCAGTTCCTCAACCAGTTCATCAAAGCGATCCCTCGATTCGGCCCGGTCAATGCTGTCATTGGAAGTGCCCAGGATTCGAATCCCGGCTCTGTCCAGAGCACCGGCCAGGTTGATAGCGGTCTGCCCCCCAAACTGAACAACAACTCCCTCCGGGTTCTCTTCTTCGATTATGTTCATAACATCCTCAAAAACGAGCGGTTCAAAGTAAAGTCTATCCGAAGTATCAAAATCGGTGCTGACTGTTTCCGGGTTGTTGTTTACGATGATGGCCTTGATGCCTGATGCCCGCAAAGCCCAGACGGCGTGCACCGAGCAATAATCAAATTCCACTCCCTGGCCTATGCGAATTGGTCCCGATCCTATGACCAGCACTTTACGTTCACCCGGCACATGGCTGACCTCATTTTCCTCTTCATAACAGCTGTAATAATAGGGAGTCAGGGCGTCGAACTCGGCGGCGCAGGTGTCGACCAGTTTATAGGTGGGTACAATGCCCGCCTTTTTACGCATGGCGCGCACGTCCATTTCACTGATTCCTTTAAATCCTGCGATTTCACTGTCGGAAAAGCCCATCTGCTTGGCTTCTTTGAGCAGCTCGGGACTCAGAGCCTTTGCACCCATCTTTTTCGAAAAGTCAAAGATATGCTTCATTTTTATCAGGAAATACTTATCGATCCGGGTAATCTGCCATACATCGTCAACCGACATAGCGCGTTCAAAGGCTTCGGTTATTATGAAAGTACGTTCATCGTCTGCTTCTTTCAAGCGGACGGTAAGTTCTTCATCACTCAAATCCTTAAGGCCAGCCAGCTGCATCCCGTTAAAGCCTATTTCCAGGCAGCGTAT
>JBDKUE010000125.1:0-5655 GCA_039679855.1 Syntrophomonas sp.
CCACTCCCAGAAAAGCCGCCATTAAAATCCATAAAGGCCAATCGCGGCGCAGGGTTGCCCAGTTGAGACGATAGCCATTTTGGTTTTCAGTCATTATCCACACTCTCCTTTGCCGGGGATATCCCATCAACATCAACACCATCTGTCTTATCCGGTATATCGCCGTTGCCGGGCGGCCCCAGAATATCATAGAACCAGCCCACCACTTCCTGAAAGACGGTAGTGTTTAACGAGTAGACAATGTTTTGCCCCTGGCGGACGTCCTGCACCAGGCGGGCTTGTTTTAAGATATTCAGGTGGTGGGAGATGCTGGGCTTGGAAATATGAAACTGATCGGCAATTTCACCAGCGGTCATATCTCCCTTTTGCAGCATATGCAGGATTTGCCTGCGACTGGCATCCGACAGGGCTTTAAAAACCAGGTTAAGCGGCATAAATAATCCCTTCTTGTCTTAATCATTTAGATAATTAGACAATCATCTAAATGTCTAAGTACAGTATAGGCTTGCAGATGAAACAAGTCAAATTCTGATATGTTTGCCCCAGCTCAATGTTCATAGTGGCTAGCCCGCTCCGACCAGATTGTCAATGAAGATGATAAGCGGCCAGGCTGTGTACAAAAAAATGACATAATAATCACAAACATAAAACACAAATTAACATTTACTGGACACATTTATTATTTACTGTATTATTTGTAAAATATTTAAAGATATTCGACAAATAAATCGATATATTTTATAAACCTACTAAGGAGAGATGTCTATGAACGTCAGTTGGAACCCGGAACAGATGGCAGTATCCTTTAAAAACACCTATTTTAACAACAACTCTTCGCAAACATCACGATCCAATAACGCTACCGCAATATTTAACCAGGGTATGGATTCTGCCCAGTTCAGCCCCCAGGCCATGCAAGCCCTTCGGTCTTCCCAGCAAGGTGGTACAGAGGAAGGTTTTGAACAACAAATGCAGGACAAACTGGATGACTTGGTGTCTGACGGTACCATCACCGAGGAGCAGATGGAAGCTGTCGCCAGTGCTTTTTCAGCAGGAGGTGCGCAGAATGGCAGTCAGGTGGATAATCCTCTAAAAAGTTCGCTGGACAGTCTGGTGTCATCAGGCACCATAACTTCCGCACAACAAAGTGCCATCACCGACGCCCTTAAGCCCCCAGCCGGGCAGCAAGGACCTCCTCCGCCTCCTCCATCAGGTGGTTTTGAACAGCAGTTAAGCGATCAGCTGGACAGTCTGGTATCGGCGGGCACTCTTACCGAGGCTCAGGCGACTGCCATTACCGATGCACTTTCTGCCAGCAGCACCAGCTCAACTGAAGAAGACAATCCGCTAAAGAGCGCTCTGGACAGTCTGGTGTCGGCTGGAACTATAAACGAGGATCAGGAAACAGCTATCACTGAAGCCCTGAAGCCTCCCACCGGGCAGGGCCCTCCGCCCCCTCCGCCTTCAGGTGATTTTGAGCAACAGTTGAGCGATCAGCTGGAAAGCCTGGTGTCGGCGGGTACTATTACCGAAGAGCAGGAAAGTTCTATTTTAGAGGCCCTTACTTCTTCCGCCAACACCAGTTCTGCTAGCAGCACCAGCTCAACTGAAGAAGACAATCCGTTAAAGAGCGCTCTGGAAAGCCTGGTAGCGGCAGGCACTATAAACGAGGATCAGGAAACAGCTATTGCTGAAGCCCTGAAGCCTCCCACCGGGCAGGGACCCCCGCCGCCCCCTCCAGGTGATTTTGAGCAGCAGTTGAGCGATCAATTGGACAGCCTGGTGAGCGCTGGGACCATTACTGAAGATCAAGAAAGCAGCTTACTGGATTTATTGAACTCGGATACGGAAGATGAGGATGAGGTTGCCCAATCTTCGCAAAGACCTGCTTATCGTCCATCTATGGAGCAGATGCTCGATCGGCTGGTTGCCAAAGGGGTCATCAATGAAGATCAGGAAGCGGCTATAGAAGAAGCCATAGATTCTTAGAGGCTTGAGCGCCGAACGGGGCCCTTACTGACAGTCGGTAAGGGCCTTTTGATTATCAAATTCGCTTATGAGCATTGCCTTTGATCTGTTAACGACCGCGATATCTAGCATAACCTTTACCAGATAAACCAGCAGCAATAAATTGAGAATGGCTGTAAAGGTCGGGATTCCCGCCCCGGCCAGAGAGTGCACCCCCCTGATGGTTGCAAAGAGCACGGCGTGGGTGTTGAGAAAAATGCTGACACTGAATCCGCCCGCCATAAATAAGAAGCGTCGGTCCCCAAGGTAGATAAAGGTAAACAGCGAAAGGGCTAGAGCCGGAAATAGATATCTTTCGTGCATGCCCGTAGCCAGGGTAAAAACCCCGCTTATAAGCAGCAGTCCGGCAGCCCAGACCATTTTAATATTATTGGCCCGGGCATAGACAAACCAGCTCAGAGCAGTGACGGCCACGATGAAGAATATTCCCCAGTTCTGATAGCTCATGAACCCCCAAAACTCAGTATACCTGGTGTAGTTGGCGCCCAACAGGTTGAAAAGGTTAAAGGCGTTGACTGAAGCAAAGGGGTATTCCCCCAGCGTTTTCATATACAATTCTATTATCCAAAACGGCCCCTGCCTCAAGGCAAAGGGCAGGATAATGACCAGCAGACTTACTGCGGCCATACCCACACTTTTTAACCCGAGCTTCCCATCCTTCTGCCTAACCAGTTCAAAAAATAGAACCGGAAGAAAGATTATTCCCTGCGGTTTCATCAAAACTGCGGCTGCAAATAATACCGACGCCCAGGATACTCGATTTTCAGCGAGCATTATGAGGGCAGCGACCAGCAGGCAAGTAAAGAATGAATCGACCTGACCCCAGAGGCTGGAATTGATGAGAACCGCGGGATTGAACAGGTAAAAGGCGGCCAGAAAGCTGGCCAGGATCGGGTTAAGATGTTTGCGGGCCCGGGAAAAAATAAGGTATGAAGTTGCCAGGTCGGCAAATATGGCAGGAAGCTTGAGTATTACGGTGCTGTACTGATGCAGCCAGGAGAGGTTGAGCGCCTTGCCGGTCAGGTATAGCACATACATATAAAGGGGAGGATAGTCTACCCGGTTGTTGGAATAAACGCCGCCCAGATCGCGGGCGGCAGCAGAAGCCCAGTTGGCGAAAAGGCCCATGTCATAGGGATGCCCGGTCATCAGCCCGGCCAGGACCAGCCTTGTCACCAGCCCCAGGCCCAGAAGGCCCATAATGACCAGGCGTTCTCTCGAGGTGGCCAGGTCTATCTTTTTCTTGAACAATAAAAGGCCTGATATTGCAGCCCCAACCAGTAGAAAAAAAGCTCCGATCAGCACCGGTTGCTCTAACTGCGCCCCGCCGCCGGCCAGGCCGGATGAAGCCGGGGGCCCGGGAGCCGCCTGGGGACTGACGACGCCCTGTGGTCTTCCTCCCCCGGGGTGGCCGGGAGGCGGCGAACCTGGCTGGTCAGAACCAGAGCGGGGTTGAACCTGCTGCCCATCTGAAGCGGCTGATGGCATGCCGGCCAGGTCGCCTGCCCAGGCCCGGGAACAGACTAATGGGGATGACAGGCATAACAGTATTAAGAGCAAGGTAAAGAGCCCTTTTTCAGACCAGTTCATAATGTACTCCTTTTTACCTCAAGCTATATCTCGAGACTGCAGCCGGAATAGCCTGATGGCGGGTCCCTGGGAGAAGGGGCGGGCGGCCAGCCGGCTGCAGTCGTAATTGTCTAAGACTTCAATTAGTTGCACTCTGCTTCGGTCTGTTTTTGTAGGGTTGGTTTCTAGTACAACGTTCCGTATATTGTGCACATAATTTGGGCAGATTTTTCCGAATTACTGCGTTGCCGTCAACTAGTACTCTGTTAACCCTAAAAGTTTAAATTGTCCAGCGAGAAAAATTTTCGCAGGGAGAGGCGGCGGCGGCTCCTTGCCGTCCTGGCACCGGCGGCTCTTTGGCGTCCTGCCACCGCCGCACTAGTTCGTCCATGAACGTCGGAGAAATGAGTAATACTGGACGTATTGCGATTGACGACAACGAAGCCCTGTGAAAATTTGGCCGCTGGTAATTAAACTTTTAGAGTTAACAGAGTACTAGTATCCCCAGGGGTGGTTTTTATGCCAGTTCCAGGCCGTTGACAAAAGGGTTGGCAGCTCGCTGAATTTTGCCTTCCACCCCATTTTGATGAGCCTGGAGTTGTCAGCCACCAGCACCGGAGGATCACCTTCCCGGCGGGATTCATACTTCAAACCTAAACGCTGCCCGCTTACTTTTTGCGACTCTTCCACAACTTCCCGAACCGAGAAGCCCTGCCCGGTGCCCACGTTAAAGGACTGGCTGGGCTGCCCTTCCTGCAAGGCTTGCAGGGCCAGGATATGGGCCTGAGCCAGGTCGCTTACATGCACGTAATCACGAATGCAGGTACCGTCCGGGGTATCGTAATCAGTCCCGAACACGGACAGCTCAGTGCCTTGCAGCATAGCCTGCATGACCAGGGGGATCAGATGGGTCTCGGGGCGGTGGTCCTCACCCAGGCTTCCATCTATGGCTGCCCCGGCGGCATTAAAGTAGCGCAGGCTCATCCAGTTGACCTTGCGCAGGCTCCCGACCCACTGCAGGTATTCTTCAATCATGCGCTTGGATGCGCCATAGGGGTTGATAGGAGCAAGCCGGGCGTCTTCCGAGATGGGACATCGGTCAGGTATGCCGTATACGGCTGCCGTAGATGAAAAGACCAGGTTGCAAACTCCCGCCTTTACCGCCGTTTCTAGGAAGACAAAGGACTTGGCCGTATTTTCGGAAAAATAGGTTTCCGGGCATAGTATTGATTCAGCGACCTGGCTTTTAGCGGCGAAGTGGATAAGAGATTTGATCTCGTGCTTCCTTATCACATAATCCACCAGGTCGCGGTCGGCGATATCTCCTTCATAGAAATAGGGGCTGCGTACAGCTTCCCGGTGCCCGGTGGAGAGGTTATCCAAAACTATTACGGGTATTCCCAGGGGGATGAGTTCAGAGACGGTTTGGCTGCCTATGTAGCCGGCGCCGCCCGAAACGAGCACTGTATTCATAAAATTTCCTCCTGTAATTTTGTTTAGCAGTATATACTACGCCTGCTTATTCCGACCGGTAACCGATATTAAAAACATCACCCGCCGCTTTTCTGACGTTAAAAACCCAGCGGCGGCTGGCGGTGAAATTAACCAGCATGCAAAGCCCAGTGGCGGCGAGCTTGCTCAGCCATAGCGGCACATGGCAGGCGTCGTAGAGGATAAACAGCAGGAGGGAGGAGAGCAGCAGGGAGCTCAGGTTTACCAGGAGAAAGCTGGACATCTCACCCCAGCTGGTTTTTCCCTCAACTTTAAAAGTCCATCTTCGATTCAGGAAGAAGCTGTTGACCACCCCGGCGCTGTAAGCCAGAGCCTGAGCTGCCAGGTAGGGCAACCCGCCAAAGGTCAAAACGAAGAAGACACCGAGGTCGATGGCCGTATTCGCAATTCCTACTATGCCAAAACGGATAAGCTGCAGCAGGTTCTTTCTATCTAACACTTCGCTTCACCCTTTCAGTGCGCAGTTGATATTTTTTCGCCCCCCGCTCTTTTAGTATATACAGGGGGCGGTTTCTGGCTTCGTCATAAATGCGGCCCACATATTCG
>JBDKUE010000202.1:0-17057 GCA_039679855.1 Syntrophomonas sp.
TGATATATGCACGGTTTTATGCAATTACCGGGCGTGAAGCACGCGAGCGTATTGACGAACTGTTGGAGTTTATGGAGTTAAGGGACAAAGCCCGGGTAAAAATCCGGGAGCTGTCGGGAGGCATGAAAAGAAGGCTGACCATAGCCCGCGCCTTGTTAAACGATCCCCGTCTGCTCATCCTGGACGAACCGACTACCGGGCTTGACCCGCAAGTGCGCCATCTTATCTGGAACAAGCTGCGTGAATTAAAAGAAGCCGGAGTTACTGTTTTATTGACCACCCATTATATGGAGGAGGCTTTCCAGATCTGCGACCGGCTCATAATTATGGACAAGGGCCGCAAGATACTTGAAGGGGAACCACGCCGTTTGTTGAGCGACCATCTTGAGTCCTATGTGATGGAAATAGGCAGCATCCGCAGCCTGGGGAGTGATTTGCCGAACTGGGAATCAGAGAGAATAAGAATGGAAGTATATCAGGACACCCTCTACCTGTACAGCAATGAAGTGGAACAATTAAAGCGCTATAGTGAATCACAGAGGATTCAGGACTCCAACATTCGACCGGTAAATCTGGAAGACCTTTTTTTAAAAGTAACCGGGAGGGGATTGAATGAACTCCAGTAGAGAATACCCGGTGCCTTCCCTGGCCAGACGAGTATTAAGTGTATGGTACCGTCACGAAAGGGTTTATAATTCAAACTTTGTGAGCAACGCCTTTCCGTCTGTATTGGAACCTCTCATTATACTGGCCGGTTTGGGCATCGGTTTTCAGTCCTACATTCAAACCATGGGCCAGATGAGTTATATACTTTTTCTAGCCAGTGGAATCATCGTAACCAGCTCTATGTATGGAGCTGCCTTTGAATGCACCTACAACACTTTTGTCCGTCTGGAATATGACAAGGTCTATGACGGAATGCTGGGGGCGCCTCTGTCGCCCCATGACCTGATCCTGGGAGAGATCCTCTTTGCCGGAACCAAGGGATTTCTATTTGCCCTGGCGGTTTTGCTGGTCACCTGGGTGGCTGGAATCATCAATTACCCCTTGAGTATAACAGCCGCCCTGGTGGGATTTCTCTGTGGAGTAATGTTTGGCACACTATCCCTGTGGATTACTTCTTTTATCAATAACATAAACCACTTCAATTTCTACTTTACAGGATTGCTATCTCCCATGTTCTTTTTTGCCGGGGCGGTGTTTCCTATTGAGAACCTGCCGCGCAGCATGCAGTACCTGGCCGAGGTCATTCCCCTCACCCATCCAGTTAGAATGGCCCGGGCTCTCTGCGTTCCAGGAATGCTGGACAACCGGCTCTGGTTAGACCTGCTGTACTGTATTGTGTTTATTGGAATTACAGGATGGCTGGCTATTAGAGGCTTAAAGAAGCGCATGATCGATTGAGCGTGCATTATGGAAGCACCACAGGCACTACACATGCTCCTTGCAGTCGCAATTAAAGATGCGAATCTCTTCGTCATTACGCAAATCCCCTCAATCGACGTACATCGGGGACATACCTTACCATGGGGACATTCCTCTCCCGAAGTGGAGGTGTGTCCCCACACCTTAGCCCGCCTCAATCGCGGATTTGCTTATTCCTCGACCTTCACTCCCCTAATACACGCTCGATTTTATTCCACGCTGTAAAAGCCCCAGCCCTGCCAGCGCATGACGAGGCGGGAAGGGGGCGTGCCCAGGGGAGCTTTCTCGTCGAGAAGGCAGCCGTATTTACCTTCACTGATTACCAGTTCCTGTTTCCCATCGTTGTTTATATCGACCACCTGCAGTGAGTTTATGGGACGGGGTAAAGCCGAGGAGCACCAGAGCGGCTTCATACGGTCATTAACCAGTTTGTAGACAAAAAGGTGGTTGCTCATTCCCGCGTCAAAGCCGTGATACCAGAAGGGTTTATCCTTGCCGTAGCTGCCGGCTTTCCAGAGCAGCAGGATGAGCTCCTCCTGGCCGTCGTTGTTGGCATCCCCCCAAATGCAATCATAAACTCCCCAGGTTGAAGGGCTCTCCCAGAGAATCCGGTTTTCCCGGCTGATGGAAAGATGCCCCCCCGCCAGATTATAACATTCCGGGAGGCCATCCCTGTCCAGGTCGTACCGGATGGCAGCGGTCTCCTCATGCATTTCCGAAACCGGACGGGAATCCCCCTGGCAGCTGGACGCCGCCAGCAGGAGAAACCCGGTCAGAACCATATACAGTACTCTATTCCACTGCCGCCCTGGCATAAGCTTTATTTTACTCGTAAATATTGACTGGACCTGAACCCTTGAAGGAACTGGTCCACTCTGGGGCCTGGGGAGGAGCATTGCCGCGCAGCATATCCACCCAGGCTTGATCGGTCAGGCGCTGGGCGGCCGGCCATTCAAATTCATAATAAGAGAATACCGCTCCCCGGGCAATGCGCAGTGAACCTTCCACCGGCACCACCGCGTAGATATCAGATACAAATCCAGTAGCCTCTTCCAATACCATGCTGGGGGAGGATGAAACGTCGGCCACCAGGGCCGAGGGGTGATCCCATAGATCCAGGCGCCCTTCAATGGGATTGGATAGGGCTTCCAACCAGAAGTGCTCCAATTGCGCCCCAAAGCTGCGGATCAGATCGTATTCTTCTTTACTCAAAGGTTGGTTGGTCAATTCCTTTTCGGAAATGGACTTCAAGGATAGGGAGAGGGTTTCCATGCGATTCAGGCTTTCTTTATCCCGGTCGTTGAGCAGCCCGCGGCTGGCCAGGCCATCCCGGGTCAGGGCGGTAAGCGAGGCCAACCGTCCGTAAAGATAAGGATTGGGCTCGACGTAGCCCCGATCGTCGCTCATATCCGGACCGCCTCCGGCTTCCGCGTAGGATTGTTTGGCATAGAGAATGGTGTCGTGCTTCAATTCGGTCCAACTGGCCAGGTAGGTGCTGAGTTCCTTGCGGGTCCAGGCCTGGTTTTGCATAAAGGAGGGATAGCCTTCTCCTTTAGGTTCGGTCAATGGTTTTATGGTGTAGAGCCAGGTCCAGTACAGGTTCTGGGTCCATACATCGGTGTTAAGACCCTTAACATAGTTCTGAAGTTTCTTCATATTTTCCGGGTATTTCTGATATCCGGTCGCACCCATGCCCTCAAGGAGCTGGTAGGCTTCGGCCGATCCCATGGCTGCAGGTATGTCAAGACCGGTGGGGAGCATTCTTCTTTCTCCTTGCTGATTCTCGCCCACTTCACGGTAGATAAGGCGCTGGAATATGGAGGCGTCGAGGGTAAAGCGCTGGCCCATAAACCGAAAGCCCTTGATTTCTTTTTCCCGATCCGGTTGGAGGTTGGCGTCAAAAATAGGAATAGAGTTTATAGCCGGGGGCTGCAGCTGTTGGGACTGTTCTTGAAACTGCTGCCATTTAGCGGCATCTGAGGTGAGCTTGCTTATTGTCAGGTCTTTGCCATAGATGCTTTGCAGGAGGTCTATATACTGATAGTAGCCCAGGTCATCGCTCTTGCCGACGAAGAAGCTGGTGGGCAGATAGATTTCCACCCAGCGGGGCAGGGTATTGTTGTCGTTCAACATCACGGTGATGAGGGCCGCGGAGCGGGTCTCGTCAACATCTTTAAGCCGGAAGGTAAGCCTGCCGTACCACATCATGGACTTGAAATAGTTTTGCATTTCCGGCGACGAGGCGTAATGACTGCGCGGTATGTACTGAGTGTAATCCTCTTTCAGGTTTTCCAGTTCGTTCTGGCTGGTGGACATAGTCATCACCGGGGATACTGCCCAGCCCTGGTGGGCGTTTATTAAGGCCAGTTCTTGCTCAACCACCGCCTGGACTTCATAGGGAGTCGCCACGGAGGGATCCATCAGGCGGCTGCCCACTGCGAAAAAGGCCAGGTTGCGGCGGGCGGCATTCTCCCAGGGGCTTCCTTTAAGCTGCTGGTAGACCTGGGTGGACTGGCTGAGCAGGCTGCCATTGAGCTGTTTTAATGAAGGAATCAATTTTTCCTGCTCCACTGTTTTTAATAGATGAGTGAAAAACAGGTGGTAGTTGTGAAGCATAGCGTCGGTAGTGACGAAGTTGGGCAGTTTGTCATAGCGGTTTGGTTCGTAGAGGCCGAAGAATTCGAGGCCGTTGCCGGGAATAATTACAAACCCGTTTTTAACCAGCAAAGCCTGGGCATCAGGAGAAAATTCAAAACGGTTGCGGTTGGCTATATTGGATAAATCGGGGGAGACCTGATAGGGGGGGACGCATGGTTTGATATTGACCGGGTGTTCCTGGTAATGGCCGAAGTCGGCGGCTGAAGCGGTCAGGGTCAGCTTGGTAGGGGTTTCGCCGGTGACCGTTTTCTTATTTTTGCAGGAGCCAAGGGTCAGACCTAATAAAACCACCAGTGCGAGCATGAGGACCAGGGCTAGGAGGCCTTTGTTTCTCATTGAAAACTCTCCCTTCATCTGTACCGATATCACGTGGTCTTAACATCAAAAATGAAGTTGTAGGCGCGTTTGCAGAATCCGTACTTTTCGTAGAAGCGGTGGGCGTCGACCCGCTGCAGCCCGGAGTCCAGTTCCAGGTAGCGGCAGCCCTGATCCAGAGCGTATTGCCGGGCGTGCTCCATGAGCATGGCACCTATCCGGCAGCCGCGCCACTGTTCAGCTATTACCAGATCATCGATGTGCAACAGCCAGCCCTGGGCCCAGAGGTTGTTTTTAATACCCCAGGAAATGAAACCGATAACGTCCTTGCCCTGCCGGGCCACCCGGTAGTGATACTGCCCGGTTTCCAGGCTCAGGAGGTACACCCGGTTTATTGCGTCTCTGTCCATATCTTTTCCCGGCCAGAGCTGTTGTAAAAGCGCGTAAACCCCGTCAAAGTCATGTGCTGTGGGCGAATTGACAACTATTTCGGGCATGCTTTTCTCCCCAAATTATGTTCTTGCCAAAATATACTATAATTATATCCCCTCCCTTATAGGGGCGTCAGAAAAAATTCTTCGACCAATGAATTGGTAAGGCGCGACAGAGCCAGGGCAAAATGAAACGGTTTGAGCCTGGAATTTTCTGAACGATGCTGCAAACAAACCCGGGTTGACAGAGTACTGGCACGTGGGTTGGCAGGCAGAATGGGCTAGAGCAGCAGGCGGCCCAGTTGGTAAAACATCACTCCCAAAGAGTAGGCCAAAGCCAGGGAGAAGCCAACCGAAAAAGCGGCAAAAGAAAGGCTGTTGCTCTCACGGCGGATGGTGCTTACCGTGGCCAGGCAGGGGGTGTAGAACATGAACATGATCAAAAAGCTTAAACCGGCCAGGGGGCTGATATGGCTGACCAGGATAGTGGAAAGGTTGCCCAACCCTTCAGAGGCATGGAAGAGTATGCCCAGGGTGGAGAGGGTGGTTTCTTTGGCGAAGAAGCCCAGAAACAAGGCCATAATCAACTGCCAGTTCAGACCGGCCAGGGTGCCCAGCGGCTCTAAAGCCCGGCCCAGCATAGCAGCATAGGACTGCTCAAAGCCTGCCCCTTCAGGAAAGCTGGATAGAAACCATACCGCAACCGAACTGATGATTACCACATTCTTAATCTTATTCAAAAATTCCAGGGTGCGCTGCAGGGCCTGGCTCAAAACAGCGCTGAGATTGGGTTTATGCAGGGGGGGAAGAGTCAGCTTTATTTTTCCGTTTTCCACCCGGGGATAGCGTGATTTTACCAGCAGGGCGATTAAGCCCTTGACCAGCAGGCTGAGAACGATTAGCCCGCTCATTACCAGGGTCGCAGCCAGTGGAGAGAAAAAAGCAGCGCTTATATAGAGTATGACCCCAAAACGAGCTGAACAGGGGGTAAAGGTGGAAAGCAGCATCAGGAGCAGGCGGTCCAGACGCCGGGGTATATCCCGGGTACTGACAATGGATGGCACATTACAGCTGTAGCCGATCAACAGACATGAGAAAGAATTGGCATCCATATGCAAACGGTTCATGGGAGTCTGCATCAAACGTGCGATGCGGGAGGTATAACCGGTTTCGTTGATAAGTGTGTAAAAGGTAAAAAATATCAGCATCTGAGGGAAAAAGGCCAGGGCAGAACCGATACCCCGGAACAGCCCGTCTGATACCAGACTGGTCAGGGTAGCCGGCAGTGCTGCGGCCAATTGTGAAGTCTCAAAGAACAACGCAAGTTTGTCTAAACCCAGGCCCAGCCAGTTAGAGACGGGCTTGCCAAGGATGAAGCTGGCTGCAAACAAAGCCGTAAAACAGAGGATCATAATAGGATATCCGGTAAAAGGATTTAAAAGGTAGCGGTCTATTTTCAGTAGGGGATCGGTAATAAAGACTGGCCTTTCCCCCGATATAGTATCATTCATGCTATGCTTGCCCATTGCTTCCTCCCCATAATTGATAATGATTATCATTATTAAGTTTATTGTAGCTCATGACGTAGCTGACTTCAATAGTATGAGCAGAAATAGGTCAAAGGACAGCAAGGCTTGTTAACTCGACTTGACACCCTGAAAAAGTTAGGGACACGACTTCGGTCGCTTGTCCGAAGTCGTGTCCCTTTACGGTCGGTTGCCGTCGATTACTTGAAGTACTCCGCGGCCAGGGCGGTAAAGGCGGGAAAGGAGTTTACGATAGTCTTTTCGTCCACGCAATAGGCCAGGCGGAAGTAGCCGGGACAGGCAAAACCGCGGCCGGGGACCACCAGCAGGTTGTATTTTAGGGCCTGCTGGACGAATTCCACATCATCGGCAATCGGGCTCTTCGGGAACAGATAAAAGGCCCCTTTAGGCTTGACACAGGAAAACCCGAGCGAGGTCAGGTGGTTGTAGAGCAGATCCCGGCGCCGCTGGTATACAAGGGTGTCCGGGGTTTCTTCCAGACAGGCCCCGGCCAGTTTCTGGAACAGTGACGGGGCATTGACAAAGCCCAGAGTGCGGTTGGCAAAAGTCATGCCTCCCACCAGGCTTTCCACGTCTTTTATCCGGGGGCTCAAAGCAATGTAGCCAATTCTTTCCCCGGGCAGGGCCAGGGACTTGCTGAAGGAATTGACCACCGCGCAGTGCTTGAAGTAGTTCATCAAGTTGGGAACTACTGCTCCTTCATAGACCAGCTTGCTGTAAGGTTCATCGGAAATCACCAGGATGGCGGTACCCAGCTCTTGCTCTTTTTGCTCCAGAACCAGGGCCATCTGTTTTAATATTTCCGGGGGATAAATAACCCCGGTGGGGTTGTTGGGGGAATTGAGAATAATGGCCTTGGTGGCGGGGGTTATGGCTTTTGCAAGGGCTTGAGGGTCGGGCATGAAGTCCGATCCGGTCTCCACCGCTACCGGTTGGCCCCCGTGATTTTGAGTGTAAAACCCGTACTCAACGAAATACGGGGATAACAGGATGACCTCCTCCTGGGGATTCAATATGGTCTTTAATACCACGTTGAGGCCGCCGGCGGCTCCGCAGGTCATTATAATATGCTCGGCGGCGAAGGGAAGTCCGGTTTCTTTTTTCAACTGGGCGGCAATTTTATCCCGTACGTCGGGATAGCCTGCATTGCTGGTATATTTGTGAATGCCCGGGATGTCAAGCAGCCGCTTCATTTCTTCCCGCACCGCCAGAGGCGGTTCATAATCAGGATTGCCCAGGCTGAAGTCAAACACCTGGTCTGCACCGTGAATCTGACGAAGACGCTCCCCCTCTTCAAACATGGCCCTTATCCAGGAGGCGTTCTGGACATCATTTTTGATCTGTTTTGAGATCACCGCTATCACCCTTTCCTGATAATTAAGTAGTTACGCCTTATTGCTGAGCCCGGCGGCCATGGCTTGTAGAGCCGCCAGGACCCGCACCAATTGCGGGTCGGTACCGATGCTTATACGCACATAATCCTGCAAGCGCGGCTGCTCAAAGTAGCGCACTAAAATGTTTCCTTCTTTTAGGGAGTCATAAACCATCCGCGACGGCAGCCGGGGGTGGCGCAGCAAAACAAAATTGCCGTCCGAAGGAAGATAGACAAAGCCCATTTCACTTAGGGTCCGCTGGAAGGTCTCCCGGCTGGTTTTGATGCGCCGGGCATTGGCTTCCATATAAGCGACATCCTCCAGGGCGGCAATAGCCGCCACCTGGTTTAGATAGGCAATATTGTACGAGTCTTTGGTTTTGTCCAGGGACTCGATCAGGCTGGGATGACCGAAGGCAAAACCGACCCTGATTCCGCACAGGGAATAAGACTTGGAAAAAGTCCGCATGACAATAAGATTATCATAGCGGGTGGATAACCTATAAACGCTGGATGGATGAGAACAAAAGTCGATATATGCCTCGTCCACCACCAGCAAACCGTTGAAATCAACCAGAAACGCCTCAATATCGCGGGGAGGAAGCAGCAGCCCGGTTTGAGCGTTGGGATTGGCCAGAAACACGATTTTGGCCGGGGAGTCTAAAAACTGGTTCAGGTTTACCCTGAAGTCCTGGTCAGTATCTATAGATTGGTACCTGGCCCCGTGTATTTCAGCCGCCGTCTGATAAAAAGTATAGGTTGGATAAGGGGACATTATTAGATCGTTCTCATCGACAAAGGTCCTGAAGATCAAGGAGATGATTTCATCCGAACCGTTGGCGGCAAAGACCTGGGTCTCATCCACTTCATATACCCGGGCCAGTTGGCGGCGCAGGTTGGTGCTGCGCGAGTTGGGGTAAAGGCGCAGCACATCGCTTATATTGCCGTGCAGGGCCTCAAGTACTTTTGGCGATGGGGGATAGGGATTTTCGTTGGCGTTTAACTTGAGCACCGATTCCGGGTTTTCGGGCTGGTATCCGGGGATGTAAGGATCAAGCCGGTTTATATTGTTCCGGGTAAGATTTCTTGGTGGGTTCATATGATTGACTCCTTCCGTCATTACCATATTATCCCCTGAAGTATCGTTTTCCTGCCCGGATTATAAGTTTTTTACTAGAGGCTTTCGCAATTGACAGAATTATGGCCGCAGTGATTTATTAAGTGCTTTTCTTTTATATTCCAATTCCAGACGGGGAGGCTTTCGCCCGGAGGGGGGATTCCTGCCGGCCAGGGATATGAGCCGGTTGTGCTCTTCGTCGCCGGACAACAACAGCCCGTAGTTGCTTAATGCCCCTTGCTGCCAGCTCCTGGCCAAATCGGTCAGATCGAACTCCAGGCTGCCCGTAAACCCTGCTCTTACCGGGCAGGAGATTTCTGGTGAAATGGAAAAGAGCGGTTGGTTAAGCCAGTTTACTGTATTCTCCAGCCAGGCCTGCCAGACATTGTGAACCGAAACCAGGATATTACCCCGGGGTATGTCGTTGCGGATAATATCCAGTTTTAAGAGCACCCGCTCCAGAGCAGAAGCAGGCACCGGTCGGTAAAGGCCGTGGGATAGAGGAAATTGCAGCAGGCTGCGGTAAACGTCGCCGGCGTTTTTATAGCGGGATACAAATAAGGAAGGTTCCTGAATAAAATTGTGGTCCGAATAATATTGGGCGATATAGACGCATTTTATGGGGCCCAGTTCAGTGCTTGGCATGAAAACCTCTCCCCGGCCGATTTTACTTTATCATACTCCTGTATAGACAGGGATGGTTCCAGTCATAGGGAGTGATGAGCAGGGGTAAAAATTATGGATTGGCTGCCATGATCAGGTGAAAGTATTCAACTGGCCTGGAGTATATTGGTTAAGTAGGCATAGACTTTTCCTCTTCTTAGGATGGCCGCCTTGCCCCGGAGACTGGCTCAAAGGGACTGTAGGCGGCTGTTCTTTTATCAAAATGTTAGGCGGCCCAGACTACTATTCTTAAACAATACGATTTTTATTAAGAAGTGACCTAACCGGCTCCTTTAAAAAAACGTTATTAAATACCATCCCTGGATAAAAATTTGTAATCATGGAAAATTAAAGTAAAACAACATTTTTATCGAAAGTAAATAGGGGATGTTTTATAGGGAAGACATAAACATTTCCTTGTATGCCTGCAAATGGTAATGGTGGATGAAGTCGGAGTATATTTGAGATGGACTATCCCGGGGTGGTTATTAGTAATGAACAGACTCATACCATTAAAAAAGCTGCATTCGATCCAAGACGGAGAAGAAATGGGACGAGAACTGAGCTTCTACAATTTGGAGCGGGTGCGCTTATATATAATTGTTGTTCTGCTGCTTGAATTACTCTTATTCCTTGTCAATTTACTGGCACAGACGGGCGTAAACCAGTCCTTGAGTGCTGACCTGTTTTTATTGGTTGTCTTGGTTGTCGGTTCGGTAGCCTACTTGTTTGTATTTGATAAACTCGGAAAACTGCACAGGGCCAACCAGGTAAAAGACTCAACCATAAAGGCATTGCTGGTGTCTTATTTAACCCTGACTATGATCTGGGGGGCGCTGTTTACCCTAAGTACCGGAAATGCCGGGGGGAGCCTGGCGGCCTTTTTGATAATTCTGCTTTTGGGCTCCCTCTTGATGTATATGGACGACCGGACTCTATTAATTCCATACCTGGCTTCAGTACTGGTGTTTATTTTCGGCCATCAATTTGCCCGTCCTCCGGTTCAGGCCCTGGTCAGTCATTATATGAATCTGGCTATTTTTATGGTGTTGGCCTGGTTTATTTCAAGAAACCAGTACAAGTCCTACACCAGCGAATTCAAAGTGCGGGGATTAATCGAAGTGCAAAACCGGCTTCTCAAAGAAGCCAACCAGGAGCTTATCCAACTTTCTCTGGTTGACCAGTTGACGGGCATACCCAACCGCCGTAGCTTGGAGGCGTTTCTGAAATTTGAGTGGCGCCGGGGGCTTCGCGAGCAATCCCGGGTTGCCATTATCATGATCGATATTGATCAGTTTAAGGCCTACAATGACCACTGCGGGCATGTGCAGGGCGACCGGGCGTTGACCCAAGTTGCTGCCGCGCTTGATGAAAGCCGCCGCCGTTCAACAGACTTTGTAGCCCGCTACGGAGGAGAGGAATTCCTCTTTATAGCACTGGGTATTGATGAAGAAGGGACCCTCACCGTGGCTGAAATTATTCGCAAGAACGTGGAGGCTCTACAGATCAGGCACGATGCTTCCCCGTCTTCGCCCTGGCTTACCATCAGCCTGGGCGCCCTTTCTATAGTTCCCGGAGCCGCTGAAGGCTGCAATGAAGCTATAAATATGGCTGATATGGCTCTTTATGAAGCCAAAAGAGCCGGAGGGAACCAGACCAGAATTTATCGTTCAACGCAGGAGACTCTCTTTTAACAGAGTATTAGACCTGAGTACCTGAGCTATTTAACCAGACTGGGGAAGTCCAGAAGCTGACGGGTCATGAGAAGGAGCTTCCAGGACTCGGGAAGGCGCAGTTGTCTGGCATCCAGATCCATGATCCTTACCCGGTCCAGGCCGTCCGCATCCTTGAACACCTTGAAAAGATGCAAGGCTCGCTCCCGGTCAAGCTTCGGCCACTGGTCGAGTAGGATCATGCCCTGCCCGTCATTCATACAGTGGGTTTCAATCAGAAATCGCACCAGGCTTTTTTCCTGGTCAGGAACTTCAAATAAATTCAATTCTTCGGCTTTCTCATAGCTAGCCTTGCCATGCTCCGGATCAAAGTTGTCATTGCTGCGCCCGATATCGTGATATAGAGCGGTTTCAGCCAGGACCTTAAGGTCCTTAAGGTCCGAGTTGGTAAGCCACCCCAGCAGCAAAGCCATTAATAGTACGTGGCGGGTATGGGTCAGACCGTGGATGCCGGTCGGCCGGTAGAATATTTCCTGCTTGATCCGGGCTGCATAATCCTTATACAAGGACCATACCCTTGCTGACTTCATTTTCTTTATATAATAAGAAGCGGAACAAAAGGTAATCTCTTCAGCATCCTTAACTGTTCCGGGGAACACCACTACCTCATACTCTTTTTTCCAGGGGATAAAGGCCTGAACCTGGTCCAGAGGAATCTGTGCTTTAAAGATCCGGCCCTTCTTTTGCAGGCGGGTGGCGTAATAGATGGCGGTATTGACATCAAGGGTCCAGGAATAGGCTTCATGAACAGAACGCAGGCTGTGTAAGCTTCCATGATAAACAGTCAATCCGTCGGGAGCGGCCTTTAGAGGGAGACGAGTTTGCTTAACGGTTTCAATAAATTCCGCCGGAAAGGTATTTAGTCGCCAATCACAGCGGGCATACAGGCGCCAGAAAATACTGCTTCTCTGGTCGGGTAAAATTGACTGGAAATGCTTGATGTACATGAGGAGGGCCAGGCGGGTATCAAGCAGGGCAAAAAAGGTTTTATAATCGGCAGCGGCCAGCGCGGCGTCCAATTTGGCCCGGGCCAATTTAATGCTGTCAACCACCCCGTATTTCATCATGGTTTCTGCTGTAAACCTGGGAAAATCCACTATTAAGTGGTCTTTAAAGTAGCAAAAGGGCGCCAGGGGATTATAGTGATTGTAGTAAAAATCAGCAGTGCTGAAACCGGCTTCAGCCAGGTAGCCGGAGCCTTCCTGATAATGAAATCTCCCTCGTCTATCGCCCATGAGGCGGGCTTCTTCAAGGGGAGCCAGGCTGTCCACGAAAAAGACTTCCGGATGAGTGCGCAATACATTGTTTAGATCCACATTGAGTCGCTCCTTTTAGGCACGCCGTGATGCTGCTTTACTGTTTATATATTAACAGGATCACCCTGCCCAACCAAATAGGCATCTTTACGTTAGTACTCTGTTAGCCCGAAATTTTTGCAGGACAAGGCGGGCTCGTGGCTCCTTGCCGTCCTGGCACCGGCGGCTCATTGGCGTCCTGCCACCGCCGCACTAGTTCGTCCATGAACGTCGCCGTATTAGCCCGTCCATGGGCGTCAGTAATGAGTAATACTGGACGTATTGCGATTGACGGCAACGCAATCATGCGAGAATTTAACCGACGCTAATATACAGAATTAGGGTTAACTGAGTACTAGCAATGCTTGAGAAAACTTTCTTTTGTTCTGAAAATGTGCGCATAAGGTTTGCTATGAAATGCACAAACCCGGTAATAATGATAGTTAAAGGCATGCACCGATTTAAATCGGGTGGATAACAGGCCCGGGGAGAAAAACGAAATGTAATACTTCTGTTTTACAGGCTGTGAGCCTGTGCTAAACTATTATGGTAGAAAAAAGGATACTGCCGCCAAGCTGCCTTTTTATCACCGGCCTTTCCCTTTTTATCCACATTTATCTTAGCTAAGGGGTATCTTTGCTCTAATTTAGGGGATTGGGAAACGACGATACAGCACCTAAACCACCGCTTTAGTGAATTAAGACATTCCAGGGAGTGGGATGTTGATATATATTTGAAACCAGAAAGGACGTAAAAAATGAACCTGTTTGAGCTGCCTCCTTTAAATCCGGACCAGGAGATCTACGAAGACTTGATTCCCGATCAGGGGGTTCACATTGAACGCATAATATCGGCCGGGCAGGCCTCACCGCCGGGTTTCTGGTATGAACAGAACCGCGATGAATGGGTGGTCTTGTTGCAGGGTCAGGCGGTTATGGCCTGGGGCGACGGGTATTCGCAGTTTATGGAGCCCGGGGACTGGCTGTTGATCCCGGCCGGTGAACGGCACCGGGTGGAGTGGACCTCCCAGGAACCCCCCTGCATCTGGCTGGCGGTGCACGGCAAACTGACCTGAGCCTGATAAAAGGACATCTTGTATACAATGGAATACATTCCCCAATGCCTTGACACCCGGTCAAGGTATTTTTATTATTGAACCAATGAGTCGAAAAACTGAACTGATTGGTCGGAAAGCGGGAGAATAATAATATGGCTAAAAAAGACGCCGTTCGCCAGTTTAAAAAAGGGCTTATCAGCGAAGCCTCTCACCAGCTGTTTTGCGAACGCTGCTATGAAGCGGTGACGGTTCAGGACATTGCCGATGCTGCCGGAATGGGCAAGGCCACCCTTTACCAGTATTTCGAAAGCAAAGAAGAAGTTCTTTTCAGCCTGTTAAGGCGTTCCTCAAGCGAAATCAACCGAATGCTTGAAGCCTGCTGCGATAAAGGTCAGGACCCGTACGCAACTCTGAAAGAAGTAATCAGCCTGACTTACCGGGAGTATTTAAAAAACAACCGAATATTTCTGACCTATATGTCACTAAAACGAAACGCTGCCTTTAAACGGGAATGGGTGGAAGAACTGCATGCCCTTAGAGACAGAAAATTCGAGCTTCTGGCAACGGTGCTGGAGAAAGGAACCGAGCAGGGCGTTTTTATTCAAGTGGACAGCCGCCGCTTTGCCAGGGTATTAAATAATATACTGCGCGGCTTCAGCCTGGAACCCCTGGAAATCTGGCAGGGGGAGCCAATCAGAGAACTAGGTGAAGAAATCATCCAATCAATTATATTTAAAGGTATTTTGGCTGATGGGGGAGGATTAACCGGTGAGTGAAGAATTGCAGGAGGCCGTTCAGGAAACTCAAAAAGCCATGGCATGGGCGGGTTCGAAACGGCGCCTGAGTGTGATTATACTGCTCGCGTTTATCGGCCTGGCGGCCATTGGAGGTCTGGTCTGGCACGAATATGCCAAAAAGCTTGTCTCAACCGACAATGCCAAGGTTGCGGGAGACATTGTGGATATAAGCTCCAAACTGAACGGCCGGTTGGAAGCTATCGAAGTTAAGGAGGAACAGTACGTAGAACAGGGCCAGGTTATCGCCGAGCTGGACCTGGTTCCCCTGCAACTGGCTCTCAACCAGTCTGAAGCGGCTCTGGAGCAGGCCCAGGCCAATTATGACAAGCTTCCTGAAGACATTAGGTCGGCGGATGCGGTTGTCGCCAAAGCCGAAGATGCGTTAAACGCCGCTCAGGGAACCGAGAAGACCTGTGAGATAGCCCTGGCTGAAGGAGAAAGAGCCCTGAAGCAGAACGAAACCCTTTACCAGGCCGGGGCAGTGTCGGAAGAAGCATATAAGGTGAGCCAGGCCAAGGTAGATAGCCTGGAAGCTGCACTGGATACTGCCCGGGCCAACAGCGGGGCGGCCCAGGCCGCTCTTGAAGACGCCGTGGCCAAAGACGATGCAACCCAAAAAACCTCGGGTGCCATATATCAGGCCCAACTTAAAAAAGCCCGGGCTGACTATGAAGTGGCCAAATACAATTTGGATAATGCCTCGATTAAGGCGCCGATTTCAGGCACGGTGGTCCGGGTGTCGGTGCAGGCCGGTGAGAATGTGTCCTTCGGGCAGACCATTTTAAGCATCTGCGATCTAGAAAATGCCTACATTACTGCCAACATCGATGAACAGGACATTGCCCGCATAAAACCAGGTCAAAAGGTGGAAATAAGCATAGATGCCTATTCCGGTCAGACTCTAAACGGCCAGGTAGACACCATCGGGGGAGCTGCTCAATCAGTGTTTTCAATAATCTCCACCGAAAGTTCTTCTGGCAACTATACCAAGGTGTCGCAGCGCCTCCCCATAAAAATTGTGCCCGAAAAAGGCAAGCTTCTTCTTCGACCGGGAATGTCCGCTGTTATAAAAATTCACACGATCTAGTATGAACCGCATGAGAGAGAACCGGCCTATGAACGAAAACACGCCCGGCCAATTTAGCTGGACCAGCATAATTGTAATAGTCATTGGGACCTTTATGGCTATACTGAACAACAGTATAGTCAATGTTGCCCTGCCCAAAATGATGCTTATCTTTAACTGCGGCCAGGACTCCATCCAGTGGGTTTTGACCGCCTACACCATGACCCTGGGAGTTGTTATGCCCATCTCCGGATACCTGGGTGACACCTTCGGCTATAAACGCATTTACTCTATCGCACTGGCTCTTTTTACCCTGGGTTCTATCATTTCAGGACTTGCCTGGGGGGTAAACAGCCTGGTGGCGGCCAGGATAATTCAAGCGGTTGGAGGAGGAATGATGCAGCCCGTGGGTATGGCCTTCGTATATCGAGTAACACCGCGGGATAAAATCGGTATGGTTATGGGTGTATACGGAATTGCCGCCATGGCCGCTCCAGCTATCGGCCCCACCTTTGGTGGATATCTGGTTGAGTATATCAGCTGGCGTTTGATATTTTATGTCAATGTGCCTATCGGAATAATCAACCTCTTCCTGGCCGGACTTTTGCTTAAAGAAAGCCCCCTGTTGAAAGGCAAGCATTTCGATTGGGTGGGCTTTATCTCTTCAGCCACCGGTCTTTTCTGTCTGCTCCTGGCTACCAGTCAGGGTTCTAAATACGGCTGGACCTCCACCTACATTTTGGGGCTCTTGATAGTGTCCGTAACCACCCTGAGCATTTTTGTGTACAACGAATTGAACCACCCTGAGCCGCTCCTGGATCTGCGTATTTTCAAAGACGCTATGTTTACTGTATCCGTGGTAGTTGGATCGGTTTTAAATATCGGGCTGTTTGGAGCTATGTTTTTACTGCCTCTGTATATACAAAACGTCATGGGGCAGACCGCCATGCAGAGCGGGATGCTGCTGCTTCCCGCGGCCCTGGCCACAGCGCTTGTTATGCCCGTATCCGGCAAAATCTTTGATCGCTATGGAGCCCGGGGGGTGGTAATGACCGGCCTGGTTATCTGCGCCTTTACAACCTTTAAAATGGTGAGTTTTACAGAGCTTACCGCCTTTTCGGTCTTGATCGGGTGGACCATGCTGCGGGGTGTGGGGATGGGGCTATCCATGATGTCCGTTACCACTGCCGGGATGGTGAAAATACCGATGGAAAAAATCAGCCGGGCATCAGCCCTGGGCAACGTTATTCGCCAGTGTGCGGCTTCTCTGGGGGTGGCTTTTTTCAGTGCCGTTCTTCAAAACCGCCAGGTGTTTCACTACGCCAATCTGGTTCAGAACAGTAATCTGGGGAGTACAGCGGCTGCAGGGTTATGGGCCTGGCTTAGCCAGACCGCTGTTTATCAAGGATGGTCTACATTGCAGTACCAGTATGTGGGACTGGCCCTGGCCGCCCGGCAGATGGCCAAATTATCGCTGGTAAACGCGATAGACGACTGCTTCCTGATCGCTTCGGCAATAACCCTGTTCGGGGCCATTTTAGGGGTGTTTTTGGGGCCGCGGCCTTTCAGCAAGGCTGTGCC
>JBDKUE010000051.1:0-5799 GCA_039679855.1 Syntrophomonas sp.
AGATTGAGCGCCTGGTAGAACGTTCCGGATTTACGCCGGTAATAGTAGGTTCGGGCGGATTGGTTCCCATCAAGGGCTATATCAATCTGAGCCGTCTGGACGGATTGGCGGTTGCCAGTAATTGGACAGCCAGCTATGCCGGCATTCATGATCCAAGCCTAAAGGATTTAAAGTATATAGAGAGCCTGCCCCAGGTGGAAAGGCTGGTCAGCAAAAGTGAGCTAATGCATCTTTTTGAAGGGACATCGGAAGATGCAATACGTTTGCCGGATTACTTTGTGGTTGCCAAAGAGGGGTATACCTACAAAGCCCCCGGCTTGACCCTGCGAAGGCCGGTGAACATTCCGGCGCACAACTACTTCATTCCGGTTGCCAGCGATTTGGGACAGGTCAAAACGCTTACTGACATCCGGGATTTGATCGAAGGGCATCTGCCGGCAAAGAAGATCGCCCTGATAGTTGTCGAAGGGATGGGGGAGGAAGACTTTCCGTTGAGCTATAAACGCTGTGCCAATTCCCAGGGATGGTATTTCTATGAGCAGGGAGAGTTGCAGTTCTTTGCCATTTATATGGGGAGGCACAACTTCTTCGCTTATCCCCAGGGCCATCGCTACTATGAAGATGACAACGAAAATAAACCTTATCCGTTCTCCGGGTATTTCCGGGACATTCCCACCGATACCATCGGGGCTAAGATGGGGATCAAACGGGTGGCGGTGGGCAGCCGCAGCATGTTTCCCCATGCCACCACCGGGGCCGATATCTGCATCGAGTGTTTTGCCAGAAATCTGGCCAATCAGGGCTGCATGGCGGTAATTAACCAGCCGCTATAAATGGAAGAATTTCAACCGAAGGGAGGGAATATAAATGTGCCAGTGTCAGAAAGATGATTTCTGCAAACATCCTGAGAAGCTTGAGGGTAGAAAACCGGGTGAATGTTCCCCTATACAGATCCAGGAATGCCACGGCCAGGAAAAGTGCACCTGCCAGAAGGAAGAGATTGAAGATTAGTAGAAAGACTTCATTATTGGGACTATGGTGAATAACTTGGAATTCATAATCGAAGGGAAAGATGGGACTGTGAGGAAGATTATAAAGAGACGCAAGGTATTAATTGTTTTGATGATACTTAGCCTATTGTCAACCATGATCGCAGCCTGTTCATCGAAAAAGACCAGCACCGATGCCGGGCAGAATACCAGGGTTGTCACCGATATGAAGGGCAATAAAATAAATTTGCCGGCTGTTGACAAAATTGAGCGGGTGGCAGTACTGACCTCTCCACAGGTTCAGATAATGTATATTGTTGGCGCCCAGGACAAGCTATGCGCCATGACTGCCAGCCAGTACCGCTACAAGCTTTTCGAAAAATTCTACCCCAGGCAGGCTCAAATTCCAGCTCCCCGTGCCCAGGCAGCCGATATGAATGTTGAGGCATTGTTAAACAGCAACCCGCAATTTGCCATCGGTTCGGAGACCGATATGGAACTGGTTGATAAAACCGCTCATATAACCACGGTAAGAGTCGATACCAGCTCCAGCCCGGCCGATGTCTTTAATGTGAGAAAGGCTGAAGTCAGGCTCTTTGGGGAAGTATTCGGAGCCGGTGCAAGAGCGGAAAAATATTGCCAGTACCTGGACAATGTACTAAATGTTTTAAAACAAAAGACTGAGGGTATTCCTGCCGATAAGAAGGCCAAAGTCTATCTGGGCTATGGGGCTGACCATCTCACCACCTATGGCGGCGACACCTATATGCAATATCAAGTTGAAGCGGCCGGGTGTCTAAACGCTTCCCAGGAAATAAGCTCAGTAGCCGGCAAAGAGGGCGGCTTATCCAACGTATCCCTCGAGCACCTGCTCAAATGGGATCCGGATATTATTGTCATCGATACGGGCAAACCGGAAGACCTGAAAAACGATCCGGGGTGGTCGCAGCTGAAAGCGGTAAAGAACAACCAGGTATTCATGCTTCCAGTAGGGGGCTTTATTTGGAACCGGCCCTCCTGCGAATCCGCCGTGCTGCTGCCCCTTTGGCTGGGCACCAGGGCTTACCCGGACCAGTTCAAAGACATCGTAATTGAAAATGAGATCAAAAAGTATTGGGCCGATATCATCGGTTTTACTTTGACAGATGATGATGTAAAAAGTATTCTCAACCCGCCAGCTTCTACCGGGCAAGGCGGCGGAGGAGGAAATGGCACTGGCGGAGGAAACGGTACCGGTGGTGGAAACGGCGCCGGCAAGGGTAAGGGCCAGTAGGCTAGTATGTGGCTCAAAAACAAGCTGATTTTGATCATTCTGCCCCTGGGAGCAGTCATTGGGTCGTTATTCATCGGCAACTTCCAGGCGGATGCGGCTACAATTTTATCCCTGATAATCTCAAAACTACCTTTTGCAGCAGGGGGAGATTTCTCGGCCAATTTGCAGACGGCTATCTTCGAAATTCGACTGCCGAGAATTCTTTTAGCCCTGCTGGTGGGAATGAGTCTTTCCGTATCGGGAGCTGTATTTCAAGGCGTTTTTCGCAACCCGCTGGTTTCAGATCATATTCTGGGGGTATCCAATGGTGCTTCCTTAGGGGCAGCCGCCGCACTATTACTGGGGGAGCCCATTTCGGTAGTGCAACTAGCCGCATTTATAACTGGAATGGTAGCCGTGGGCATAACCTATTCAGTAAGCCGCATATACAAGACCACATCAACCTTAACGCTGGTATTATCCGGTATTATTGTGGGCGGATTATTTTCCGCCCTGGTCTCTTTGATGAAGAGCGTGGCTGATCCGCTCGATAAAATGCCGGCCATTGTCTTCTGGTTGATGGGCAGTTTTGCCAAGATATCTTCAAATGATTTGACCTACTCGGTTCCCATTATGCTAGCTTCCCTGTTCATCCTATGGCTGGTTCGCTGGAGGCTCAATGTACTGGCCATGGGGGAGGAGGAAGCCAGATCACTGGGCATGAATGTCGAAGCGTTTCGCCTGGTTTTGATCGTTTTATGCACCCTGGCCACCTCAACCGCAGTGGCGATAAGCGGCGTCATTGGATGGGTGGGACTGGTCATACCCCATGTTGCGAGAATCCTGGTTGGGCCTGATCATAAAGATCTAATACCAGTTTCAATATCACTGGGCGGAACCTATCTGGTACTGATGGACGATTTAGCACGCAGTCTGACCACGGCGGAAATATCGATAGGCATATTGACTGCCATTATTGGTGCGCCCTTTTTCGCGTATCTGCTCAGGAAGGGAACAAGCTGGTCATGAAGTTGGAAATCAGAAACGGAACATTCGGTTACACGAAGGATAAGTCAATATTTACAGGCATTTGCCTGGAGCTTGAGGAAAATCAATTCCTATGCCTGCTGGGGCAAAACGGATGCGGCAAAACTACCTTGTTAAAGTGTCTGGCCGGTATGATGCCTCTTTTATCCGGCGAAGTCTGTCTGGATGGCATAAATTTGGCCTCTATGACCAGACGTAAAATCGCTTCGGCTATTGGGTATGTACCCCAGGACCAGGATACGGCCTTCCCCTTTAGCGTTAGACAAATGGTTCTGGTGGGCAGGGCGCCCAATATGAACTTTTTTGCTTCTCCTTCCAGCCGGGACATGGCTGTAGTTGATGAAGCAATTGACCGAGTAGGCATTTCCCATTTGAGGGAGCAGCGGTATACGGAGCTGAGTGGAGGGGAGCGGCAGCTGGTTTTGATAGCCCGGGTATTAGCCCAGCAGCCTTTGATACTACTGCTCGATGAACCGACTTCCCACCTGGATTTTAAAAACCAGACAATTATCCTGCGGCTGATAAGAGAACTGGTTCAAGAGGGCCGGGCCGTAATTATGACCACTCACTATCCCAATCATGCTTTCATATATCCCAACCGGCTGGCCTTAATGCACAACGGCAATATTCTGGCGGCGGGAAATCCCCGGGAGGTTCTCAAGGAGAGCAATCTGAGCCAGGCTTACGGGATTGATATCCGGCTTTATACTTCCCGCGATGAGCGAAGCAAACAAGCGATGACCTTTTGTGCGCCGGTTGAGGAGTTTGTATAAGAGTCTGTATTCCATGAAGAAAGGAAAGAACAATATGATTCTGCAGGAAGTCATTGAGCATCTGCATGAAAATATGAAGGACAGTCCCAGGCTAGATAAGATCGTAATAAACCCTGCTTTTTCCGGGATGCTGCTAAACAACGGCGACATGGGTCTGGCCATGAATATCAGATCCGGAGGGCAGTTTAACGACAACCCGATCGAAACATTTCTAGCCGGCCAGCCAGGTAAAATGGGGTTGGATGTGGCCCGGGAGCTTCATGAAAAAATCGAGGGGATGAAGCCGGACAACAATTCTACATTACTGCTGCGCTCTTTGTTGGTGGCCTTGTTAAACGCGCTGTCCAGGCCTTTTATTAATGAAGAATATCTGAATCCACTGGGTTACCAATTTTCAGTCGGAGCAGAGAAACATGCCAGTCAACAGGTAAACCCCGGAGAAACAGTGACTATGGTCGGCTTTGGCGGGATGGTTCGCAATGTGGCCCAAATAGCAGGAACCACCTATGTCACCGAACTGGAACCGGAACTGTTTAAAGCGACGGTATTTTCCAGCCAGGGAGTATCTTCAGGACCGCACTGCGCCAGGGTGGTTGCGGCTGAAACCGCCGGTCCCTGTTTTCAAGCTTCAGATACGGTAATAATTACGGGCTGTGCGCTGGTCTCCAATACCATGGAGGAAATATTGGCCCAATGTCAGGGAAAACGAGTTATCGTCTATGGTCATACAGCTGCTATTTACCCGGAACCGTTGTTCAGGAGGGGAGTTAATATAATTTCTACAGGAAGGGTGGTTGATTCACCCCTGATGTTGGAGCTTCTTGTGAACTGCGCCGGGGCAGTGGAGAGATTCTTCCCACTGGCCACTGAAGATGTGCAAATTTTACATGGCTCTCAGGTATTAAAATAATATGGAGCGCTTTTCAAGATCCCCTGGAAAATTGATATAAAAAATAGTACCCTTGTGGTCCGGTATCGAATTCGCTGCGGGCCCGGTTACGGGCGGCCGTGCTTTTGCACCCCGCCCGTCGTGGATACTACACGGCGCAGATAATAAGTATCGGGTATAATGGAAGGAACAAGGAAGCAAGAAAGGCGCTATTCTAATGGATGATAAAACCAGATATTCGGATATCAAAGTCGAACAGCCCCAGGAGATACCAGCCGGCGATTTTTCAATCTGGCTTGAGGATTTCCGCCAGGCCCTGCTTCAGGATCAAGGAATGGAAGTACCCTGCGGCGGCTGCCAGGCCTGCTGCCAGGCTTCTTATTTTATACATATCAGACCCCAGGAAAAAGAAACCCTGAGCCGGATTGACAAGAAGTTGTTGTTCCCGGCTCCAGGACTGCCCAGGGGCAACCGGCTCCTGGGTTATTTTGAAAACGGCCAGTGTCCATTGCTGGTCAATGACCGGTGCTCGATCTATGAACACCGTTCCAAGACCTGCCGGGCCTATGACTGCCGGATATTTGCCGCATCCGGAATAGACGCCGGAGATGACGACAAAGTACTGGTTAACGAGCGGGTACGGCGCTGGAAATTCTCTTACCAGGGGCAAGCGGGCCTGGACCAGCATGCTGCAATAAAAAAAGCGGCCCGGTTTATTAGAGAGAGCGCGGAATGCTTCCCGGAGGGAAAAGTGCCTCATGATTCATCCCAACTGGCCATCCTGGCCATCAAGGTTTATAATGTATTTTTAAATAACGATCAGCTGTCAGGGCCTACCTGTTCGGACCA
>JBDKUE010000032.1:0-4340 GCA_039679855.1 Syntrophomonas sp.
TGTTTGTAATTCTCACCGGTATTTTAACGGCGGTGGCCGGGGTTATGACGCCGGTTTTTGCCCGTGTGTTTATGGATCGAATTTTAACCGGGGCCAATCCCGATTGGCTTTACCCCTTTATACTGGCCATGAGCGGCCTGCTCGCTTTTCAGATCATCGTCTCCGTCATCAACACCTTATACATGCTAAAAATCAGAGGGAAGCTGGCCATAGTAGCCAACACCACCTTCTTCTGGCATGTCCTGCGCCTGCCGGTGGAGTTTTTTTCGCAGCGCATGGCCGGTGATATTGCCGCCCGGCAGAGCTCCAACGAGCTTATCGCAGAAACCTTAATAAGCCAATTGGCCCCGGTCTTGTTAAACCTGGCTATGCTGGTATTTTACCTGGTGGTTATGGTAAAATACAGCCTTTTGCTAACCGCTGTAGGCCTGGCGGCTACTTTTATAAATATGTGGGTGGCACGGCTTATTTCCCAAAAACGCTTAAACATAACCCGGGCCCAGATGCGCGACAGCGGTAAACTGGCGGCCACTACTATGAGCGGTATAGAAATGATTGAAACCATCAAAGCATCCGGGGCGGAAAACGGTTATTTTGAACGCTGGGCCGGTTTCCAGGCTTCGGTCAACAGCTCATCGGTCAAGTTCGCCCTGCTCAATCAATACCTGGGGGCGGTTCCCGGAGCCCTGCAGCAGATTGCCAACCTGGCTGTGCTGGTGCTGGGGGTTATGCTGATCATGAACGGAGAATTTACCGTGGGTATGCTCCTGGCCTTTCAGGGCTTTATGACCTCATTCTTGGCGCCCGTAGATGCCTTTATCGGATTAGGACAGGGTATACAGGAAATGCGTTCCTCCATGGAGAGAGTGGAAGATGTGATGAATTACCAGCCCGATGTGCAGTACCTGCCCCAGGTTAAAGATGATGACCGGGAGTATAACAAATTGAGCGGCGCCCTTACTATGACAAACGTAACCTTTGGCTACTCCCGGCTGGCGGAACCCTTGATTGAAAACTTCAACCTGGATGTCAAACCGGGCCAGAGAATTGCGCTGGTAGGCACCTCGGGGTGCGGAAAGTCCACCCTCTCCAAATTGATTTCCGGCCTTTATAAGCCCTGGAGCGGTAAAATCGAGTTTGACGGCCAGGATCAGCAGGGCATATGCCGGGAGGTTTTTACCGGCTCGGTGGCCGTAGTCGACCAGGATATTATCATGTTTGAGGATACCATCAGCAACAACATAAAGATGTGGGATAAAGCTATTGAAGACTTCGAAATGATCCTGGCTGCCCGCGACGCCGGGCTGCATACCGAAATAATGCAGCGGGAGGGCGGCTATAATGGCATGGTGCTGGAGGGCGGCCGGAATTTCTCGGGCGGCCAGCGGCAGAGAATAGAAATCGCCCGGGTGCTGGCCCAGGACCCCAGGATTGTCATTCTGGACGAGGCCACCTCCGCCCTGGATGCCAAAACCGAGTATGAAGTCATAAAGGCCATCAAAGACCGGGGCGTTACCTGCATTATAATAGCCCACCGGCTGTCCACCATTCGCGACTGTGATGAAATCATCGTAATGAGTAAAGGCAAAGTCGTCGAGCGGGGCAAACATGAAGAACTGTATCAAGCCGGAGGGCTATATACCGAACTGATTGCCACTGAATAGGAGAGGCTGTTATGAGCAAAAGCTGGTTTGATGAACAGATAAAAGATAGAATCCGCTATGACGAAGAAGGTTTTCAAAACGCCTTTGCCCAGCTTTCCTCGGTTGTTCTGGGTCAATCGGTGATTTCAGCTGCCTTAAACAGCGACCGGCTGAAAACCAAAAATGCCATCGAGGAAATCCTGAAATATTATAATATCGAACCTGTCGAGCTGCCGGAAGAAGTAGAAGACATGAACGACCAGCTCGAGTACCTCCTGCGTCCGACCGGGATTATGAGAAGGGTAGTAAAACTGCAGGGCAACTGGTGGCGGGATGCTATCGGCCCTATGCTGGGACAGACCAGGAGCGGCGATGTGGTGGCCCTCATCCCGGTTGGGCTGGCCGGATACGAGTTTTTTGATTACGAAAAGGGTGAAAGGGTCAGACTGTCACGGAAAACCAGGGAAAAACTGCAAGAAGAAGCCTTTTGTTTCTACCGCCCCCTCCCTCTTAAAACATTGGGCCTGACTGATCTACTGCATTATATCGTAGGGACCCTTTCTCATGTTGATATTCTTATTGTAGCCCTGGCTAGTCTGGGGGTAAGCCTCCTGGGACTGTTCACTCCCTATATAACGAAACTCATTTTTGAAAAGGTCATTCCCGCCGGGGAAGCGGGGCTGCTGCTGCCGGTGGCTTTGGTGCTGGTGGGTGTTACCATATCTTCAATACTGATCGAAATTACCAAAACGCTTTTAATCACCCGGGTGCAGACCAAAATAAATGTCCCCGTTGAAGCGGCTGCCATGAGCCGGCTGCTTTTACTGCCAGCGGTCTTTTTTAAGGAATACAATGCCGGTGAGCTGAGTTCACGCATCTCAGCCATCATGCAGCTCTGTGAAATGCTGGCCAATACCATCCTGTCAACCGGCCTTACCGCACTCTTTTCGTTTATTTACATATTCCAGATAATAAGCTTTGCACCGGCCCTGGTGGCCCCCGCCCTGCTGGTCATCCTGGTGCAGCTTATGGTTGTCGTCATGACCAGTCTTATCCAGCTGAACCTTACCCGCCGCCAGATGAAACTTGGCGCAAAGCTCAACGGCATTACCTTTGCCAGCTTCTCCGGTGTGCAAAAGATAAAACTGGCCGGTGCCGAACGGCGCGTATTTGCTAGATGGGCGAATGCCTATAAACAACAGGCCGACTTAACCTACAATCCACCCCTGCTTATCAAGATTCAGCCGGTTATTGCCGGCGTTATCTCCCTGGCCGGCACTGTCGTCATATATTACAGCGCCGCTGCCGCCAGCGTTTCCGTTGCCGACTATATGGCCTTTAGCGCCTCATTCGGCCTGGTAAGCGGTGCCATTATGGCCCTGGCCAATGTGACAACCATCTTTGCCAATATAAAACCGTTGATGGAAATGGTCGAGCCCATCCTAAAAGCGGTGCCCGAAGTGGGGGAGAACAAGCAGATAATGACCAGGCTGTCCGGTAATATTGAGTTAAACAATGTGTCTTTCCGCTACAATGAAGAAATGCCCCTGGTTTTGGATGATATCAGCCTGAAGATAAAGGCCGGTCAGTATGTAGCCATCGTGGGAAAAACCGGGTGCGGTAAATCAACCTTGATGCGGCTTTTACTGGGATTTGAAACACCGCAAAGAGGGGCCATTTACTATGACGGCCGGGATATCGCCCGCCTTGACTTGCGATCCTTGCGGCAGAATATCGGGGCGGTAACCCAGGATGGACGGCTGTTTTCTGGCGATATTTTCTCCAATATCGTCATATCCGCTCCCTGGCTGTCACGGGACGATGCCTGGGAGGCCGCCCAGCTGGCTGGTATAGCCGATGACATCCGGGCCATGCCCATGGGTATGCACACCATGATTTCCGAGGGCAGCGGCGGCATTTCCGGCGGTCAACGCCAGCGGCTGATGATCGCCCGGGCTATTGTGCCCAAACCGCGGATTCTGATGTTTGATGAAGCCACCTCGGCCCTTGACAATATCACCCAGAAGCAGGTATCGGAAGCCCTGAACTTATTGAAAAGCACCCGGATCGTGATAGCCCACCGGCTTTCCACCATCCGCCATTGTGATCGCATCATAGTGCTGGAAAATGGCAAAATCACGGAAGACGGTAGCTATGACGAACTGATCCAAAAAGGCGGCTATTTCGCCGAACTGGTGGAACGGCAGAGGCTGGATGACGAATCATTTGTGGGCAAAACCACGCTTTATTAAATGATGACGACAATGAAACACTTTAATAATCGTAGCCTGCAAAGATAATGAGAGGAATGATTTCATGGATGAAAAAGAAAAAGGCGAGCCGTTGACCAATGAACAGCTTAAGCAGGTGACTGGAGGCTCAGGATGGGGGTACAGATGCAAACTATGTCATGGCAAGTATCGAGCGCTCATCGCCAATAACATTTACATATGCAGACAGTGCGGACATTCCGGGACTATTTCCGACCCGCCGGCTGATTCCGATGCCTTTTATCCTTCTTATTTTGAATAATGAAAAAATCATAGTTGAGGACCAGAGGACGGACCAGACAGATCAGCGGTTGTCAGGTACTTTCAGCACCCAGCCAGTTCTTAAAAAATTTTTATCCGTTATGATGGGATTGAGATCCACGATGGCTTGTACGGTCGTTTTGAAATAATGCGCAATCCTCACAAT
>JBDKUE010000075.1:0-17398 GCA_039679855.1 Syntrophomonas sp.
GTTGGGTACTGGTGCAGGACCAGGTCCAACGGCTCCCCGAACGCGGTCAGCTTTTCCCCAGTTACCCGAAGATTGCGGCCGCCCACAAACCGGCTGGGATATCCCAGTGGGGTTAAAATATCGGCAAATAAATAGGCCAGGTGGGCTTCATCATAGTGGTTGGGATCAAACAGCATTCCAACCTTCGGCTGTTTTGCTCCATTGCCGTATTTGGCCCATAAATCACTTATCCCCTGCCTGAATCGGTCGGCAAACCCGCAATTGGGATTGCCCTCGGGATTAAATAGATCAGATATGATGATTTCCCTCTGCAGGGAAGGTTTATCGTAGTTGAACTCGGAAAAGAAGACGCCGCCCCCAGCTCTTTCGAAGGCGTCATAGCGGACCCAAAAGAAGGGCCGCAGTTTACAGTCCAGCCCTAATACATGTTCTTTAAAAGGAAAATCGGGCAATATCAGGGCAGGATGGAGACCGGGGTTCTCCAGGTACTCATGGACCAGTCGCTCGACCAATCGATAGAGTATAGTGCCGCAATCTACCATTTTACGAAAAACCGCAGGCTCCAGGTAGGAAGCCTGGGGGGCGAATAATTCCAGATCCCGTGGTGAACTGGGCAGATAGTAATTAAAATTGAAAGAAGCGATCAAATCTTCCTGTTTCATCGGGCCTGCTCCACTCTTTAACCTGTTGCTCCGCCTTTGGAGATGGAATAGCCTCCCACCGAAGATTTTTTAGTTGTGGTGCTGGACCCCCAGGTGGCCCGACGCGAATTATAGGAAGATCCGGTGTACATCCACGGGCGGTAGTAATATCCAGAGCCGGTATTGTAGTAGCTGTAGCCCTGTTCTTCATCCTGTTCCCATTCGCGTTCAGCATCCTTGGCGTCTTTTTCCTTTTCTTTTTCCAGGACCTGGTTTTGCTTGGACATATTCTTGGGATCCGCAGCCAGAGTAGTAGTAGTATCGGCTACATTGGCAAACACCAGAGCAACAGCAAAACTCAAGGCCAGCGCCTTGTTGGCTGGATGGTGTTTTATTAATTCTAAAATTTCCTTATCCGTACGGTTTTCTTTTTTCCCGGCCATACAAAACCTCCCTATTTAAACCTGAAAATGCTCAGATTCCCCAACCATTTTACCTTATTGCAGGTCAGTTTTAGATATTATTAATTCATCAAGCTCAATATTGTTCTGTCTGAGATGCTGAACATAAGCTGCCGCATCCTCCATGGCTGGTTCCAGGTGATAAAAGCTCACCTGTGAAATGGAAAGTGCATTCAACATTTCAACACCGGGTAGATTGTCAGGGCCCAGTTCGTACTGGTTGTTAAACCGTTCCTTGAGAGTCCTCTGAGTGACCCGGGTGCGATAGCGCCGGCTGTCCAAAATAAAGGCGAATCCCTTTGCCTCAACCGGTTTCAGGGCCAGCCCATATACTGCCAGGTCATTGACATAGTTGCTGCCGCCGACCAGCCCGTGAGGATGGAGGGGACATAAAAAGGTCAAAATCGGCTTTATCTGCAAACGGTTTTGCAGTAAACAGGCCAACCGGATTCCGGCCCGGGCAGGAATATCAAAAATAGCCAGGTGCGCTGGCCCGGCGTTCTGCAATGAGGGCCCAACCAGGCGAAACAAACGATTGGCTTGGTGTTTGGGCTGCCTTAAACTAAAGTCCGGGTAGTGTTTTAACGATACAAAATTGGCTTTGCTGAAAAAACAGGTAAAAGGACCAGAACCTTCAGCCCAGCGTTCAAAAAGACTGCGGAAGTCTATTTCATGCAATGTGTCAGGCTGACCGGCCCCGTTATTCATTGGCCTCTACCAGGCAGAAAACCCGGTTGAGATTGATATATTGCTGGTTGCCTTCCTCATCCCTGATAATGACGACACCGTTATCGTAGCGCATTATATTGCCGCTGAATACGTAATCGGTTTCCGAGCGGTTCCAGTCGTCAATGGTGGCATATATATAAATCTTCAAGGGTTATCCTCTCCTAACTGATGCTTGCTCCCACAATGTATGAAATAGCCAGAAAAGCGGCGAACACTATTACGCCCACAGCGCGGTTGTCCTTCTTTATTTCGTCAGAGGTTTTAAATTGGGGGGTTCCTATATCGAAGAGGAACCATCCCACCAGCATGCCTGCTATGCCTATTCCGCCCCAGATCAACACTCCGGTAAGGGAGCTGTTGGCTAAAATAGCAAAGCGCAGGATATTGGCCAGCCCCAGAATAAGACCTCCACTGGCGAGAGCTGCAGCAACATTGCCCTTTTGAATCTCCTGCAGATCATTGTAACTGGTGATCACGGAGAAGATCAGAACACCGACCAGCACAACCGCCAGTCCGGCCAGGTAGCACACACCCGTGGCAAGGTAGGAATTCATACCCGAAAAGCTAGTAACCATTCCAATAATGTTCAATTCGCTCAACCCCTCCTAGTAAATACTTACTCTATTATACTTGTTAATCTGTACAGTAATAAAGTGGCAGTTCGGTACAATAGATCTATAGATAAGTTAAAAGGATGTCCACTGCAGGTTGCTGGCGAGTCCGGCCAGGGGGATGGCCAGGGCCATGCTATTCTGCTCCGAGCCGGTCATGGCAAAGACTACTCCTACCACCCGGCCCTTGATATCCAGCACCGGACTGCCGCTGTTGCCGGGAGCTATGTTGGCTTGAATCACCATCAATCCAGAACTGCCGCTCTCTCCAGTTGCATAACCGGCCAGGCTGCCCTGAACCGGTATTCCCTGATACCCTTTAGGATCTCCGACAATGGTTAAAAGTTCCCCGGCGGCCGGCAGGCGTGCATAATCAGGGGTTAACACCGGCAGATCCCCGGTGTTTAAACGAACCAGGGCTAAATCCAGGCCGCCCACGAACTTGAATTGATTGCTGGTATAGGAGCTTCCATCGGAAAAATCGACGCGCACCTCCTGGCAGTTTTCCAGTACGTGCCGGTTGGTAATTATCAAGCCCCGAGGATCGATATTGAAGCCGGTGCCCTGACGGGGAGTTGCGGCAACGCTCCCCGGTAAGGCGTTAAAGGCAAGAATCTTAACCACTGCCGGACGAGACTTTTTCACAATTTCCTCTGAACTCAGAGTATGGAACTGCTGCAAGTAAGGTGGAAGATCTCCCAGCAGGGTATTTAGATTGGCCAGGATCAAGCCCAAAAAAGCAAATAGGCAAATTAAGGCCATAAAGCGCCGCAGCAGCGAACGGCGTTTCACATCTTGAACAGTGGTTAAAGAGTCGTCGTCAAGCAGCTGGTCTTCTCCGGCAGAATTCCTTTCTCGGTCCAGGTCCCAATCTTCTGGCGGCATTTCAGGTTCCCTTCTTTGTTTCCCTGGGGCGCAGGCCGTTAAGGATGCGACCCGGCAGCGGTACATAGAGCGATATGGCGCCTTCCGGGCACATCTCCTGGCAGCAATAACAGCGCAGGCAGCGTTGGTAATCATAGGTGGGCAGCAAATCAGGCCCTTGCCAGTTTAATGCGGATGGTTTGACCGGGCAGCATGAAGCACATATCCCGCAGTACAGGCAGCGGTTCTTGTCAATCACCGGCCGGGGAACAATACTCTGCCGCAAGCGGCCCGCCTGGGCGGTCAGGCTGCCTGGCGGGTGGGCGGTTGCAAAGCGCAGGATTTGTCCGGGCCATTGAAAATCGCCCAATATCTCTATCTCTTCCGGTGAACTTTTCCCTAAACCGGCCTCATCGCCAATAACTATGGTCGGAATACCCCGGGGATCCAGGCCCAGCAGGCGGCAGACGGTTGCGTCCAGGGCCACCGGATCGGTGGAAATGGCTAAGATCCCCACCTGGCGGGGCTGTCCGCCGCGCGGTCCGTTGCCCTCCATGGCCACAATGCCATCCAAAATATAAAGACGCGGCTTCAAAGCCAGGTTTAAATCGACCAGCATGCGGGCAAAGTCGCCCGGATCGGGCAGCTTAAGGTGAAATTCCCCTTTTAAAAGACCTGGTATACAGCCGAACTGGTTTTTTACCGCTCCGGTCATGCGCATTAATCCATGGGTTTTTAGCTTGGGCAGACTGACCAGGCCATCACAGGCCAAAACACCGGCGGCTACCAAAAAAGTGCGATTTTGGGTGGCCTCCGGTGAGTGCAGAGGTACGGTCGATCTGAAATCCGCCATTTCTATGCCCAGTTCCCGGGCTGCGTCCAAAAGACCGGCCTTCCTGGCCACCCGGGGCAGACTTCCTATACCGGGCGAATCCCCAAAAGCAAGTTTTAACCCGCAATCCCGAAGAACTTGCGCCACCGCCCGGAACACCTCGGGGTGAGTGGTTACAGCCCGCTCCGGTGGGTCCGCGGCCAACAGGTTTGGCTTTAAGAGTATATTTTCTCCGGGGCGAAACAACTCCCGGCCCCCAATCAGATTAAGCCCCTTTTCAAGGACTTCCCGCAGCAGGTCGGTTTTATATTCATCACAGGACATCAGTGCCACCTGCGACTTCATCGTTAATCACTCCCGGTTACAAAAGTCAGGCTTTAGTACGCTCTGTCAACCTTAATTCTAAGATTGTCCATATTATACCCTATTGTTTTTATCCCGGCCAAAAATCGCACTTTAAGCACGAGTACCAGCACTTCGCTAAGTCCTAGGGAAAAAGATAAAAATGGTTGACAAATAGGTAGGGGGGGTACACTATGTTTATATAATATACAAGGCGGTGATTAAGATGGACGAATTCAATGATTCCTGCCCTTCCTGCCAGGAGACATCGGACGGCCAGCGCCTCAGCCATCACAGTGAAAAGACCGTCCATGAACTGGTAAGCAGGATGAACCGGATTGAAGGTCAGATTCGTGGCATAAAAGGAATGATCGAAAGGCATGTGTACTGCGACGATATCTTGAACCAGATTGCCTCCGCCCAGTCGGCTCTGTACGGGGTAGCCAAGCTGCTTCTGGAGAATCATATGAAATCTTGTGTTGTAGAGCAGCTTGAGGCCGGGGACCGGGAAGTAATTGACGAAGTTGTAAAGACTATATTTAAACTTATGAAATAATACACCGTTCACCCTTTTAGGAGGTGATATTATGAATGCCACCGAAATTGACGGTTCTATTAAACAAATGGAGATCCCGGTCTATGGGATGACCTGTGAACACTGCGTCCGCCGGGTAAAAAATGCCCTGGAAGAGGTTTCGGGGGTTAAAAGCGTAGAGGTTTCTCTGGAAGATTCGAATGCCCGGATAGATTACGACCCCAACCAAATAAAATTGTCCTCGGTATATGAAGCTGTCGAGGAAGCCGGATATGAAACCGGACCTGCTGATGGTTCGCTCGAAACTGAAAGGCTGAGCTGTCCTGGAGCATCTCCCATCTCCGACCAGAAACAACAGTATAAAATCAGCGGGATGAGCTGTGCCAATTGCGCCCTGACCATAGAAAAGGGACTGGGTAAGATGGACGGGGTCAAATCAGCGGCGGTTAATTTTGCATCGGAAAAATTGACGGTTGATTTTGACAGCTCGGTAGTGAGCCAGGACGAAATTCTGGCCCGGATAAAAGACCTGGGATATGAGGTTCAAAGCGAAGCTAACGGCGCGGGTAAGCTGCGCTTTAAAGTAAGCGGCATGACCTGTAGCAACTGCGCATTGGCAGTTGAAAAGAAGCTCGGCTCCGCAGATGGAATAAAATCGGCTGTTGTAAATCTGGCTATCGAAACAGCCGCGGTTGAATACGATCCAGATAGAATAACGGTTGCAGAAATCTTTGAACTGGTTAGAGACGCCGGCTATATACCAATAGAAGAGACGGGACTGGATGAAGTAGATCGCAATGCGGTAAGACAGCGCAACTGGCTGATATTTAGCGCTATTCTTTCCCTGCCCATAATGCCGCTAATGTATCTTCCCATGTCCAGGCCGTTGATGTACACGATATTTATCCTGGCCAGTGTGGTTCAGTTTTCGGCCGGTCTTATTTTCTACCGGGGGGCCTATCATGCCCTGCGCAATCGTTCGGCCAATATGGATGTCCTGGTGGCCCTGGGGATTACCGCTGCTTATGGCTACAGCGTTATGACAACTCTTAACATGTGGTTCCCCGGGCTCTTTTTTTCTGGACCCACTTTTTTTGATACCTCGGCTTTATTGATAACCTTTGTGCGCTTTGGAAAATACCTTGAAGCCAAAGCCAAGGGCCGGGCCGGCCAGGCCTTAAAGCGATTGCTGGAACTACAGGCCGATAAAGCGCGCCTGCTGGTGGATGGTCAGGAAAAAGATGTATCCATCGGGGAGCTAAAGCCGGGTGATGTACTGCTCGTTAAACCGGGCGAGAGAATCCCCATGGACGGTGAGATCATCGAAGGGCAGGCCAGCATTGATGAATCCATGCTGACCGGTGAATCCATACCGGTTGATAAGGGGGCGGGCGCGCCGGTAATCGGGGCTACCATCAACCGCTCCGGCAGTATAAAGGTGAAAGTCACTGCCACCGGCAAGGATACGGTACTCTCCGGAATAATAAAAATGGTGGAAGAAGCCCAGGGAGTCAAGCCGCCCATTCAGCGCCTGGCCGACTTCATTGCCAGCTGGTTTGTGCCGGTTGTTGTCGCTCTGGCCCTGTTGACCTTTTTTGTTTGGTATGGGCTTCTTAACAGCAGCTTTGTCTTTGCCCTGACCGCCGCTATCGCCGTGCTGGTAATCGCCTGCCCCTGCGCGCTCGGTTTGGCCACCCCTACCGCGATAATGGTCGGAAGCGGGGTGGGACTGAATCGAGGCCTGTTATTCAAGTCGGCGGCGGTTTTAGAGGCAATATCAGATATTCAGGCTATCGGCTTCGATAAGACCGGCACCCTTACCCAGGGTGCTCCAGAAGTAACGGATATCATAGCGGCGCCTCCCTACAATGAAAAAGAATTGCTCAAAATAGCCGCTTCTGGCGAGAATCCCTCTATACATCCCCTGGCCCAGGCCATAGCAGCGCGGGCCAGGGAAGAAAGTCTTGAGATAGAGGAAGTCAAGGATTATTTTGAAGAGAGCGGGCACGGGGTATTCTGTCTCTATCAAGGTAAAAGGCTGCTCCTGGGTAATATAAGGCATATGCAGAAACATGGTATAGATATAGCCCCGCTTGAAACGTTCTTCCAGCAGCTGGCCGGTGCGGGAAAAACCACTATGTTCGTATCGCTTGATGGAAGCATTGCCGGTTTGATTGCCCTGGCCGACGTTCTCAAAAAGAACAGTAATGAAGCCGTAAAACGTTTGCAGAAACTTGATATAAAGACATTCATGATAACCGGGGACAATAAGAAGGTGGCTCAAGTGGTCGGGCAGGAGCTTGGTATTGACGAGATAAATGCCGAAGTGCTTCCCCAGGATAAGATCGAAATTATCAGGAAATACCAGGAAAAAGGCCTGAAAGTGGCTATGGTTGGCGACGGTATAAACGACGCCCCCGCCCTGGCCCAGGCGGATATAGGCATAGCCATCGGTTCGGGAACCGATGTGGCCAAGGAAACCGGCGATGTTATTTTAGTGCGCAACGATCTGCTTGATGTAGAACGGGCCATCCGGCTGGGCAGGATGACCCTGCGAAAAATTAAACAAAACCTGTTTTGGGCCTTAATCTACAACGTCATTGGGAGTCCGGTGGCAGCGGGAGTATTGTACCCCCTGACCGGGGCCTTGCTGCCGCCGGAATGGGCCGGTTTGGCCATGGCTTTTTCTTCGGTTTCGGTGGTGAGCAATTCCCTGCTGCTTGCAAGCTATGGCAAGAAGCTGATTGATTGAAGAACACCTGTTGATAACGACGAGATAATAATCAAAACTGGTGCGGGGAGGTGAAAAGCGATGAGTGATACGGTTCTCAAAGTAGAAGGCATGAGCTGCAACCACTGTAAAATGGCTGTGGAGAAGGCGCTCAAAAAGGTGGCCGGGGTTGAAAAGGCCGAGGTTGATCTGGAGAAGAAACAAGCCGTGGTAGGAGGTTCGGCTGATCGGGCTGAGCTGGTTAAGGCGGTTGATGATGCCGGGTATAAGGTAGTGGATTAAAAACAGTAACAGATATGAATCGGGGACGGTTCTCCAACTTAGATGAGTTGAAGAACCGTCCCCGAAATCGTTCTCTATAATTTGGGTATCTTCAGGTTGCTTACCATCAGGAGGGAAAGGGCAAACACTATGACCAGAATAATGGTCGGATTTACATTCGCGTAGCTGATCAGCAGTGATAAAAGGGCCAGGGTCAGGCCGGTGATGGTTATCGGTATGCCCAGGAAGTATTCATGGATATTTAAAATGTTAAAACGGGCCAGGCGCAATGCGCCGCATACTACAAATAAAAGGCATACCATTAAACCCAGGGTATGATAACTGGGCTGGAGCACCTGTGAATATAACAGGATAGCTGGTGCTACTCCAAAAGAAACCAGATCGCAGAGGGAGTCAAGCTCTTTGCCCAGTTCGGAAGTGGAATCCAACTTGCGGGCTATTCTTCCATCGGCCCCGTCCATTATAACCGCCACTAACACAAGTAGAGCGGCGGTTCGATACTCCTGGGCCATAGTATAGGTAATCGCCAGAGTACCGAATATTATATTCAATATGGTTACCACATTGGCAAACATTTTACTTAACGAATCGCGCAACTACCGTCTCCCCTCCCTTTACTTTATCGCCCGGTTTTACCATTGGTTCAGCCGAAAGCGGCAAATACAATTCGGTGCAGGAGCCAAAGCGGATAAGGCCAAAGCGCTCACCGGTTTCGAAGTTCTGCCCGGGTTTGGCCCAGCAGACAATGCGGCGGGCGACCAGGCCGGTAATCTGAATTACCAGCACTTTCCCATATTCGCTCATCATGCCCAGGTAATTGCAGGCATTTTTTTCACTGGCTTCCGGTTTATAAGCTGAGATAAAAAGGCCCTCTTTTTTTTCTATCCATTCTACCTTACCGGTCAACGGCACTCTGTTTATATGAACGTTAAAAAGGCTCAGAAATATTCTGATAAGGAGGGCTTCACCCTGCATATACCTGTTCTCGTCAACCCGTAGGACCTCTAGAACCCTGCCGTCGGCGGGTGCAAATACAAGGTTTTTATTGCCGGTGGCCACCCGCCTGGGATTGCGAAAAAAGAAGGCGCAAAATAGAGCAAGAAACCAGAAGAGCGAGGACCATAAATAGTAGTCGGTAAAACAAAGAATTATTGCGATAAGTCCGGGAATAGCAATAAATATCCAGCCCTCCCGGGCGATCAAGCTGTCGTGTTTCATCAAACTCTCCCTTAATTACTTTTTCTCCCTAGCTATATTTATGTCTTTTAGCACAATATTAGATCTTGCTTAGCCAATTGTACCATGTACTTCAGGAAGTAAAAATAACTTTATTTTACCCGAAATAGATTAAATATTCGGAAAATAGTGCATATCTTAGCCGAGTCCGCCGGTAGCCTCCAACAGCATTTTATTTACCAGAAAACAGTCTTTGGCCCTGGGGCTGCCAGGTGGATACACGAACAGGACCGCATGAGCACAAGGAGCGGCGGAGCCTGCCAACGGGCTCACTGAAAACACCTCCAGGTGTATGCGGCGGCGTCTATCGCCAATGCTGGCCTTCTTGAGGTGCGGTATGTACTTCATTACCAATTCTTCGTTTTTTACCAGGTTGTAGGCCAGTTGGTTGGAGCTTGCACCATCCCCGTCCTGCAGGACCGACGGCATATGCCGGGGCCCCTGGTTTTGAAGGTAATCAAATTTCAAATACTCTTTTACGGTTTGGACATTGGTGGGATTACTCAGATTGACAAATTCAAACAATAGGGAATATTCTTCATCCCGCTTGTGCCCCTTGAGATAACAGCCCTTCTCGCGCCAGAAATGAGCCAGATCATGAAAAAGACTGAAGGCATCCCCTTTATACCAGTCTGTTATAAGACAGCCAATGGTATGGTTAAAGGCCTTGCTGTTGTAATACCTTTCCACCATTTCTTCCATATCCTGCAGCAAAACCAGCTCGTGATAACTCAAATAGTTGTTTTTCAGGATCTGGTAAGGGGGATGTTCTTGAAATGTGTACCCGTGAAACGCTGCATCAATAGCAAGCGGCGACCCCTTTAACAGCTTTAAGAACCCCAATTGTAATACGTGGGGAGCAAGGCCTATGACCTGGTTGAACGATTCTTTAAAGCGGTTCAAATCTTCCCAGGGCAGCCCGGCAATGAGATCAAGGTGCAGGTGAACGGCCGTTTCGCTCCGCAATCGGGTTATGCGCGTTCTGATTTTATCCCAGGAGGCGGGGCGGTTGACAGCCTGCAGAGCCTGCTGACAGGTGGATTGAATACCTATTTCAAAATAGAAGCGCTCGGGCGGCACTGATTTTAAAAACTCTATAAAGTTATCCGACAGGAGCTCGGATCTTATCTCGAAGTGGAATTTGCTTGAGCTGTCCTGCTTAAGGAGAAATTCCATTATATGAATGGCCCGCCGTCCATCGGCGTTAAAAGTTCGATCAACGAATTTTATCTGCCGGGCTCCAATGCCCAGGAGATATTTTAGATCCTCCTCAACCCTGGCCAGCGGCAGGTAGCGAACCCCGGGAACCGTTGATGAAAGGCAGTAGGTGCAGTTAAAGGGGCAGCCCCGGGATGATTCATAGTAGATGATCCGATCCTTCAAAGAAGCCAACTGCTCATAAGCCGGGCGGGGCAGTTCGACGAAGTCGTCCACCAGGGCCAGCTGGTCTGATTCATATACATGGCTCCCGTTGCGCCGGCACAGGCCTTGTACTTCGGCGGACTCATCCGCACCGGTAAGACGGCTGATAATATGATTCAGTACCGCTTCTCCCTCACCTTTTACTACATAGTCTATTTCCGGGCGGCGTTTCATGATGGCTGCAGCGTTGAAGGACACTTCCGGTCCGCCCAATATTATGAGCAAGCCGGGAGAAACCTTTTTGAGGTCGTGGCAGAGGTGGAGGGTTTCTTCAATATTCCATATATAGCATGAAAAACAGACGATATCGGGCTGCAGTAAAAAGAGGTCGGCCAGTATTTCAGGATGAGCCTGATTTATGGTGTATTCACGAATGGTTATTTGGCCCTGGTTCCGGCAGGATGCGGCCAGACTGGCCAATGAGAGTGATGAATGGCTGAACCTGGCATTTAACGTACTTAATACTATGTTCATACGATGTGCCTGCGAAGAGGCTATTCCTCCCCCACCACTTTTATCTCCGGGTGCAATTCAACTCCCAGCTGGACGCGGGCCTGCTCCTGGATATAGGCAATCAGGGACAACACGTCGTCAGCGGTAGCGCCTCCCCGGTTGACCACAAAGCCGGCGTGTTTGACTGATACCTGGGCGCCGCCGATGGCGTATCCCTTTAAACCGAGCTGTTCAATTAAAGGGCCAACATAAAAGCCTTCCGGACGGCGGAAGGTGCTTCCGGCGCTGGGCATATCCAGGGGCTGTTTGGCCTGCCGCTGTCCGGCCAGGGCCGCCATACGGGCTAAGATTTCTTCCTTCTCGCCTTTTACCAGCTTCAGGTGGGCATCGATAATAATTAAGCAGCTTTGCTGAAAGATGCTGGAGCGGTAGCCAAGATTCATTTCTTCCCGATTGAAAATGTGGGTCTGACCTTTTTCATCGAGGGCACAGCAGGATACAATAACATCCTTCATTTCTCCTCCGTAGGCTCCGGCGTTCATGGCCACCGCCCCGCCCAGGCTGCCTGGTATCCCTTCAGAGAATTCGAGCCCGGACAGCGAATGTTCGGCGGCCAGGCAAGCCAGGCGGCTCAAACTGACTCCGGCCTGGGCCATAATGTCACTGCCTTTTACTTCAACCGCCGTAAGGCAGTTGCCAATTTTTACAGCCACTCCCCGGATCCCTTTATCCCTGACCAGCAGGTTGCTGCCCAGTCCGAAAACCATACAGGGAAGGTTTTCCCGGGCGCAAAAGGTAAGAACCGTTTTGATTTCATCGACGTTTTGTGGATTAACCAGAACGTCGACCGGGCCGCCGATGGCAAAGGTGGTGTGGCGGCTCATGGGTTCGTCAAAAAGGAGCCGCCCGGGTTCAACGATGCTCTTCAAGTTAGAATACATTCATTAATACTCCTGAATTAAATTCTTCCTGTTATTTTATGAAAAAGGTTTCCCGTTTCATTCACCTGTAAAAAACCGCTCTTTTAAGAACTTACCCATAATTATAGTACAAGGTTTAACTTATTGCTAAATTGCACCATCCAACACCAAAAAGAAGCGGAACCATGCCGGTTCTGCTTCAGAACAAACGACAAAAGCGAATAGCTGCGTTGCTCAACAGTCCTGCTCAATCAACGTACTTATGTACGCTTCAATCACAGGACTGTTTCGCGCCTTGCTCTTCGCTTCCGTCGCTCGCTCTGGACAGCTTGACGACTTTGTCTACAAGCTGAAGCGGAACCATGCCGGTTCCGCTTCCTGTCTATTTAAAGAGCATTTTAAACTAAACGATCTTGTTGGTCTTTCTCCAGATGCCTTGAGCCTCAGCTGCCTTTACCAGTTCGTCCCTGGTATCCGGATGGGCGATGCCGATTAAGCCCTCGGCTCTCTGCCAGACACTCATTCCTTTCATGGCATATTTGCCGAATTCGGTAACGATAATGTCGGCAACCGATCTGGGATCGGTGACTATACTGCCCGAGGGTAAAGTCGGAACGATTCTGGATTTTAGCTTCCCATCCGAGCCTACATTGGCAGCTGGCAGGCAGACAAAGGATTTCCCGCCTTTCGAGAGCCAGCCGGCAATAACAAAATCAAGTTGCCCTCCCGTACCGCTAATATGACGGATTCCATCAGATTCAGAACAACACTGACCGTACAGGTCAACCTCTATAGCGTTGTTAATGGTAATCAACTTGTCGTTCCGGGAGGCAATATACGGCTCATTAGTATAGTTTACCGGATACATAGCACATTTGGGGTTGTCATCAATGAAGTCATAAAGAATCTGAGTGCCCAGGGCGAAAGTATAAACCATTTTACCCGGGTCAGTACCTTTGTATTTACCGGTCATTTTTCCCGCTTCCGCCATATGCACATAAGCATCCACCAGCATTTCAGTGTGACAGCCCAGGTCTTTGAGATCTGACTCGGCGATGCCCATGCCTATGGCGTTGGGCATTCCACCTATACCTAATTGAATACAACAGCCATCCGTAATATCTTCCAAAATCAAATTGGCCACTTTTTTATCTATCTCGCTGATTGGTGGAGCCCCCAACTGGGCTAATGGTAAATTGCTTCCTTCCACTATATAGGCCACCTCAGAAATATGCACGGACTCTTCATAACCGCCCAGGCACTTGGGCTGCTTATCATTGACTTCAACGATAATGACCTTGGCCCGGTCGCAAACCGCACGTGACATACTACTCTGAGGACCAAAGTTGAAATACCCGTGTTTATCCATCGGGCTTACCTGGAGCATAGCTACGTCTATGGGTTCAATACGCTCTCGAACATAGCGTGGTACTTCCGAATATTTAATTGAAGAATAGTATACAGGCTTTCCGGTTTTGGCTACTTTCCGGTCTCCCCCGGAGAAATGCCAGCTGTGCCAGACGAATGATTCTCCTGTAGGGTCTACAACATTTACTTCGGTGGGATAGGGATTGACGCATGACCAGATTTTAACATCTCTTAATTCATCTTTTCTAGCGGCAAGGGCTTTATCCAAATCTCTGACCTGTCCATTGAATTCACCATAGTCTACCCAATCCCCTGATTTCACTACTTTTACCGCTTCTTCTGCAGAAACCAATTTTTGCCTGTATTGATCAGCCAAACTCATTAATTAATTCCTCCTCTTCCTCAATAATATGAGTCCCCCATTTCCCGGTTACCCGGATACAATACTACCCTCCTTTCCCCCACTTTTTAAAAAACCAATTACCGCGTGCCCCTGTTTCTCTATAACTTCTAAAGCAGCGGCATCATATAACCCTGGTTCTGATAAGGTGTAAACAGCCAGGAGGAGTACTGGCTTAATACAGATCAAAATATATTTAGTTGGCTTTAACGGAGCATGAAACAGATAAAGGTTTGTTGTGGCTTGACCACTGATTCACTATAGCTGCGACGATGGGCGTCTTAAGATCCTTAATGAATGATATTGGGTGTTCTCATTCCTTATTCGAAATTGCCGGATATGTGATAGGATGTAGTGCTTATTGTGGAGTGTATATTAACATGCAAAATAGTAAAAAAATTGATAGTGAATCTTGCATTACATTATACATGTTTTTTGTCACACCGTCTTTATTTATCTATGTTATAATAGGCAATGTCTTAAAGACCTTATCCTGGATTAGGAGGAACGTAGCTATGGATATAGCGGCAATAAAAAAAGAACTGCGCGACATGTTGGGGGCACAAAAAGTTCTAATCGAAGACCTCGACCTGATGTATTATTCATACGACAGCAGTTTCTTGACCAAACTGGAACCGAAAAATCCCTACGCAGTTGTATTCCCCAAATCAACCGAAGATGTCCAAAAGGTGATGCGCTTTGCCTATGAAAATGATATCCCCATAGTTCCCAGGGGGGCTGGAACTGGGGAAACAGGCGGCTGTGTTGCAATGGATGGCGGAATTGTATTCGATCTCTCCAACTGGGATGACATAGTAGAAATAGATGGGCCCAATATGCAGGTCATAGTACGGCCGGGCATCATACATGCCAGGCTCAACGAACAGCTGGCCAAACAAAACCTGTTTTTCCCACCCGATCCAGGCAGCAGCCAGATGTGCACCGTGGGAGGCATGGTGGCCAACAACGCCAGCGGTTTGCGGGCAGTTAAATACGGATGCACTGAACAATATATCCTGGGCCTGGAAGTGGTTCTGCCCAACGGGGATGTGATTATGACTGGTGGTATGAAGGCCAAGTGCATAAAGAACGTTTCCGGACTCAATTTGACTAAATTGATGGTAGGTTCTGAAGGGGTTCTGGGTATCGTCACCCAGATACGCCTGCGGGTCTGGCCCAAACCCAAAGCCCGGGGCATCGCCATGGCGGTTTTTGATCGGTTGGATGACGCACCGGCCGCGGTTCTTGACACCTATCAGGCCGGGGTCCTGCCATCCGGAATTGAAATACTTGACAGCTCCGCTATTGAGGCGGTAAACGGTTTCAAACCGGATATCAACCTGCCCAATGCCGAAGCCATACTCCTCTTTGAAGTTGACGGCAACCCTCCCAGCGTTGAGTATGAGGGCCAGGTAATCAAAGAAGTTGTCGGCAAAAGGGCCAGGACTATAGAGTGGTCCACCGAACCCAAACGCATGGCCCAACTGTGGGAAGGACGCAGCATCACGGCTACTGCGGCGGCCCGGGTGCGTAAAGACGGCAGCCGCATTTTTGCCGGAGAAGATATCAGCGTTCCCCTGTCCCGGGTAGCCGACACCCTGCGCGCTATTCGCGCCCTGGGTGAAAAATACGGTATTAAAGTTGTCAATTACGGGCATATTGGCGATGGCAACGTGCATACCGCCCCGGTAATCAACCCCGAAATCCCTGAAGAAGTGGAACGGGTTATGAAGCTGGTTGATGAAATCCACCTGCTGGCCATCGAACTGCAGGGCTCTACCACCGGCGAACACGGGGTGGGAGCGGTTAGACGTCCCTATGCCCCGCTGGAGCACGGCAAAGCGGTCGAATATATGCAGGGTATAAAAAAGGTTTTTGACGACAAGGGCATTATGAACCCGGGCAAGCTGTTTTAACCGGGAAGGAGATAGAAAATGGATTTCAAACAATTACCTCCGGTAAAAGAACAGATCATGAAATGCGTGCGCTGCGGCAAATGCCGAAGCGTATGCCCTATTTTTGCCGAGGTTGGCAATGAGACGGTGGCTCCCCGCGGCCATGTCTTTATGGTGGGAATGCTGCGCGACGGAAAAGTTGAGCCCTCTTTAGAGGTTGTCGAACGCCTTACCAACTGCCTGATGTGCGAAACCTGCAGCATCAACTGCCCTTCCGGCATTGACATTCATGAGTTGAACGCTGCGGCCCGGTCTTATATATATGATAAAAACCCCAGCTTGAGCAGGGGATTTGTCTTTGACACCCTTTGGACCAAGCCGGGCATGCTGAAAAAATCAACCCGGATGATGTACACGGCTCAGAAGCTGGGCCTGCAGTCGCTGGCCCGCAACCTGGGCATGATGCGTATTCTGCCTGGTGATTTAGCCAAAGCCGAAGGTATTCTGGATGCGCTGCCGCGCCGCACCGCCCGGAGCGTGCTTGCAGAAGTGAACCCGGCCAAAGGGGCCAAGCAATATACGATAGGATATTTCTTGGGTTGCGCCACTGATCTGATCAATCCATCGGTGGCTATAGCCGCGGTCGACGTTCTAACCCGAAACGGCTGTGAAGTAATCATTCCTTCCGCTGCCAAGTGCTGCGGGCTTCCCCATATCGCCAACGGCAAAATGGAAACCGCCCGGGAACTGGCCGCCCATAATGTTAAGCTGTTCAATAAATATAATTTTGACTATATTATTACTGACTGCGCCTCCTGTTCATCGGCCTTAAGCCTCAAGAACATGGAGTTTTTGGCGGGCGGCCCTTTGAACCCGGAGGAGGCTCAGGCCTTTGCCGCTAAAGTGATGGATCTCACCCAGTTCCTGGTGGAAAAGCTGGAGGTGTCCCTGCCGCCGCTCAGTGTCGAGCCGATTAAAGTAACCTATCATGATCCCTGCCACCTGGCCAATGCCCAGGGTATTAAGCAGGCTCCCCGGGATCTGTTAAAACTCATACCGGGCTTGGAGCTGGTGGAGATGGATCTGGCCAACCGCTGCTGTGGAGGTTCGGGAACCTTTGCCCTGACTCACTACGACCTTTCCATGAAGGTTTTGGATAAAAATATGGCCAGCGACATGGCAACCGGCGCTCAGTATATAGCGACCTGCTGCCCGAGCTGCACTATGCAGCTTCGCTACGGAATAAAGCGCCATAATTGGGATGCTAAAGTTATCCACCCGGTAGAGCTTATAAGCCTGTACTACCAGAAAATGGCCAAGAGCGCCTGATAGGAGCATCTTCAAACGGGAGCGCCGTCCGGAGCCAGTCAGAGTTTCCTGACCGTCCTGGAACATGTTGACCGGAAAGCCTGTGGAACTGACTAAAGAACATGTGTTTTGCCTGGTAAATTCGTGCTATAATAAGCCAAAGATATTTAAGGAGGGTGCTTCATGGGCAATGATGCGGACCTTAACCAGCGACAGACACAGATCCTTGATTATATAAAAGAAAAGATCACACCCAGCGGCTATCCCCCATCGGTAAGAGAGATCGGGCAGGCGGTCGGCTTGAAATCGAGCTCTACCGTGCATGCCTACCTCTTGCAGCTTGAAGAAAAGGGTTTTTTGAGAAGGGA
>JBDKUE010000234.1:0-13360 GCA_039679855.1 Syntrophomonas sp.
CGCTGGGCGTTCTCATCCAGACACGCTTCAGCCACCATTTGCATCAATTCCTGGTCCTTCGTCAATAACAGCCCTCCTCTAATTTTCGGCTTTTCATCGCCAAGCCTGCCTTTGGCCCCAATTATAACCCAATGACGCTGCAAATTCTACCAGGACGCACATGTATTCAACAAATAAGCTTATCTAACCGGAGATCTTTCCCGGTATAATGAACTGCAGGTAATGATTGCGGACTTCTATGGTACGCGGATGCAGCAACCGGCCTTGATCCAGGCAATAGCGAATAGTGGATTCCAGCCCAAACAACATGGCATCATCCAAATCCCTGAAGGCGAGGCACTTCAATCTCTCCTGCCCCGGATAGTCCCGGCCCGGTTCTATCATATCGGCCAGGTATATTATTTTATCCATAACATTCATATTTAAATCCCCCAGGGTATGAAACCTGATGGCCTGTAATATATCCCCGTCTTCTATTTTTAATTCGTGCCTCACCAGCCAGGATCCCACCGGAGCGTGAAGCAAATCCGGGACCTGACGTTCCATCTCGTCCTGCAACAACCCGTTTTTTTCAGCAATCGCCAGCAGTTCCTCACTGGATATGCCCTTGGCATAGTCATGTAAAAGCCCTATTAAATAAGCCTTGTCCGCGTCCTCCTGATAATGTTGGGCCAGCTCACGGGCCACCTCGGCAACCTGCAGCGAATGTTTGAAGCGGTGCTTGGACAATTTAAAGCGGATTACTTCACGAGCTTCCTTGACGTTCAACATATTCTAGGCTCCTTTATCAGTATATAATCCCTTTTCCCGAATATAGCCTTCCACCTGGTCGGGAAGCATGTAGCGTATGGATTTGCCGTCCTTGACCCGCTTCCTAATCTCACTGGAGGAAACATCTATTCCGGGGATCTCCAGGAACACCAAATTCTCCTTCAAAACCCGGGGGAGGGAGGCCAGAGGTTCCTTTTCCCATTCAAAGCGGTAACCGGGTCTGGTAACCACCACGAAACAGCCCTTTTCGGCCAAAACATCTACATCCTTCCAGGTATTGAAGAGGAGTAGGGAGTCGGCTCCCATGATAAAGTAAATGCTCTTGCCAGGATAACTGGCCTGAAAAAGGTTTAAGGTGTCAACTGTATAGGATGGCCCCGGCCGGGTTAACTCCACCCGGGAGACCGCAAAATCGAGGTTGCCGTCTATAGCCAGTTCAATCATTTTCAGGCGGGTTTCCCCGTCCAGGATATCCAGGCCTTCCTTGTGGGGAGGCCGGGCGGCCGGTATAAAGATTACTTTTTCTAATCCTAATTCGCAGCGGGCATATTCCGCGGCCAGTAAGTGGCCGTTATGGATGGGGTTGAATGTCCCCCCGATAATGCCCAGAGCTGGTTTTTGCGTCATTTTCCTATCCAATCCAAACTGATGCCCGGTTGAGGCCACCAATTACTGCACCTTTTAGCAAGACGTTCCGTTTTCTTTCTAAGCCAATGATAAACCAGCCAACCCTTTATAGCAAATTAAGAGTGCTTTAGAGCTGCAGGCTTTCCCCCTCCCGCAAAAACATCTATAATGTTGTATTAATGAGAAACTTCGAAGGAACGTCTATGAGTAAAGAAATACGCCTGGTTTTTCATAACCGGGGTTTGCGCAGCTATATAGAAGTAGACCTTTGCTATGAATGTCCCCGTCAGGACCAAAAAGGCTGCTGCGCTTTTTATTCTCCAGTGTTTTATGCCAGCGATTTCGTATACTGGTTAAAAAACCAACCGGACCTTATCAACTACCTGTTTTCACTGCCCCATCTGACGGTTTTGGACGCCTCGGTGACCCTGAACAATGTTATTGACGGGAATTCCTACCGCTGCCGCTTTCACACAAAAGAGAGCGGCTGCCTGCTCACCCAGCAAAACCGGGAGTCCATCTGCCGACACTTCGTCTGTCCCGGGATTTCCTGGGAAAAGGAACCATCCCTGGCCCATTGGAGGGTCTTTTTTGAGTCTCTAAGCGATTATGAAATAAAGCTCAACAACCAGTTGGCCGATATTCTTAAAGAAAGGAACTTAAGCCTGCGCAATAGGGCCCAGCGGTCAGAAATTTTCGCCCTGCTGCCGGCCGAATTCGCACACTTAACCAAAAATCCTCCGCACTTTTTTAGCTCCTGCCCGGAGCGCGAGGAGGCTGTCATTGTCAGACCGGTCAGTTACGGTGAGGAGTGGCCGTTGTAATAGTGTAACAATCTTGTTTTTGGAAGGGAGACTCAATATGGATTGGAATCGCAATGCCGGTATTTTGGATAATGTATTGGACGCGATTGGACGCACCCCCTTGATTCGCCTGAGTAAAATAGGCAAGGCGGTAAATGCCGATATATGCGTCAAGCTGGAATACAGCAATCCCAGCGGCAGTTTAAAAGACCGGGTGGTTAATGAGATCGTAGCCCGGGCCGAGGCAAACGGCCTGTTGAAGCCGGGTATGATCCTTTTGGAAGGGACTACCGGTAATACCGGCATAGCAACCGCTATGGTAGGAGCGGCGAAGGGTTACGAGGTTATTATCGTAATGCCGGAAGGAATGAGCGACGAACGCAAAAAGACAATAAAGGCTTATGGCGCCCAGCTGATTTTAACCCCGGGAGCAGAAACCGATGTCGACCTAGTCCTCGAAGAAGTAAACCGGATAAAAGAGGAGCACCAGGACAAGGTCTTTGAAATCGGTCAATTTTATCGTTTTGAAAACCTGGCCGCCCATCTTGACAATACCGGCCCGGAGATATGGGAACAGACCGCGGGTAAAGTCGACGCCTTTATCATGTGCCAGGGAACCGGGGGCACGGTAACCGGGACGGCTCGTTTCTTAAAAGAGCAAAACCCGGCCGTAAAGGTCTATATATCAGAACCGGCTGATTCTCCCATCCTGTCCAAAGGAAAGATCGGCCAGCATAAGGTTCAGGGCGTGGCCGATGGCTTGATCCCTGAAATATTGGATTTAAACTACGCAGACGGAATTATTTTGGTCGATTCCGACGAATGTATAAGGACCGCCCGCCGTCTGGCCAGTGAAGAAGGTATTTTTGCTGGAATCTCCTCAGGGTTGAACATAGAAGCAGCCCTTAAACTGGCTGCCAAATACCCGGATATGAAGTGCATAGTGACCATTGTCAACGACAACGGCCTGCGTTATCTATCCACCGAATTGTGCGGCCCCGCCCCGCAAAGGGAGCTTCTCGACCGGGATTACTGCCTGAGTGAGGAAGATCTGGCCAAACTACGGCAAAAGGCCTTTGAAGTGATAGAATAGATAAAATGAGTTTGGGGACGGTTCTTCAACTCACTTTTCGAAAGTGAGTTGAAGAACCGTCTCCAAACTCATTTCTGGGCTAATAGAAAGATTTAGTTTAGTAATGCTCTGCAGTGTGTTCGGGGGTGCCTCGGTAGAGAAATATAATCCACAATACCGCCAGCCACAGTCCGGCGGCGGCGTAGCTTATCAGCACGTCAGAAAGCAGATAGCCGGCCGCCAAACGGCTTAAAGCCAACAAGGTTAAAAAGACCAGCCCCAAAGCCGTGTCTAACAATCTACGGCCCCGCAGGGAGGGACGTCCTCCCGTAGTCAGCCACAGGATGAACGACGCCCACAGGATGTTGACAATTGCCATGGGCATAGGGTTGGGTCCCCCGCTCAAACGCTGGCTTTCCGTTATTACCCGGTAAAACCCGGTTAACACAAGGGCCGATCCGATCATGTTGAAAAATAGAAAAACGATCTTGTCCTTGCGTTTTTCTTTCCACCAGATAAAGCAGGCGGACAGCAAGGAAAGGGTCAATAAAACCGGCCCCAGGACCTGGCTCAGCCCGTCACCCAAACGGCCCAGATAGGGGCTTATCCATTGCCCGGCCCAATGGTCGATGAGCTGCAGGTGAACCGAACCGAGTTCACTGAAAACATCCACCAGGAAGAATACCAAAAATCCGGCGCTGCCCAGGGCGATCGTCCATTCCCCCAATATATTTAGGGCCCGACCCTCACCGCTTATTACCCTCCTCCACCAGTGCAGCAGCCTTCCTTCGCTGGTCTTTTCGGCCATTTGGGGTTTGATATAATTTTGATAAACCAGAAAAGCAACCACCAGGACTAATAACACGAGCAGGGTTATCCACAGGCTTTTTGACTTAAGAATGTTTAAGGCTTCCCTTCCGCCGCGCCAGATCAAGATGGCTTCCAGCAAATAGCGCAGACTCCTTCCTGATAAAGCTGCCAAGAGAAAACGAGGGGTATTCAGGGCAAAAATACCAGACGAAATGGTGAATATTTTAAAGGGAGTTGGTGGAGGCGCCACACCAGCCATAAAGACCACCCACACTCCGTAGCGTTGGAACAATCCTTCTATCTTCTCTACCCTTTTAGGAGAAACCAGGCGGTGCAGGAGAGGATGCCCAAACACCTTGCCCAAAACATAGCCAAAAAACGCGCCTCCCGTAGTGGCCAGAGTAGCCAGCAGGGCGTACAGCAACGCTTTGCCGGGACGAGTTACACAAACCGGCACATACAATAGTTCAGGGGGAACAGGCAAAAAAGAGGCTTCGGCAAAACATAGAATAAGCATCCCCCAGAGTCCGTAAGCCTCCAGCATTTCAAGTATCTGAGCAAGCATCCCTAAGATTACATCCTAACTTTTGTTTTAACCACCGGGGCGCTCCCGTGGTGCAACTTATAGAGTCACCTTATCTGCCCGTCCCCGTATACAATAAACTTTATGGTAGTTAGCTCGGTAAGACCCATGGGTCCACGGGCATGGAGTTTCTGAGTGCTTATACCCATTTCGGCTCCGAACCCGAAAACTCCGCCGTCAGTAAAACGGGTGGAAGCATTGGCATAGACGGCCGCGGCGTCCACCGCCGCCAGGAAGCGCCGGACATGGGAGTAGTTTTCGCTCACAATGGCTTCACTGTGGCCGGTTCCATGAGTGTTTATATGGTCGATGGCTTCCTCCAGGCTGTCCACCACTTTTACCGCCAAAATCAAATCCAGGTATTCCTGGTCCCAATCCTGCTCAGTTGCTGAATTTATGCCAGGTACTATACTCCTGGTCCTTTCACAGCCTCGGATTTCAACTCCGGCTTCCATCAAACCTGCCAGCATTCCCGGTAGGAAATCCGACGCCACCGCCTGATGCACCAGGAGGGTCTCAGCCGCGTTGCAGACGGAAGGCCTCTGCACCTTGGCGTTAAATACTATGGGACTGGCCTTGGCCAGATCAGCAAACTGGTCAACATAGACATGGCAGTTGCCCATACCGGTCATTATATAGGGTACCGTGGCGTTTTGCATGACCGCTTTTTTTAACCCCAGTCCCCCCCGCGGGATGAGAACATCTACAAAATCGTTCATCTGCATGAGGAAAACGGCCGCTTCCTTGTCATCACTGTCGATCAGGGCAATAGCCCCTTTAGGCAGACCGGTTGCTACTGCCGCTCCGGAAATAGCCCGGGCGATGACCCGGTTGGAATTCAGTGCTTCCTCCCCGCCCCGCAGGATTATGGCATTGCCCGACTTTATGCATAACCCTGCCGCATCAGCGGTTACATTGGGCCGGGACTCATAGATTATGCCCACTACGCCCAACGGAGTGCGCACCCGACCAATCTCCAGGCCGTTAGGGCGGCGCCACATTCCCAAAACCTCACCGACCGGGTCGGTTAAAGCAGCGATCTCCCGCAGACCCTGAGCCATGTCCTTTACTCTTGATTCATTCAAGGCCAACCGCTCCAAAAGAGCCGGGGTCAATCCCTGCTGACGGCCCAAATTGAGGTCCAGCTGGTTGGCTTCAAGAATGGCCGGGGTTTCATTTTCCAGGGCTTGCGCCATGGCCAATAATGCTTCGTTTTTCAGGGTGGTAGAAGCAGTCGCCAGAATACGCGCCGCCTGTCGCGCCATTTTTCCCTGTTCCACCATGGTTCTTTTTAAAGATTCATCCATCCTGCACCTCTCCTTTTCAAGCCCTCTAAATATAATTCTGGCCGGTCTCTTTAATACTCCACCCAGAGGTTGTTGCGATGTATCGCTTCATCATAATCCTTTTCGCCCAGTATTTTCTCTATGTCGGAAGTCCTCTTCCCGGCTATCTTGCGCAGTTCATCGGCGCTGTAATTGACCATTCCCCGGGCGACGTGCCCCCCTTTCAGGGTGCATACATCCACCACCATACCCCGGTCGAAGTCCCCCTGAACCTCGGTAATGCCGGAAGGAAGCAGGCTCTTCCCTTTGGCCAGCAGGGCCTGGCAGGCCCCTGGATCGATCAAAAGAGTACCCTGGGCTACCGTGCCAAAGGCGATCCACTTTTTACGGGCGTGCATTTTTTCCTCCCGGGGTATAAAGAGGGTGCCGACGCGCTCCTCACTCACAATCCGGCGAATTACGTTGTCGGACTCGCTGTTGGCAATAACCATGGGAATCCCGGCCGCCATGCACATCCGGGCCGCCTTTAACTTGGTGTACATCCCCCCGCTGGCGAAGGTGCTGCCCCGGGCACTGGAATTCTCCTCAAGTTCGCCCGTGATTTCCCCTACCTCGGTAAGCAGTTGGGCATGGGGATTGGTCCTCGGATCATGGTCATAGAGCCCATTCACGTCAGACAGGATGATGAGCAGATCAGCATCCACCATACCCGCCACCACGGCCGACAGGGTGTCGTTGTCACCGAACTGGATCTCTTCCACTGCCACCGTGTCATTCTCATTTATGATCGGTATTACCTTTAAGGACAGAATAGCCAGGAGGGCATTGGTCGCGTTTAAATAGCGTACCCGGTCGTCGGAATCCCCTCTGGTCAAGAGGACCTGGGCCACCACCTTGCCGTATTCAGCAAAGAGCTTTTCATAGAGGTGCAAAAGTGCGCCCTGGCCGATGGCAGCCAGGGCCTGTTTATCCGGTATGGTTTTGGGAACTTTTTTAAGGCCCATGCGTATGGCACCGACTCCAATGGCACCAGAAGTTACCAGGATGGTCTCCATATCCCGGTTATGTAAATCGGCTATTTGCCTTACCAGGGTTTCAATCCGCTGCAGATTAAGCTGCCCATTGCGATAGGTAAGGGTGCTGGTTCCTACTTTCACCACCACCCGTTTCAAGTTGCCCAAATCTCTTTTCCCGGCCATTATCCCCTAAAACCTCCCCAACTGCTCTTTTTCCCAATCCGCTATTCGCTGTATTCAAGGACCAGTTCATTGATCTTTACTGTGTCTCCGGGCTTGATACCTTTGGCCTTCAAGGCCTCTTCCAGCCCCATATGTTTGACAGTCTGTTGAAAACGCTGTAGGCTTTCATCACTGTTAAAATTGGTCATGCTGACCAGCCGCTCGATGCGCTTGCCACTGACCTCGTAGACCCCGTTTACTATGTCAATTTTGAAGGCTTCGTCGGTTTGAAAACGCCTGGTCACAGGAGTTTCAGTGTAAACCGGCTCGCTCTCCTGGTTGGCCTCAGCTAGAAGAGCCCGGGTTCGTTCAATTAGAAGTTCAATTCCTTCCCCGGTTGCAGCCGATATAGGCAGCAGTTCCTCGCCGAAGCGCTTTGAAAGGCCTTCCAGGTTTTGGCGGGCCTCGGGTAAATCCATTTTATTGGCAACTATCAGGTAAGGCCGGTCGGCCAGTTTCGACTGATACTGATTCAGCTCCCGGCGCAGAACTTCATAATCTTCGAAAACGTCCCGACCCTCGGTCTGGGCCGCGTCCAAGACAAAGAGCAGCACCCTGGTGCGCTCCACGTGCCTCAAGAAGTCATGCCCCAGCCCGGCCCCTGCATGGGCGCCTTCAATCAAGCCGGGGATGTCGGCAACTACGAATGATTCTCCATCACGGGTCCGCACCACTCCCAGGTTGGGAGTCAGGGTGGTAAAGGGATAATCGGCTATTTTGGGCCGGGCTGCGGAAATCCGTGCAATAAGGGTTGACTTGCCCGCATTGGGAAAGCCCACCAGCCCGACATCGGCCAGCACCTTTAACTCCAGAAGCAGCCAGCGTTCTTCCCCCGGCGCCCCGTTTTCCGAAATCGACGGGGCCTTGTTGATGGGGTTGGCAAAGCGGGCATTCCCCCGTCCTCCGCGGCCTCCACTGGCAACTATCTGCTGCTGCCCGTTGGCCACCAGATCGGCCAGGATATCGCCGGTGTCCAGATCTTTTACCAGCGTGCCGGGGGGGACCTTTACCAGCAGGTCCTCACCGCTGGCGCCATGCATGTTTTTGCCCCCGCCGTGGCTGCCCCGGGGGGCCTTGAAATGCTTTTTGTATTTGAAATCCATCAAGGTGCGCAGGCCTTCATCAGCCTGAAAAATGACGTGCCCGCCCCGTCCGCCGTCTCCGCCGGCAGGTCCACCCATGGGCACGTATTTCTCGCGGCGAAAAGCGATAATACCGTTACCCCCGTCGCCGCCCTTGACATATATTTTTGCCTGGTCAACAAACATTTAGCTACTCCTTAAGCCACACTTCCACCCGGCCTCCTGCCAGCTGTTCAGCCTCAAAAACCATCAAGAGCCCCTGCTCTGACTCGATAAACGACAACTGCACTTCGGGATCTTCATCCATATCGTTTAATTGGTCGGCAATATCCGCCAGAGCCCGGTAAGGCTGGTTCTGCTCTATAAGCCTCAGATGCGACTGCAGCTTTATATCCTTATACTTTAATAGGATTCCCAGCTCATGTGCAAATAAAAGAACCTGAAAAAGATAAAGCGCCGCTTCCGGAGCTGTTTTTTCAAATAGAAGGCGCTCAGACATCATACCAGCGTTGATTTGCCCGACATAGGCCGATATTTCCTTGGTTCGCCCCAACTCCGCATATCCGCCGACAACCTGGAGATAATTGCCCAGGTCATGCCTCATCCTGCGGATCAGATCAACCACCTTTGCATCCTCCATTGCCATCCCTCCAGTTACCTAATAATAGCAAAAACCCCCGAAAAACTCCAGGGGTCTTAGTTTTCCTTGCATGCCATTTTAACCGGCTAGACAGTTGCGCTTTCCTCCAGGGGATATACGCTGACCTGCTTGCGATCGCGCCCCTTTCTCTCAAACTTGACCTTACCGTCAACAACCGCAAACAGGGTGTCATCTCCACCGATGCCTACATTGGTTCCGGGATGGATCTTGGTGCCTCTCTGGCGCACCAGAATATTGCCGGCCCTGACTACCTGACCGTCATATTTTTTGACTCCCAGGCGTTTGGACTCGCTGTCTCTGCCGTTTCTAGAACTTCCAACACCCTTTTTATGGGCGAACAATTGCAGATCAAATGAAAACATCTCTATTGCCTCCTAAGCTCAATTTTCAGGTATTCTCCGTAGACTTCCTCCATCGCTTGCAGGCCCACAACCATTGTCGTCAATATGGTTTGCGCCCGTTCCCGGTCCCGGGAACTCAAGTTTTCGGGGAGCTGGCATTGCAGACATCCCTGTTCCACCTGGTAGCGGGGAGCCTGCTCCAACTGTTTTAGCAGGCCCAACAGGGCGGTCTGGGCTACAGCCGATACCCCTGCACAGTAGATGTCACTGCCCTTCTGGGCATAACCGGCGTGGCCCTCTACGAAAAAAGCTACGATATCATCGTCCCGGTATTCTATCAAAACCCTGATCATTAGCCTTCAATAGTCTGAACAACCAGTTTGGTATAAGATTGGCGATGCCCCTGTTTTTTATGGTAATTCTTGCGCTTCTTGTACTTGTATACAACAATCTTCTTTTCCTTGCCCTGTTCAATCAACTGGGCGGTCACCCGGGCTCCCTCCAGCAGCGGGCTGCCGACTTTGCAGTTGCCCTCTCCGTCGCTCAGCATGAGGACCTGATCCAACACTATCTGGTCCCCGGGCTCCCCGGCTAACTTTTCAACCTTCAGCACCGTTCCTTCAGTAACCCGGTACTGCTTTCCTCCTGTTGCAATGACTGCTTGCACTAATCAAACACCTCCACATTTTTTAAGACTCGCCGGTTCCAGGCAGGCCTTACGGGCCGTTTAAAAACCTGTACCGCGCGGTTACGAAAACGTGTAACCACATTAGAACTTAACACATAGCCTGATGGAAGTCAAGCAACCTGTTTAAAATCCATCCGGCCTGTTTTATCAATATTATTAATTATGCTCCCCCGGCATATATCTTATATTCTGCCAAACCCAGAGTTTGGGCATGAAGTTTGATCTTTACCCCTAGCTTCTTCTCGATGTAAGCCAGATGAGCTTGGTCTTCAGCCAGCACCTGAATCAATTGGGGATGGGCCTCACAGATAAGCTCCTTGCTTTCCATATATCCCATATTCAGCATTTTGCGCTTGATTTCACAGGACAGGGCAGCCAGGCTCAAGGTTCGGCCCCGGCCATTGCAGGTACCGCACTCGTCGGTAAAGAACTCCGCTATGCCATAGCGGGATTTTTTTCTGGTCATCTCCAGGAATCCCAGGCCGGTCATGCCAATTATGCGGGTATGGGCCTTATCCTTGGCCAGTTCCCTGCGCAGCACCGAAATAACCTGTTCCTCATGCTCCTTTTCCTTCATATCGATAAAATCGATCAAGATAATTCCGCCTATGCTGCGCAGCCTAAGCTGCCGCGGTATTTCCACTGCCGCCTCCGAATTGAGCTTCAAGACGGTGTCTTCAAAACTGGTCTTGCCCGTGTATTTTCCGCTGTTCACGTCAATAACGGTCATGGCCTCGGTGGCGTCAAAGATCAGATAGCCGCCGCTTTTGAGCCATACTTTGCGCCGCACTGCCCGCCTTATATCCTTATCCAGGCTGTATTTGTCAAAAAGGTCGCCTTCCTCATACTGAACCAGGATCCGTGAACAATAGGTCTTATTTTTAGTAAAATCCAAAATCTTGTTTTTCAAACGTTCATTGTTGATAATTACCCGGGAAATTTCACCATCCAGGTAATCCCGTAAAGCCCTTTCCAGCACATCCATATCCCCAAAAATCAGGCTGGGGGCGCGCGACTTTCTATAGCGCTGGCGCAGCTCTTCCCACACCTGAACCAGCTGCTTTAACTCCGCCATGATTTCAGCGTCCTCGGCTTCCAGACAGGCGGTCCGCACGATAATTCCCACATTCTCCGGCTTATTTTCACTGATCATGGAGCGCAAATCCCGCCGGCGCTGGTCACAGGTAATCTTGCGGGATATTGACACCTCCCGGTAATAGGGGAGTAAAACCAGAAAATGTCCCGGTATGGTAATATTGCCGGTAACCCGCGGCCCCTTTTCAGAAAAGGCCTCCTTTTTCACCTGCACCATCATTTCCTGGCCGCTTTTCAGCAAATCCAGAGAGTTTACCCCTTTCACCTGCCCCGGGCAGATCACGTCTCCGGCATATAAAAAGGCGTTTTTGGCCAGGCCGATATCCACGAAAACGCAAGATAGTCCGGGTAGGATATCCTTAACTTTTCCTTTATAGATATTGCCCACACTCTCATCCTGATTGGCCCAGAATACTTCAACCAGGCGGCCGTCTTCTACAATCGCCACCCTTGATTCCCAGGGATATACTTCAGCAATCAGGTCTTTTGTCAACTACTTCACCTTCTCTATAGGGCTTGCAAACGCCAGGGCCTGGTAAATATAATTGCCCTGGCGGTAAACGTCTTTTATGCGGTTTCTGGCCAGACCCCGGGTTTCCAGAAGGTCCAACAATTCATCATAGCGAACATTGAGCGGCTCGCCTGCTGTAACCCACAGGGTGGCCGTCCATCCCGGCCTTTGTTCTTCAATGTCTATTTTATAAATACCAGACCGCAGGTCTTTGTCAAGATCCTTTTTCTTGCCCCGGCTTTTTACGACCAAGTGCTGCTCTACCAGGAGGCCGGCAAAAAACTCGGCGGCCGGAAAGTCTATCTCATCTAATACCAAAGTGTAAGCGGCTGCGTTGACCGAATGCATCAAAGCGGGCGTATCCGCTCCTATCTGAACAGCTTGTCTTATGTATAAACCGGGGGGCAGGACCAAATTTAAGCGCTGGATAAATTCCTGGATGGGAATCTCCTCGGCCAAATCCAGGTCAAAATACTCCGCTTCACCCCAGAGTCCAACCGGCAGTACCGTACCCATCGACAATCTAATATGGGGATTGAAACCCTGGCTCAAAGCGTAGGGTAGATTCGCACGGCGCAGCGCCCTTTCCAGCAGGTGCATGGTATCGAGGTTGGACAAAAATCGCAGATCAGGACCCAGTCGGTAACAGGCTCTTAAACGCATGACTCTTCCCCCTTGATATCCAGGGCAACACCCAGGGCCGGACAGATTCCGCATTCATTGCAGCCGGTTTCCCGGCAATCCCAGCTCAGTTCCCCCATCATGGCCCTTTCGTTCTCCTCATATAGAAACTCTTTGCTTACTCCTATATCGATGAAATCCCAGGGCAGCTTATCCCAATAGGAGCGCCCGGCTGTGTATGATTCCGGGGCAACGTCCATTTCGGCAAAGGCATCCATCCAGCGGTCAAAACTAAAATACTCCGACCATCCGTCAAATTTGCAGCCCTTTTCCCAGGCTCGTTGAATCACCGGGGCCAGACGCCTGTCCCCCCGGGCAATAACCCCCTCCAGGAAGCTGACACGGCTATCGTGAAAACTTATTTTAATATTTTTACGACGTTTTTGACTGATAAGACGCCGCTTTTCATCAAGCATTTCAATACTGTCCTGGCTCTGCCACTGAAATGGCGTGTGGGCTTTGGGCACAAAGCAGGCCAGGCTGGCCCTTATTTCCACAGGACGGCGCGAACAGCGGTTGCCAATAACCTGAACTTTTTGCAGAATATTAGGAATGGCCAGGAGGTCTTCCTCGGTTTCAGTGGGCAGTCCATACATAAAATAGAGTTTAACAGAAAGCCAGCCCGCCCTGAAAGCCGATTCCACCGCCTCATAAAGCTGCTCTTCACTGACATTTTTATTGATAATATCACGCAATCGCTGACTTCCAGCTTCAGGAGCCAAAGTGAGAGTGGTTTTGCGAACCTTTTGCACCTCATTGGCAAGATCAACCGAAAAGGCATCAACCCGCAGAGACGGTAGGGCCACCCCCACCCCTTTGGCCTGGTTTTCGGCTACTAAATCTTTAACCAGAGACAGAACCGAAGAGTAGTCCAGGGTGCTCAAAGATGCCAGGGATATTTCATCATAACCGGTACTGTGCAGCTGCATACGGGCTTGTTCTTTTAGAAGCCCCGGACTTCGCTCCCGGACTGGACGGTAGACTATGCCGGCCTGGCAAAAGCGGCAGCCCCTCTGGCAGCCCCTCATCACTTCCAGAACCGCACGATCATGAATGATCCCCAGGTGCGGCACCAGAGGCTGGTTGGGGAAATAGGCCTGGTCGAGATCTT
>JBDKUE010000038.1:0-1641 GCA_039679855.1 Syntrophomonas sp.
GGGTTCAACAGGCCCTGCTGAAAATTCTGGAAGGCACTATTGCCAGTGTTCCGCCCCAGGGCGGGCGCAAACACCCGCATCAGGAGTTTATTCAGATAGACACCAGTAATATACTGTTTATCTGCGGTGGAGCCTTTGAAGGTATTGATAAGATTATCCAAAACCGGGTTGGGCAAAAAGTAATGGGATTTGGAGCCGAAATCAAAAGCCGCCAGGAAAAGAAGATAGGCGAGATTTTGAACCTGATTCTGCCCCAGGACCTGCTTCGCTATGGCTTGATTCCGGAATTTGTAGGCCGGGTGCCGATTATCGTGACCCTGGAAGCATTGGACGGCGATGCCCTGGTGAGAATTCTCACCGAACCCAAGAATGCCTTGATAAAACAGTATAAAAAGCTGTTTGAGCTGGATGGGGTTGATCTGGAATTCAAAGACGATGCCATGCAGGCCATTGCCGAGGAAGCCTTGCGCAGAGCGACCGGGGCTCGTGGTTTAAGGGCCATTCTGGAAGATATCATGCTGGAGGTAATGTACGAGATACCCTCGCGCATAGATGTAACCAAGGTGGCCATTACCAAAGACGTGGTCTTAAAAAGAGAGAGCCCTTTGCTGGTGACGGTAGACGCCAAACGCAAGGTAAACTAATCCAGCCCTGCCACAAAAACGAATTTGAGAAGCCTGCTCTGTCAACGTATTAATTACGCCTCAGTTGCGGGCTTTTTCATGTCCTGAATTTCTCTTTTAACATTCTTGTTAAAACAAATAAATACGGATTAGGAAAAGGCAGCGTAAGCTGCCTTATTTTACAGCGTTCCTTTCATGATGCCGATTTGATGCACAGGGAATAATAGAGAAAACGCAGGGAAAGGAAGGGCAGCATGTTGAATCAAATTTTTATTCAGTACGGCGGGGTCATTTACCTGATCCAGTTCTTTTTCGCCGTAGTCATCGGAGTATACTTTTGGACTTTGCTTAAAAACCAGCAGAGTAAAAAGAACGTTGTAGTAAAAGAATCGGAGAGAGAGACGCAGCGCCTGCAGCGGCTGCGCACCAACTGTCTGACCGAACCCTTGTCCAGCCTTACCCGGCCAGCTTCCTTAAACGATGTAATAGGACAGGAGGAAGCCGTTGACATCCTGCGTTCAGCCCTGTGCGGCCCCAATCCCCAGCATGTGATCCTCTACGGTCCTCCTGGCGTGGGTAAAACCGCGGCAGCACGGCTGGTCTTGGAGGAAGCCCAGAAAAATCCGCTGTCACCCTTCAATAAAACGGCTAAATTCATTGAGGTTGACGCCACTATTACCAGATTTGACGAGAGAAATATTGCCGACCCGCTGATCGGTTCAGTGCATGACCCGATCTATCAGGGTGCGGGAGCTTTGGGCCAGGCCGGCATACCGCAGCCCAAGCCCGGCGCCTGCACTAAAGCACACGGGGGAATACTTTTTATTGATGAAATAGGAGAATTACATCCTCTGCAGATGAATAAGCTGCTGAAGGTTTTGGAGGACCGCAAGGTTCTTTTGGAGAGTGCCTACTATAGCGAAAGCGATCGCAATATTCCCGCCCATATTCACGATATATTTAATAACGGGCTGCCGGCTGATTTCCGTTTGGTGGGAGCCACCACCCGGAGTCCTGA
>JBDKUE010000085.1:0-13469 GCA_039679855.1 Syntrophomonas sp.
ACCATCCACATAACCAGCAATCCGGTGACAACCGCTATGATCCCGCCCAGTATTGCCATACTGGGGAATTCCACAGTTGTTGCCGACTTGATGGTACTTACCGGTTTACTGAGCATACCTGACGCTACTGTGATTATTTCATTCATACGTTCATTAGGCTGGGCTGCCCTTGGGGCTGCCGAAGGCCCTACCCCCGGACTTTGGGGAGTTCCACAGACTGTGCAAAACATGTCACTGTCACTGAGCTGTGCTGCGCATTGCCTACAATAAGCCATTTCTTCTACACCTCTTTACTCATTTTATAAAGACCAGTCAAATCAAAACAAAAAATATATCGCCTCCCGGTATAAATTATAGAAAACAACTTACAACAATACCATGATAAGTAAATGATAAAAACCTGACACGATAAAAGCCTGCGAACCAACTATTAGTCCTGTCTATAGTTTTTTTATACCTGAGCTCTTTAATCTTCTCCAAACACAACGAAAATTTTTATGCCTAATATTTGATCGTTTCTAATATAAAACCGCAAGCATTGGGTAAGTCCTTGAAAAGCAACCCGGTTAACCTGTACATAAGATTCAAGACTATCATTATTAGAATAGCTAATATGCTCTTTGTCCACTGCAGGGTTGTTTATGTCCAATTGGCCATACTTTTCAACTATTTTTGACGGGGAATCACCAACCCTTATTCCTTCCCAATTTACGTATTGGGGTGATGTAGATAAAATGCCTTCTACATATCCATCTTTGAATGTTATTTCGAGGCCGTTATATATGAATACTTCTACCGGGCTATAAGAATTAAATGTCTGCTTTTGCAAAGGCTGCCCCATTTTCTTAATAACATCTTCCTGTTTGTCATAAGCCTTGATCACTCCCAAATATGTTTCCTGAAAGTCTTCATTTAGTCCCTTGGGAGGCGTGATAAGAGCGCTGCTCTGTTCGGCAGGTTTATTGTTTTGAACCGGTTTGCTCTCTTTCACAGTCTCAACAAACGGTAAAGACCTGGTGTGCAGTTCTTCTTTAACCTTGTCCACAGGTTTCCAATTGTATAGGAGATATTGGGCTGCGTAGAGTTTTTCCTGCCCGGTGTTCAAGCTTTGCAGCAAAGCTATAGCCTCAAGGTCGGTAGCGTTGGCCTGCAGGGCTTTTAATGCGGTGGCTTTAGCTTTTTCATTGTCCCCGGCTATTTGATAGTATCTTGCCAGGTCGCTTAAGAGCCAATCGCTTAGTTTTTCTTCGAGCAACTGCTTGACGAGGTTCTCGGCAACGCTTCGGTCGCCAGTTTTAATCATGGCGATGGCGGCCAGTATTTTGCCTTTCTGGTTGCCTGCATTTTGCCCCACTTTAGTTTTGTAGCTGCTGACGACCTCCTGGTAATCTTCTGATGTGTAATAACTGTGAAACTCCAGCATGTCAGCCACCTGTTGGTTTGAAGCCGGCTCCGGTTTACTCTCCATATCTCCCCAGGGTACTTTATAAAGTTCACTTAAAATCAAGTAGGCTTCCTGCTGGTTAATTTCAAGAGTTAAGGATTTGAGCAGGTTATTATAAGCGGCAGCCGGTTTACGGTTTTGCATGAGAAAAAGCGCCAATGTGTTGTAAGCCCGATATTCATTGGGATTCTGCTCGACGGCTTGCCTCAAAATCGCTTCCGCTTTGGCGTTATCCCCTTGCTGTTGGTAGACGATAGCCAGGCCCCAATAGGCTTCCAGACCATTTTTATTAGCGTTTTTGATCTCCTGGAATGCCTTTTCGGCTTGACTGAGCTGATTATTATCCACGTACATGCCTGCCAGACCCAGACGAAGGACTGGTTGTTTATCCTGTTCAACTGCCGAAAGACCACGATCATATGCAGCCTTGGCCTCATCGTATTTTCCCTGCAGGGTATATACCCTGGCCAGGCCTTGATAGGCTTTGACCTCTTTAGGATCTATTTTAATCGCTTCATTAAAAGCTAAAATGGCTTTTTCGTAGTCATTTTGAATCAGGTACTTTACTGCCAGATCAAGCTTCTCCTGTTCCCGATCCGCCGATCCCCGGCTCCAGAGGAAAGTCCCTATACCTAATGCCAGCACTACTGCCAGTATTGCTGCGATCCCTATTTTTTTCTTTTTGTCCACTCTGACTCTCTCCCCTTTTTAACCAACACTTAAGTTTATACTATCTGCTAAACTATTCCCTAATTGCTTCGGATTGCCGTTAATTCGGATTTTTCCGTATCGACATAACCCCGCGAAGACTGTTCTTTGATGGTTTTTACCACACCGATGTTGCGAACCAGCCAGTAGTCTTCTTTATAGGTATATAGAACTCCATTGCTTGATTTGTAAGTAACAGTCAAATGGGCAGCCTGTTCCTTTTTGCCCATGATCATAATTTCTTCAAACCCGACGAACGTTGTGGTTTTACTGAAATCCTGTGGATATTCCGATACCTCTTTATAGGTGCTTCCCCAGGCTTCCCCGGGCAGCACCGGTTTCAACATAACCCATTCACCATCAATAGTTCTATTCGTCTTTGTTCCAAACGGTTCGGTGTAGCTTTCGCGATTAGTGCAATAGACCGAGTCTTTTTGTACTAAAAATGTGTCTTTATAAAGAGAATGGTACACACTGCCTTTATTGGTCGTATTGATTTCTTCACTTTTTACATACCTGCCCTGATTATCCATGCTCCAAGAAACTGTAGAATCCAATTTTCCTTCCGAGCTGACCGTCCCCTCAAATATGTATTTTTTGCTGATGTCCGGTAGAAAGTAATCCACAGTTAACTTGACTTCTTCAACTTTGGTTGAGCTTTTCTCGGAAGCGGGGCCAATCGCTTGCATATCTTTCGGTCCACCCTTAATCTTGACTTCCGATCCCCGGCACCCCGGGATAGTTGCGATACCTAATGCCATGATTATTATGAATACGGCTATGAGCCCTGTTCTCTTCTTGTCCAATGCCTTTTCTTCCCCTCTCCCCACTGATATCGTTTATGGACTATGCAATCTATTCAGTTTTATGGTCTTTCTTTAACATCATGAAACTGGAAACGGTATATAAAGCAACCACAAAAACAAGTAAAATCCACCAGTGACCAGCAAAACTGCCGTTTAGATTGGACCATTCCTCGGAATAGACAGCAACCCGGCTGTTGATATCGCAAATCCCCCCCGCCATCAGTTCATAGCCCCATTTGGCTATAGCCAGATCAAACAGCCTTTTCAATAAATCCGATTTAACGGTTGTCACCCTGACCAGGGCACCGGATAAGATTATCTGCGGAACCAGGACCAGGGGCACTAAACTGATAGCCTTATCGGCGTTGGATGCTATAGCGGAAATAGCCAGACCCATCATGATACTGGCCATGGTGATCAGGAAAAAGGCCCAAACACACGACCAGAAATCCGGTAAGCCCAGAAATATCTGGATAACAGCCAGAAATACCAGAACCTGAACAAAACCGACCGCCCCCAGAACAATTACTTTGGAAAGCAGATAGGGAGTGATATGCAGGTTTATTCTTCGTTCCCGTCTATAAACCGGCAGTTCTTTTACTATCTCGCGGGCCGAATTGGTGGTTCCCAGCCATATGACCGTAAAAACCATAATGGCAACACACATGGACATTTTGGACCAGCGATTTACTTCATCACGGTGGTCGTTTTGAATCTTGTCAATTTTACTGCTATCAACTCCTCCATGAGTTATGAATTGTTTGATATCGGTATCCGCTTGGGTTAATTTACTGTTTTGAAAGGTTGGAGCGGTATTTAAGAATACCAGGGTAATGAGAAAGGCGATTATCAAAGGCTGCAATATCAGCAAGGCCAGGTTTTTGCGATCCCTGGTCAGCAACGTAGTATAGCGGCCGGTGAGGACCAGCCACTGTCGAAAAGGTGAATTCCGGTCACCGGTATTTAGCTGCCCGGGATTTCTGGACAGGGCATTTGCCCGACCAGGAATCGCCTTCTGCAGGTAATTACGATAATACTGCGAATTTGTGTAGTCCCGGGCCAGGGCGGCCGGTAAATCATCACCTAGCTTCTTGTAAATGTCCGCAAAGTCGGCTGCCTTAAAGTGGGCCAGGGCTTCATCGGGAGTGCCAAAAAAGGCCAGCCTTCCCCCTTCCGTGAGAAATACCACTTTGTCACAGAGTTTTATATTAAAAGTGGCATGGGTCACTAATATAATAGTCCGGCCATGGTCGGCCAAGCGACGCATCATTTCCATCATGGTCTTCTCCAGCCCCGGGTCAAGGCCGGAGGTAGGTTCATCGAGGAGGAAGATACTGGGGCTGGTCAGGAGTTCTACGCCTATACTGACCCGCTTGCGCTGGCCCCCGGAAAGATTTCGCACCAGAACATCCCGGCGGCTTTCTAATTCCAAATCCTTTAATACCTGCCCCACCCGGTTTCTGATCTCATCCATTGTCGTGTCATCGGGCATACGCAGCCGGGCTGAATAAGTTAAAACCTCGTCAACCGTCAAATCCATATGTACGATATCCTCCTGGGGAACATATCCGATCATTGACTTAAAGATCTGATACTCCTCGTAGAGGTTGCGACCGTTGATAAGGATCTCCCCTGAATTAGCCGGATTCATGCCCGTCAAAGCACCCATCAAGGTGCTCTTGCCGGCGCCGCTGCCCCCTAAAATCGCCACAAACTCCCGGGGCTGGATGGTAAAATTGAGATCCTCCAGCAGCTTTTTGCTGCCCCCCCCGGGAAGGGCCACGGTACGGCCCAGATGGTTGATATTAATCTTTACCTGACCGTCGTTTTCACTGTATTCCAATAATTTTTGGCCGTCAAAAATAAAGCGGAAACCGCAAATCTGAACCAGGGAATCTGGCTGTAAAGGTGTATACCCCGCCACTTTCGTTCCGTTTACATAGGTGCCGTTTACGCTGTTCAAGTCATACAAGATATGCTGGCTTTGGTTTGAAACAATCCGGGCATGATACCGGGAAACCAGCGGGTGACGAAGTACTACGTCATTTGATGAATCGCGGCCTATGTTCAGGGTGTTGGCGCCCACCGCCAAAGAACGGGTGGATGAGCTAGAAGGCTGATATGATCCGGCATTGTGAAGCTCATGAGTTAATCCGGGTTTTACAAAATTGAACTGATAAGGCTGGTTGGTTGAAGGCCCGTTTTCTCTACTTAATCGTATGGTAGTCGCACCCATCGAAAACGCTTCGCCGGGGAAAAGCGGCAGGGGCTGGGATATTTTCTGGCCGCCTAGAAAAACACCATTGCTGCTGTTTTCATCCTGCAGGGTGGCTTCACCGTTTGCTGAAACAGTAATCCGGGCATGAACACGCGAAACCTTTTTGTCGTTGAGGCATAGTTCGTTGGAATCCTGCCTGCCGATAAAAAACGTGCCCGGGGTTAACATGAGGCGTTTACCTTGATCCGGTCCGTCGGTTATTTCAAGATAGAGTTGTCCATTCACCCTGCTCTTCACTCCTGCATAGAATATATATCATTGGTTTTCTTTTACTATTGAATTATGGAGGAGTCGAAAAAGCACATAGCAATGATGGATATTTTAAAATGCATGTCTTTGTTTCAGCTCCATATGCATCCATTAATCCTGCATCAAATTAACCTATGTATAGATTTCGATACATTTTCGGCTTTCCCTTCACTATGGCAAATCCCCTTATGACAGATCGATTCTCCATGAAGTTAGGAGGGGGCAAGGCCCCTTCCATAGTGTCAGGGGCCTTGCCTGTTGTATATTAAGTGGGCAGCAGCTATCTGTTTATTGTCGGGTTTTCTCTCACGCTGCATGGGCATTTGCCATGATCAAATTATATACACAGCAATACTGGTATACCATGATAGCAAACTGATAGTGTTATGATACGGTGATGATGTTTTTCTAATAAAACAGTCGGGCTTGCTCATATACTCCAACCATTATTTTAACCATAGATACAATTGAGACCGCCTTATTTGGCAGTCTCAGTGTGTAGACAAAGTAAACAAGCTGCCAGGTCGTGTCTCCTTGACAGCTTTGTAGTAATTCCCAATTCTATATTTGTTCCTAGATATCCAGACGATAACCGTAACGGGGCACAGTCACTATTGATTTTGAATGAGTTGTAAGGCGCTTGCGCAGGCGATACACGAGGGAGTTTATTTCATCCGCTCCAACGTCGGGAGTCTTTAAAAGTGGGTCAACGGGTCTTTCCGGCCAAACCCGCAATTTTATGTCATCAATACTTGTCGCCTGGTTGACGTTCTCATAGAGCACTAACAAGAGTTCTATTTCTTTGCCAAAAAACTTAATTTTCTGACCATCTATATACACTTCTCGTTTTTTAGCGTCAATAACCATAGAGTTGGAATGATAATTGACCGTTAAATCGGCCAGGTCGCTGGTATTTAAATCTACCGTATTCTCACTGGAGCTTTCAAAGTGCATTAAGAGATGAAACTGCACTTTTCCTTTGGCCAGAGACACTAAATCCTTGTTTTTTAAAACGTAGGGCTTTTCAGGTTGAATATCGAGTCCGTTAATCTTGGTTCCATGTTTACTATATAGATCAACCAGATTAACCACTCCGTTCTTGACGGAAAGCTCCACATGTTTCTTGCTAATGTGGGGACTGATGAAGGGGATGTCGGGCTGGTTATCTTTCCACGGTCGTCCTAACACGACAGCACCCGGCGAAAGAATAATCTCGGTACCTTTTTCGTAAGGTTCACCCTGTTCAATTACGATGAAGCATTTGACGCCGTTCATAATACCTCCCGAAAAAACCACGCTAAAGAAATTATAACTCAATATCCAGGTTTTTTGGCATAATTCTTGATTGTTTCAATGTTTAATTGTCATTAATTTATCAGGGTCCTATCATTGTTTTGAATCAATTTATATTTATAATTTTAACCAAATAACCAATTAAGGAGAAATTCATGTTAAATCAATATACTACCGAAAGCTTTCTAGCTGTTGCCATCAGTGATGTAGGTAGAAAACGCACCAACAATGAGGATCGCTGCCTGGTGGCTTTTCCCAAAAACAGGCGGGACAAGTTGAACAAAGGTTACTTGTTTGTAGTGGCAGACGGTATGGGCGGTCGAGCCGCCGGCGAGGTAGCCAGCAGCCTGGCAATTACTGAAGTAGAGAACTATTATTACAATACCCAAGAAAAGGATGTCTTGAATACCCTGGAAAAAGCATTGGTTTCCGCCCACCGAATCATTCAAACCAACAGCAGCAACAATAGAGAGACTTCAGGTATGGGAACCACGGTTACGGCGATTGCGCTTTTAGAAAATTTTTTTTTGGTTGCCCATGTAGGGGACAGCCGGGCTTATTTGATAAACGGCAACTCAATTAAACAGTTGACTCATGATCATACCCTGACCGCCTGGCTGGCGAGCAAGGGTAAAATTACTTGGGAAGAAGCCCGCAACCATCCCCAACGCCACATTCTCACCCAGGCGGTAGGGGGTATAGATCAAGACCCGACTCCTGAAGTGGCTGAATACCAGCTTGAGAATGGAGAAGTATTGCTTCTCTGCACCGACGGCTTGTATTCCCTGGTTACTGATGAAGAACTCCAGGACTGTTTAACCAGCAGTGAAGATTTAGAGAGCTCATTGACCTATTTAATCGACCTAGCCAACGAACGCGGAGGTTTGGACAATATAACCGCTTTGGTGATAAAGCGCAAATCAAAAGAACCCGGGATCAATAAATTGTTTACCCGGGTCAAGACTCTATTTTTGAACATTATGAATGTATTTTAAACTTACTCATAGTAAAACCTGGAGGTTTGCAAGCTAAGAGCTTTGCTTGATTACCTCTTTGATGCATTCCACTGTTTTTGAACCATAACCCAGTTTTCCGGACATATCCTGGTTGTAGTCGATTGGGTATTCGGTTTGCTTATCGTAGGCCCCCCAGCCCGTAAATGGATCAGGGTATTCCACTAATACGGACCGGGCATATTTGCCAGCCCACCCGGAAAAATATCCGGTTTTTATTGAGCCGGCTTCACTGTTTAACGAAAGCCCCATTAACCGGTTAAATATCGCTGCTATTTGCGGATCTCCGGCTGCACTGTTTACCCATCCGTGAAAGTCAATTACAATATCGGGTTTTTCATTTAAAACTAGATCCCTGAGGGCCCGGGATTCCGGGGATGAAAATGGCCGGCTTCCGGTCAGGTTTCTAGGATTGGTTCGCGGTTTGAACGAATAATCAAAATCCATATTCATATCTATTCCCAGGGATATTTGACAACGCCCCGGACCGTTGCAGGTAGTGCCCCGCGCGGCCCCGTCGGGATTTGCGGAAGGAACGACCAGCAGTTCATAATTTCCAAGTTCCAGGCTGTGTTCCTTGAAGTAGGCCGCTAAATAGCGGGCTGTTTCTGAAAGTAGGCGCCCGTCCCGGTAAAATGCGTCTTCAAAGCCATGCATGGCAAAGACACACAGAAGCTTTTTGCCAGGATTGCTGGTTGAGCTGATTCGATATACCTCAAGTTCTCTTTGCTCCCCGCTATAACCATAAACTTGTTTAACAAAAACCGATTCCACAGGCCTTCCAGCCGGCTCTGCCATTGACTGGTTAACGAGCTGCTGTGGCTGCGGCTCGGGTGGCGTTGCCTTGAACTTCTTCCAAGTTAAAAACGCCCCGGTGATAAGGCCGATACAAACCGCAATTATGGTGATTAGAACGGCGATCCTTCTCATTTGCATAATATCTCCGGGTTAATATACCCGTATCTCGGCAATACAGGTGTCGTTATACTTGTTTCCGGCATAGACGTCCAGAATGATGAAATTAATGGAACTGGTTGTCACCGGTTTAGGCAGCTGAATGATGTTTTCAGCACCGTATCCGTCTTTGAGTTCGGCGATCAAGGTCGCACCGTCGGAGAATTCTATTTTAAGCTTGCGGGGACGGTTGTTGGCCAAAAACAGCCTTTCAGAGGCAGCATAACCGTTTTTAATTTCTATTCTGCTTACCATGCGGGATTGTCTACTATCCAATCTTACCCATTCCTTTATTCCCGCATCACTTCGGCCCTCCACCCAGGCAGTATTGAGGTCTCCATCCACAACCAGAAGCGGGTCGTAGCGCAACTTTCCCTCCGGAGCCAGGGTTGAAGATGCACTGACTTGATCCCAACTATAGTACGATAATGACTGGTTAACCACGGTCCGGTCCTGTCCGGTTGGCTGAGAATCGATCTGCGGGGGTGTCGGTGATGAAGCTGGTGTTTCCGACACCGGTCCGGATTCCTTTAGTTGGACCGCAAGTGATTTTTCATCTGAGCCGGAAGGGTTCTTTATGTTGTTACCCAACAACCATCCTACCAGACCTACGGCAACGGCAAGACCAACAACAGCCATAACCCAAAGCCCTTTCTTACTCTGTGCTGAGCTAACTGAAGGGCCTGACCTGGCAGCCTGAGGTTGAAAAGGAGGCAAGCCTGATCCCTGCCCAGCACTGGGATTAAAATCAGGCCAGTTCTCAACTCGGCCCTGGGGGTTGAATTGCTCCAACGGTAGGGTTTTGCTTTCCTCCCGGCCAGATGAGCCTCCCCAACCGGGCTCCAGACAAGCTCCACATCTTCCGCAAAAGTTAACTCCGTCAGGGTTTTCACTGTTGCATGACGGGCATTTTTTCATGGTTTTGCCTCTTTTCGTTTAGCAGTCGCTTATTATAAGGCGATTTATCAGCATAGCATACTGGCGCCTCTTCCCCCTCATTGCGCCTTCTAATTTCGTAATCTGCTGTTTTCAGGTTCTTGCTTATTCTTTTATCTGGATATTTCCGCATTTCTCGATATAGAAATAGTACTTACTTTTTCGCCCGTAAAATCTATTAGTATACAGGAGGCACTAAGTTCCTCCTTTTCAGTGTAATAATAATAATCGTCAAAAGGTTTTAATCTATCCCCATATAGCTCAAAAGCTTTGCTTTTAGGATCTCCCAGTCTTAACCCTCTAGCTGTCGATATCTTGTCATTAAGCAGCATTATTGCATATACACCCTGGCCTGCGTCGTGACCAATAGGCTTATCATAGACGACCACCCTTATATCCGGATATACAAGTTCGATGTTAGGGGGATAAGTTTGCTTAGTTTCCAGCGGATTCCCCAACAGACGAATAACCTCCGCCTTGCTCATGCCCATTTCTACCCCTTTAATGGAAAAATCAGATGTTTCGGTCCGATTGGCAGGGGTAGTATTTGTCGTGGGAATGACGTTTGAACCCGGGACAGGTAGAGATTTAACCTGCAACTCATCTTTAACCTTTGCTACTGGACTCCAGTTATATAATAAAAATTCAGCAGCATATTTCTTTTCATCCCCGGTATTCAGTTTCTGCAGCAAAGCTATCGCTTCCAGGTTGGTGCCGTGGGCCTGAATAGCCTTAATGGCGCTTAGTCTGGCCTTTTCATTATTTCCAGCTACCTGGTAATAAAAGGCCACATCACTTAAGAGCCATTCATTGAAATTCTCGTTCGAAACCTGGTTAATCAGGATTTCTGCACCACTTTTATCACCGGTTTTAAACATGGCAATAGCATAAAGAATCCTGGCTTTGTGGTTTCCGGATTGCCCGTTTAATTGAGCCTTATAGGCATTTACTGCCTTTGAATAGTCCTCAGAAGCATAAAGGAGGTAGAATTCCAACATGGAGGAAATTTGCTGGTTGGATACCGCAGTGAGTTTAGCTTGAAGTTCAGTCCAGCGGCCTTTATACATATCGTTAAAAACCAGGTAGGCCTCCTGCTGGTTAATTTGGAGGCTTAAGGATTTAACCAGATTGTTGAATGCATCGTCAGCTTTATTATTCTGTTTGAGGAAAAGGGCCAGGGTGTTGTACCCTCGGTAATCGTTGGGATATTTAGCTATAGCCTGTCTCAACGTAGCTTCAGCTTTGGCGTTGTCACCCTGCTTTTGATAGACCATTGCCAGGCCCCAGTAGGCCTCCAGGCAATTTTGGCTGCCGTTTATTAGCTCCTGGTAAGCCTTCTCGGCATCAGGCAGTTGTCCTTTGTCTATGTACATCCCAGCCAGGCCCAGTCTAAGGGTATTTTGATCGCCGGCTGCAACAGCCGATACTCCTTTTTCATAGGCAGCTTTGGCTTCATCATATTTACCCTGCACTGTGTAGACTCTGGCCAAGCCCTGATATGCTTTTACCTGTTTGGCATCGATATTGATGGCATCATTATAAGCCAATACGGCTTTTTCAAAATCGTTCTCACTTATATACTTGACCGCCAGATCCAGCTTCTCCTGCGCCCGATCAGCTGCCCCGCGACTCCACAGACCGGCACCAACAGCTAGAATTACTATTGCGATTAATCCTGTTATGATCAATATTTTCTTCTTGTTCACTCTAGACCCTCCTCAAAGAAGCAGCATATTATATCACAATTTAGCATCCTCGTTTTTCTATGGAGTAAGGTTATAAATCCGTAACCGTATACCTAACGCATATAAACCTGTTGCCTACTCAATGCTCTTTCGCAACCCATTTATTATTATGCTGTTATAGCCTCCCGGCTGGTCTATTGGTCATTTCAACTTCCCCTTTAGCACAGCCTAGAATATTATAATCCTTATCAAGGAATACAACCAGGTAGTATCGTTTCTGGTCATTAGTAACTTGTAATTCATCCTTATCCAATGTTTTCAGGTCGCAAGAGTTTCTCTCCATATAATAATTAACCACACTCTTCATAGTTTTTAAATTCCAATCATGCGGATTATTATCAGCAGTTGGATAGTAGTAATGGACCTTGCTCTGCAACTCCACTGGCGTCAACTGTTCACGGCTGATAGTAAAATGTGTGGCGTATGCAGGCTTCCCGTTCGAAAAGTTACCGTCCTGGTAACCTGACACTTTCACCCCTGAATCTACTTGAATAAGCTTAACTTCATCATTTGTATTGTTGTTTAAAGAATAAGATATTGCCGAAATAGCTTTATTGTTCAATTCACTCTTTACCATTACAACGGGTTTCCAGTTATAAAGAAGGAACTCGGCAGCATATTTCTTTTCATCACCAGTGTTAAGCTTTTGCAGTAAAGCCACCGCTTCCAAATTGATGCCGTTGACTTGCACAGCCTTAATGGCGCTCAGTCTGGCCTTTTCGTTGTCTCCGGCCACCTGGTGGTACAGGGCCACGTCGCCCAAAAGCCAGTCGTTGAACTTCTCATTCAATACCTGCTTGATCAGGGTTTCCGCCCTGCTTTTTTCTCCGGTCTTAAACATGGCAATAGCAGCAAGAATCCTGGCTTTGTAGTTGCCTGACTGCCCGCTTAATTTAGTCTTGAAAGTATCAACCGCCTTGGAATAATCCTCGGAAGCATAATACATGTAGAATTCCAGCATGGCGGATATCTGCTGATTGGATACAGCGGATAGTTTAGTTTGTAGTTCAGTCCAGCGTCCTTTGTAGAGATCGTTTAGGACCAGATAGGCTTCCTGCTGGTTGAGCTCGATGCTGAGGGACTTAACCAGGTTGTTAAAGGCATCATCAGCTTTATTATTCTGTTTGAGAAACAAGGCCAGGGTGTTGTATCCCCGGTAGTCATTCGGGTATTTGATAACAGCCTGTCTCAAGACAGCCTCTGCTTTGGTTTTGTCACCCTGCTTTTGGTAGGCCATGGCCAGGCCCCAGTAGGCCTCAATGCAGCTCTGGTTGCTGTCTATGATTTCCTGAAAAGACTTCTCAGCATCAGGCAATTTCCCCTGGTCTATATACATTCCGGCCAGACCCAGCTTGAGGGCGTTTTGTTCATTGGCCGCTATCGCAGCTGTCCCCTTATCGTAGGCCGCTTTGGCATCATCATATTTACCCTGCAAAGTGTAGACTTTGGCCAAACCCTGATATGCTTTAACCTGTTGGGGATCGATCTTGATGGCATCATTGTAGGCAAGGATAGCTTTGTCGAAATCATTTTCGCTTATGTATTTGACGGCTAGATCCAGTTTCTCCTGGGCCCGGTCAGCTGATCCCCGACTCCACAAACCGGCCCCAATGGCTGCGATAAATATTACAACTAATCCTGCCATTATTACTGCTTTTTTCTTGTCCACCCCAAGCTCTCCCCTCAAGAAATAACATATTAACTTAGCCGTCATAAAGGAATTGTTTTTTATAACCAGTCTTAATCATAATGAATTTCACCCATATAATCTTCATAAGCTGTTCTAACCCACACGCCGGGTGCAGTGCGTTTATACCAGGCATAACCACCTTCCGAGCGCCAATAGCCAGCATAAATTTTAGCGTTGTCTTCGGAGAATTCCTCGATTTCTATTACAACTTTACCGATGTATTCAACGTCATCTGAAGTTCCTTCTTTCAATTTATGATCGGGGAAGGCTACTTCATCTCCCCCTTTGGAATAATCTTTAATGATCTGTTTTTTTAAGGCTGCTTTTTCATCAATAGCTGCCTTTTCGTTATT
>JBDKUE010000200.1:0-2430 GCA_039679855.1 Syntrophomonas sp.
TTAAATCGGCCGAAAGAACCAGCACATCCGGTTTGTCTTTAGCCCATTTGACCAGGTTGTGATAATGCACTTTGGAGAGTATTTCCATTCCCGTACTCCTTTTTTACTATCTAAAGGCTGTCGAGCAATGAACGAAAGGCTTCCCGTTCAGCTTCCCGCTCGAAACGCGTATAGTGCAGCTTGGGCCTTCGGGCTGACAGCAGTTCCATGCCCCGGCAGGGGTCGGTGTCGGCTAAAACCACCAGCGGACGGCCGTCCGGTTTCAGCCCGGCGGGCCTGGCCAGTGCTTTAACGTCATGGCCGTCAATTCTTATGACCCGGGCTCCGAAGGCCTTTAAGCGTTTGTCCAGGGGCTCGATATTCATTACCTGACTGACAACACCGTCGCACTGCTGACCGTTGACGTCTACATATATGATGGTATTGTCCAGCCGGTAAAAGGCCATGGCCTGAATCGCTTCCCAGACCTGGCCGGATTGAAATTCTCCGTCCGACATAAAAACGAAAACCCGTCCCCGGTCACCGCGCCGTTTGCGAGCCATGGCCAGTCCAGCGGCCTGACTGATGCCCTGCCCCAGGGAACCGGTCATCAGTTCCATACCCGGTGAATGCTCTGCCCCGATCATTTCCACCGTGCTGCCATCCCGATTAAATTGAGCCAGGCCTTCGGGGGCCATTCTCCCCAATTCCACCAGGGCGGCATACAAAACCAGGGCATACTGCGAAGGCGAAAGGACCAAACGGTCCCATTCGGGGCCTCGCGGTCCGTTGTAGCCGGCGCCGCTTATATAATCGGGATTGCCCGGTCCGGGTACGCCGGTAAAAGGCGGGGGAACCGGCTGAACTGTAGCCGGTCCGATTTTCATAGCTTTTAGATACAGAGTGGCTATTATTTCAGCCGCCGAGCAGGCCTGGCTTAAATAGCCGCCGTTGTTTCGGATGGTGTGCTCCAGAACCCGGCGGCGGATGCCCCCGGCCACCTGGCAAACCTGGCCTACCCATTCATCGCGTTGTCTGGATGTCATCTAGTCTCTCCTTTGGTACTTCATTACTTCAATTCCATGCACGGGATTATTGTATCATTTTTTACATGTAATGGGCACATCCTGTATGGGTTCAGCCACTCCCGGCAAAAGTAAAGACCCCGAAGGGTCTTGTCAACAATTTATGATTTTCGTTCCAACTACTGATATACATGGGGGTCCACCGGGTTGGGCTGCTGTTCAATGTGACTCAGGCAATACTGAGCCGGCCCTTCAATAATGTCCCCTTCGTAGCTGAAACGGGAGCCGTGGCAGGGACAATCCCAGCTGCGCTCGGCATGGTTCCATTCCAGCTCACAACCGACGTGGGGGCAGGTTATATCCACCATGTGGACCTTGCCCGCTTCATCACGATAGGCGCCCATTTTTTGGCCGTCGACATATACCACCTGGGCCTGGTCCTTGTCAATATCCAAATTATCCATGGCCGGTTCCAGTTTGCCGGCCACATAGTTTTTAGCCACATCCGCGTTCTGGATTATAAAATTCACAATGGTGCTGGCCGAAGTGGCGCGCGAGGGATTGTAGACCGGCGCCCAGGGGCTCTCTCCCCGGGTAATCAAATCACGCAGAATCATAGCTGAAGCCGCGCTGTTCGTCATTCCCCATTTGCCAAAACCGGTAGCCAGATAGAGGTCGGGGCTGCGCAGGGTCAATCTTCCCGTATAGGGGATGCCGTCCAGAGTCATACAGTCCTGGGTTGACCAGCGGTAGAGAACGTCTTTTACCTTGAAATTATCCCGGGCAAACTGGAGCAGGTTCTGATAACAGAGGTTGGTGTTCTGGCACTGCCCGGTTTTATGGTTTTCGCCGCCGATAAGGAGCATTTCTCCATCCCGAAAACGCTGACTGCGCAGGGAACGGGTGGGACTTTCGGCCGAAATATACATACCCGGCGGCAGCTTCTCGGCGCTCTTTATGGCAATCAAATATGATCTTTCCTGGTAAATGCGGGAAAAGTACAGGCCGCCCCCGTCAAAAAAGGGGTAATGGGTGGCAATAATCACCTGGTCGGCTCTGACTCTATTGCCCTGGCTGGTATTCACCACACAGGTACGTCCTTCTTCGATTTCTACCGCATGGGTCTTTTCAAAGATCCGCCCCCCATTTTTTATCATCTCTTCAGCCAGGGATTTTAAAAATTTCAAGGGGTGAAACTGGGCCTGGTGATCAAAGCGAAGGGCGGCTTTGATTGGAAAGGGCAGCGCAAGGTGTTCTACAACGGAGGCTACGATTCCAAGGCTGGAAGCGGCCTCGGCTTCTTTTTCCAGTTTCTCTATATACTCGTCTGACTGGGTGTAGATAAAAGCCGGGCGCCACACAAAATCGCATTCGATATGATGCTCGCCGGCCAGATCATCAATCATGTGGATGGCCGCTTCATTGG
>JBDKUE010000142.1:0-6453 GCA_039679855.1 Syntrophomonas sp.
CGGGGCTGGGTGAAGCGGTGGCGCGAAGATTTATCAGCCTGGGAGCCAATGCAGTTATAGTAGACCTCAATGAGGAAAAGGGCCGGGCTCTGGCAGGCGACCTGGGAAGCCGGGCGGCCTTTACCAAAACCGATATCACTTCATCTGATGAGGTGCAGGGGGCGGTAGAGTTCTCCCTGCAGCGATTCAGGCGAATCGATATCTTAGTCAATTGCGCCGGAATTTCTGCCCGCGCCAGGATAGCCACCCGCAAGGGACCACATGATCTGGCCGAATTTCAAAAAGTCGTTGCCGTCAACCTGGTGGGAGCTTTTGATGTCATGCGTCTGGCCGCCTTTCAAATGCTTAATAACGATCTTAACGACGAAGGAGGGAAAGGGGTTATAATCAACACTTCCTCGATAGCCGCTTTCGACGGACAGATCGGGCAGGCTGCCTATGCAGCCAGCAAGGCGGCATTGGTGGGAATGACTCTGCCCCTGGCCCGGGACTTGGCCGGGGACGGGATACGGGTTTTGACTATTGCACCGGGATTGTTTGCCACACCCATGATGGCTTTGCTCCCGGAACAGATCCAGGGCGATCTGGCCAGGTCGGTGCCGTTTCCTTCCAAGTTAGGGGACCCCGACGAATTTGCCATGCTGGTGCAGCAGCTGGTGGAAAATCCAATGTTAAACGGGGAGACTATTCGTCTTGATGGCGCTCTACGCATGACTCCGAAATAGGAGCAGGTGAGCTGCCGTGAGTTAAATTATATGAAGGTTGTTCAAACGGGTTTGCCTGGCAGGCAGAATAGGGGGGGTATTGATGAGAAGGGTTGCTGTGATAGGAACCGGGCACTCCAAGTTTTGTTATAGCTCGCCCAAGACATCAGTGGAACTGCTGGCCGAAGTGGCCATGGATGCTATCAACGAAGCCAATATTACGCCCGGGGATGTCCAGGCCGTTAATGTCGGCAATGTGCTGGGAGACTTTGAAGAAGGGCAGGGCATGGTTCAGTCGTTTCTGGCCAATGATATCGGTTGTTTCAACGTGCCGGCCAGCCGTTTTGAGGGCGCCTGTGCCTCTGGCAGCATGGCGGTTCGCGACGCGGTGATGTGGGTCGCTTCTGGGTACTATGACATAATGCTGGTGGGCGGGGTGGAGAAGTGCACCGCCATGGGAACTGGCCTGGCTACCCGTACTTTTGCCATGTTTGGCGACTCACGTTACGAGTTCCCGGCCGGATTCACCTTCCCGGCTGTGTTCGCCCTATTGACGCATTTGTATGCCAGTAAATACGGGATACCGCTGGCTGATCTAAAAGAACAAATGGCGGCGGTTTCGGTTCAATCGCACGAATATGCCATGAAAAATCCCAACGCCCAGATCCAAAAGCTAATCAGCAAGGAAGATGTATTGAGCAGTTTTATGGTTTCCACTCCCATACAATTGAACGATGCTTGCCCCTTTTCGGACGGGGCCGCTGCCCTGGTCATAGCATCGGAGGAGACGGCCAAAAAGCTGGTTAAAAAGCCGGTGTATTTTGCAGGGATAGGACAGTCGTCTTCCGGAAAATTGAGCTCGCAGTACAAATATCTACCCAGAATTCACGCCCGCGAACTGGCGGTGCAGCAGTCCTACAGCATGGCCGGTTTAACCCCCCGGGACATGGACTTGTGCGAGCTGCACGATTGTTTTAGCATCGCCGCCATGATTGCCGCGGAGGGCCTCGGGTTCTTTGAGTTTGGCACCTCGGGCCGGGCCTGGGAAAAGGGAGAAACCCGCCTGGGAGGGAAAATCCCCATCAATATTTCCGGCGGATTAAAGGCCAAAGGGCATCCGATCGGTGCCTCCGGGGTTTCGATGGTCTATGAAGTCGCCCGGCAGCTGCGGGGCGATATGGTAGAACAGGACCGTCAGGTGGAGGGAGCCAAACACGGCCTGGTGGATACCCTGGGCGGCGACGGAGTGATTATAAGCATGATCCTTTCGGCCGCGTAAAGGAGGTTGGTATCATGGAATATAGACTGACATTCAAGGACTATAACAAAGCCCTCAAACAGGAAAAACTGTTGGGCTTGAAATGCCGGGACTGCGGCACGGTCACCTGCCCGCCCATGATGGTCTGCGCCCAATGCGCCGGCACCGACCAGGAGATTGTGCAGCTCTCCGGAAAAGGCAAAATTGTCACTTTCACCACCTCTTTTATAGCTGCCCAGGGCCGGGAAAATGAGCTGCCCTATACCATCGTTATGGTGGAGCTTGATGAAGGCCCGTGGATCATGGGCAACCTGGTAAGCATAGACTCCAAAAAGGTGGATATGGATATCATCGGTAAAGAAGTATTGTTGGGCTGCAGGGTTTTTCCGGGGGATAATTACAGCAACGGGGATCTTGCCAGGCCTGCTTTTAGTGTAATTGTATAAAAAATGATGAGGCGGCCTTTAGGACTTCGCTTGCCAAAGTCCGCCCCTTAGATCCCCAATTATCTGTTACTTTCAGTAAGGGCGTCAACCCTTACTGTTTTTTGTCTATTACTGGGAAACATTATGAAATTCGGGCTTATTATCTAGTACAATGTATCTTAAGAAGCCTTATGGTTGATGATAAATCCCTGGAGGTGGAGCCCGTGTCTGGAAGCCCAAAATTTACCCAGGAACAAATAGAAGCCATCATAAAGTCAATCTACAATGGGGTCATAGCCATCAACCACAAGGGCATTGTCACCATCTTCAACCCCACTGCGGAGCGTATTTTGGGAATAGCCGCCGGTGATGCCCTGGGAAAATATATCGAAGACGTCATTCCCGATTCTGGTCTGATCCAGGTTTTGCAGACCGGAGAAGCCATACCTTACCAGAAACAAAAGGTGGGCGACGCTCTGGTAGTGACCAACCGGACCACGGTTGTCCAAAATGGGAAGCTGATTGGCGCTATAAGCGTTTTTGAGGATATAACCAAACTGGAACAGATGGCCGGCGAACTGGACCATGTAAAACAGCTCAAGGCTACTCTTGACGACGTGATCGAAAATCCCTATGAGGGGATAATAGTGGTTGATAAAAACGGCCTGGTAACCATGATCAACGATACCTACCTGAATATAGTGGGCCGCAAGCGGGAAGAAGTATTAGGAACCCATATCAGCCTCATCAATGAAAACTGCAACCTGCCGCAGGTTTTGAAAACGGGGGAACCCACTCTGGTAGACTACTGCAGCGTCCGGGATCAGGGCCTCATCACCATGCGGGTGCCTATTACCCGGGATGGGGAAATGATCGGGGCTTTTGGCAAAACCCTCTTCACCGACATAAATGTGGCCAGAGTGCTCAACGAAAAACTGAACAAGCTGGAAAAACAGCTGGATTTCTACCGCGAAGAATATGGCCGGATCTACAGTTCCGCCTACGGTTTTGAGGATATAATCGGGCAGAGCGATATTATAAACAGCTTGAAAAATATGGCCCTGCGGGTGGCCCCGAGCATCTCCACAGTTCTCATCACCGGCGAAAGCGGCACCGGAAAGGAGCTGTTCGCCCATGCCATCCACCGGACCAGCGACCGGCGCAAGGAGAGATTTGTCAAGGTAAACTGCGCCGCCATTCCCGACAACCTTTTGGAATCGGAGTTGTTTGGCTACGCCGAAGGGGCTTTTACCGGGGCCAAAAAAGGGGGGAAGCCGGGCAAATTTGAACTGGCCAATCGGGGAACCATATTCCTGGACGAGATAGGCGACATGCCTCTGGCCATGCAGGCCAAGCTTTTAAGGGTGCTGCAGGACCGGGAGGTTGAAAGGGTGGGGGGCATTGAGCCGGTTCACGTCGATGTGCGGGTGATTGCCGCTACCAACCGCAATGTTGAAGAGATGGTCGAAAAGGGTGAATTTCGTGAGGACCTTTATTACCGCCTGAACATTATCGAGTTAAACATTCCGCCTTTAAGGGAGCATATTGAAGATGTGTCCCTGCTGGTTGAATCCCTCATTGCCAAACTCAATAGCAAGCTAAAAAAGAAAATCGAGGGCATAAGTCAGGAGGCCATCGCGCTCCTCCAGAAATACCACTGGCCTGGAAACGTTCGAGAACTTGAAAACATGCTGGAAGTGGCCATAAACATGACCGAAGGCTATAGGTTGGAGTGTGATGATTTTCCCTACATAATGAAAAAGATCAAAATCAATAAGGCTGAATCGGGAGCTGTCCTCCAAAACGCTAAAGCCAGCACCGAAAAGCAGCTCATCATAGACGCTTTAAAGCAGAGCGGCGGCGATAAAAAGAAGGCTGCTGCTATTCTCGCCATCCATCCCTCCGCCCTTTACAGGAAGCTGAAAAAATACGAAATAAAATAGCTTTCCAAAAGCCGGGTCATATGGATATTAAAGCGACATTGACCGTAATAATACATATTTATTGATTTGTGGTTATGATTACCATATTCTCTTGCCTTGAACAAAAAGAGACCCCGGCATGGGTTTTATACCGGGGTGCAAGTCTGATCATGAATTGCCCAAGGGGTCTGTTCGAATTTATTGATATTGTTTGTACAAACTGCCATAGTAATTCTGGAATGATATGGAAAATAGTACTATATAGTACCATTAAAATATAAACGTCACGGGCGACATTTACCCGCCATAAAATTCCAGAAAGGGAAGGGAAAATTACCAGGCAAAAAAAACATTTATTAGAAGATACTGACACCATTCAGGAAGTTTTATGAGATAATGACCAAATAAGCCGATGATAGAGCGGCTAAACATTAGTGTAGAAAAATGTTTATAAACATAGTATTTTGTTAGTATATGTAGAAATAGTTTGCCATAAATAAGGGATACGGGTTTGGTGGACACTTGAATTCTGCCCACCAAATACTAATGGTAAATGGTCCCATAGATGCCAACCCATCGATTCTGGGCAAGGATAGTTTGCCTCTAGCTAAATACTATCGGCCTGCTATCCAAAGAGGATTTCTAAAGCCAGGAATAATACGATTCTTAAAAATTTAAAGAAAAGATGTTCACCGAAGGACATCTTTTTTTTTGCGCCTGGTTAGTTTGCTTTTTGAAGGTTAAAGACATATTATTTTTATCCAAATAGATAATATGTAAAGGAATTTTGCATCTAAATAAAGAAGAAGTATTTCTAAAAAATCAACCCACAACACATTCCATTCGCAGCAAGAGACATAACACCGCCTGAAGCCATACAATTTTGTACAAGCTAGAGTGGTCGGCTGCTCTTCTTAGTTATTTCTCCTAATTAATTGGCCTAAAAACAATGCTTTAAGCCCGAACACGTACATCATGAAACCCTGATTTATCTGTTTAAGTACCTTTTGGTCACTATGGCATATATCTTGCACTTCAATCAAGGGAGGTGGGATAACCCTTAAGCTCAACACCCGAGATAAAGGAATCTTAAAACCGCCGTATTAATGGCGGGCCATGCAACCGGCAATAATTATAAAGGGGGTTTACGGGCAAAAGAAGGAGGGGTAATTGGTGGATTTCAAGCTGAGTAAAGAACAGGAACTGATCCAAAAGGCGGCGCGGGAATTCGCGACCAACGTTATTTTACCGCTGGGTAAAAAGATCGAACAGGACGACAAAGTACCACAGGAAGTATGGGACGGCCTGGCTGAATTGGGCTTTTTGGGATTGCCTTTCGAAGAAGAGTTCGGCGGCGGCGAAGCCGGTTATGAGAACTACGTCCTGGCCCAGGAACAGATCTCCCGTGTTTCTTCAGGGGTGGGGACCGCTTTCTCAGTACACATCATGGGATCAGATGTTCTGGCCCTGTTCGGGACCAGAGAACAGCAAAAGCACTACCTGCCCAAAACATGCAAAGGAGAGTTGAAACCCTCCTTTGCCTTTACCGAACCGGGAACCGGTTCCGATCCCAGGCAACTGGCAACAACCGCTGTCAGGGACGGAGAATACGTAGTTATCAATGGAGTGAAGCGCTTTATCACCAATGCCGGGTACGAAGGACCCATGGTGGTGTTTTGCAAAGACGCCGATACAGGCGGGTTTAGCGCCTACATCGTCGATAAGTTCTGCCAGGGTTATTCGCTTTCGAAGTCCTGGGAGAAAATCGGCAGCCATGGCAGCCCCATTTTTGACGTGTACTTCAAGGACGTACGGGTTCCGGCCAGCAATCTGCTGGGGGAGCCGGGCAAAGGGTTTGACATTTTGCTGCTGGGCATAGCCTTTGGCAAGATAGGAACCAGCGCCATTGCCCTGGGCGGGATATTAGCCGCCTATGAAGAAGCCGTCAAGTATGCCAGAGAAAAGCTGCACCGGGGCAAACCCATAGCGAAATTCCAGGCCATTCAGCTCAAGATTGGCCACCTGGCCGCCAAATACTACAGTACGCGCTGGATGTGCTACCGCCTGGGGACCCTGGCCAACGATATTCTGGGCAAGAGCGTTCAAAATCCGGAACAATTCCAGGCCGAAGCCGCCCTGGTCAA
>JBDKUE010000033.1:0-9025 GCA_039679855.1 Syntrophomonas sp.
AGAGCGGGGGACCCAACAATTGGGGTGAATCCGGATATCCGGTAGGGAACTCCCTTATCCCGAACCCGTCAGCTAACCTCGCAAGCGTTGAAAGGGAACCGAGGTTTATAGTGTATCCTTATACCGATAACCAAAGGTGTTTCCTTTGGTTTTTATCATTTAAGGATGCCCGTCCTTTAGTTTAAAGCCTCGGCCCCTTTTCCGATGTGGCATTCCTATCTTGTCAGGTAAGGAGGAGTGAACATGAGAGAAATGGGTGCAATGTGTCAAAATTTCCTCGGCAAGCTCGAACTGAAAAAAATCTTCATGCCTTATGTCGATGCCTGCAAGGCTATGGCGATTAACCACTTTCAGGAGCCGGCTGCCATGAGAAAGAACCAGCTCCTGCAGATTCTCGACGCATCAGAGGACGACTGGCAAAACTGGCGGTGGCAGCAGAAGAACCGCATCAACGACAGCCGGGTCCTGGATCAAATTCTGGGATTGAGCGATCTGGAGAGAAAGAGAATCGAGAAGGTTGCCAAGGTCTATCAATGGGCTGTCACACCGTATTATCTCAGCCTGATCGATCGCAATTATACCGAGAGCCCTATTTATAAACAGGCAATTCCCGATGCCCAGGAACTATCCGCCGGAGGATGTACTGAATCCCGTGAATCGTCACGGCCTTCCCCTGCTCCCGGCATCACTATGGTTCACCCTCAGCGGGCCGTACTCAAGGTTACCAATCAATGCGCCATGCTGTGCCGGCACTGTTCCCAAAAACGCCGCCCCGGACAGCTGGATAAACGCACGGCCGGCTGGGATATGACCAAAGCCCTTAATTATATTCGCAAAAATAAGGAAATCAAGGAAGTGATCATAGGCGGCGGTGATGCCCTCCTGCTCGATGATCAGACCCTGGATTGGATACTGCATCAACTGCACTGTATGTCGCACGTTGAGATTAAGAGAATCAAGACCAGGGTGCCGGTTACCCTGCCACAAAGGGTTACCCCCGGTTTATGTGAAGTGCTGCGCCGTTATGCGCCGGTTCATATCACAACCCAGTTCAACCACCCCCGGGAGTTAAGCCCCGAGGCGCGGCGGGCTGTGGAGAGACTCCAGGCGGCCGGTGTGGTCTTTGCCAATCAGACCATCCTTTTACACGGGGTGAACGACAATCCCTTAACCCTCAAGCGCCTTCAGAAGATGCTGCAGCAGGCCAGAGTAGAGCTGGATTTCATCGTACAGCCCCGCAATGTAAAAGGCATACAGCATTTCAAAACCAGCGAGGAAGAAGGCCGTCAGATCATAAACTGCCTCCAGGCAGCTGGCCTGGCAGCTCCAACCTATATAAAGGACTGGAACCAGCGCCAGGATCCCAATGTTGCCAACGGGCATCCGGGAATAGATATCTAACTCAATTTTGACCGCTAAGCAAATTTGAAGACCCACTCTATTTAATCTTATAGATCCTTGACCCGGGAGAACTACTCTCCCGGGTTTTCTTTTTATGCAATATCTTGCCAATCGTTCTCATAAATTCAACCGTATTTAATAATATCAATAAAAAGGAGTTTTTACTTGGCTGTCGAATATTAATTTTGTTATGCACCTATAGTGTCGAAGGTTAGGTATTATGGTAAGACGGTAGGGAAGTTTATTTCTCATAATCAATTATGTAGTACAGGAGGATGGATGTACATTGGACATTTTGTTGATTATTTTGCCCATTGTTGCTGTTTTATGTCTTCTGGTTTTTGTCAAATGGCCGGCTGACCTGGCCGGGTTTATCGGATGGTTCTTAACCGTTGGTGTTGCCTACCTGTTTTTCCACACTTCCCTGCGCGTAAGTCTTACCTCGACAGTAATGGGGATGGTTCGTTCATTCCCGGTTTCTTTAATGGTTGCAACTTCCATACTGCAAATTACCTTTTTAGAATCCACCGGTGCCCTGCAAAGAATCGTTGTATTTGTTAAAACAATCGCCCGGAATAACCATGCTGTTCAGATCATGATAATCAACATGGGTATCGGAACCCTGCTGGTCGCCGTGGGAGCCACCCCGGTTTCAATCCTGCCCCCCATCATGCTGGCCATGGGCTACTCCACATTCGTTGCCGTTGCACTTCCCGCCCTGGGATTTGACGGCTTATGCACCTATGCCCTGCTGGGTGCTCCCCTGGTGGCTTTTGCCGACCTCACCGGCACCCCGCTTTCTTCATCGGCCCTGGTCTTCTCCAAATTCATGCCCGTTATTTCAACCATGATCGGCTTCGGGATGCTTTGGATCGTGGGCGGTTGGAAGAAAGTTGTGGAAGGATTTATTCCCTGCCTCCTGGCCGGGCTTACCATGGGTTTCACTGCCGTTGCCGTCGCTCACTGGCTGCCCAATGGCGTAGTTTTAACCGGAGTCTTTGCCGGTCTGGCCACTATTTTGGTCATGATGGGTTTATTAAAAGTTCAAGGTGGTGCACTTATTGATCGCAGTGAAATAAGTGAATCCGATTTGGCCGTGGAAAATTCAATGTCCTTGATAAAAGCTCTGGCTCCATGGCTGATTCTGATTGCCTGCTGTTTGGTGGTTAATTTCTGGACCCCGGCCTTAAATCTGTTATCCAAGAAATACGCCATGCCTTTCAACCTTATTCCCGGCGGCAAGGCTATTTCAACCAGGATGCTCTGGAACGCTTACACTTGGGTTATTATCAGCACCCTGTTAGCCGTTCCGTTCATCACTCCCACAAAAAAACAGTGGAAAGAGATCGGATTGAAATGGATAAAACGCGCACCTCGCCCGGTCTTTTCTGCCGCTATATTTTTCGCTATCGCTGAAGTGATGGTAAATTCGGGGATGACTCCCGTTGGTGACGTTTGGAAGATTGTAAATCCTGATTGGAACATGATCTCGGTATTGGCGAACACTTCAGCCCAGTTCTTCAAGGGCCTGTATCCGGTTGCTGCTGCCTACCTGGGACTGATGGGCGGATTTATCACCGGCTCTGAAGCGTCGGCCATTGCCCTGTACGCCAAGTACAATACTATCACGACCAAGTTGCTTAACTTGGACACCCTGGTTGTAACTGCAGGTATTGCCATTGCCGGCGGCCTGGCTAGCGTAATATCTCCCGCCAAGCTGCAAAATGCGGCAGCCACTATTGATGCTCTAGGTATTGAATCGAAAATAATCAAGGTAGCGGTCATTATCGCAATTGTGTTCACTGCTGTGGCGGCAATACTCACTTTTATTTGGGCATAGAGAAAATCGAATTTCTCTAGCCGTATTGATAAAGATAAATCAAAAAGTTCCCTATGCTATTTAGTTTTTTAGGTTAATATCAACCGTAGGTTTTTTAATTGTTTTTTAAGTTATCTTTTTAAAAAGGTTTTTTTACTTTGTCGTCGAACAATTAATTTATTATGCGTCGAGATGCATATTGTTGGGCGCTATAGGGCCCCTTTGGGGGCGGAAGTATGGTAGAATATCAGGTCATATTACAAATTGGCAGGAAGGTTAGAACGGTAGGCATACTATGCATTTGCCCGGCCATTGTTCAGGTCGGCTTTATGCGGTTCTGCAAAACTCCTGCGCGGAGTTTTTTTGTTTGGAGCAGAAAATGTAGAAAGGGAGGACAGATTATTATGTTGAGGAAAGGTAGTAAGGTAGGAAAGAGGTTCAGTAGGACGGCATCGCTGCTATTGGTTATGCTGCTGTGCCTATCATTGGTGAGTATGGCCGGTTGCAACAAAACCACTACAACCGGTGCGCAAGGAAAAACCGTCGAATTGAAACTGGCCCATTTCTGGCCGGCCACTCATCCCGCCGAAACCCAGTTGGTTCAGCCCTGGGCCAGGGATATTGAGAAAGCCAGCAATGGCAGGATCAAGATAACCAGCTACCCCGGAGAAACACTCGCCAAAGCCAACGACATCTATGACGGCGTGGTTAAAGGCAGTGTTGATATTGGCATATCATGTTTCTCTTATACCAAGGGACGCTTCCCGGTTTGCGAAGTGTTTGAACTACCGGGGATAACCTATAATACATCAAAAGCCGCCAGCAAGGTGGCCTGGGACACTCTTCAGGAATTGAATCCCCAAGAAGTACAGGATACCCATTTATTAATGGTGCTAACCACCGGCCCTGGCGACATTTACTCAAAAAGCCCAGTTCGCACCCTGGAAGATATTAAAGGCATCGAGATCCGGGCAACCGGCATGAGCGCCAAGACACTTGCCGCACTGGGCGCTACTCCGGTGGGTATGCCCCAATCAGATGCCTATGAATCCTTATCCAAAGGGGTTGTAAAAGCAAACCTGGGTCCGGATGAAGTCCTGAAAGGCTGGAAGCAGGCCGAGGTAACCAAGTATCTGACCAGAACCCCCTTCCTTTACAATACGGTCTTCTTCGTAACTATGAACAAAGATAAATGGAATTCTCTTGATCCGGAAATGCAAAAGGTGGTCACCGATGCAAGTAAAAAGTACTTCGAAGAAGTTGCTGCCGGACTATGGGATAAGCAGAATGAAGAAGCCCTGAAGTGGGCGGTTGATGAGAAGAAGATGGAAGTAATAACTTTAAGTCCGGAAGAGACTACGAAGTGGATCGGCCTGGTTACCCCGGTGCAGCAGGAAACAATAGACGCCATCAACAAAACTGGTTTGAACGGGCAGGAAATCATCTCCAAGGTGAAAGCCCTGGCTGACAAGTACAACCAGCAGTATAAATAGGAGGCTCGAAGTTCAATGCAAAAGTTTTCTGAACTCCTGGAAAAAGCCACTAGATTTTGTGATTATCTGGCTGGTTTTTGCCTGACGGCCACCATGCTTTTAATCGTTATTAACATACTTCTCAGGGTGATATGGCGCTCCCCTATTACCGGCACTATTGATTATGTCAACGTGCTGTCCGCCCTGACCATCGCTCTGGCCCTGGCCTACTGCGCGGTTAAAAACGGACATATCATGATCGACCTGGTGGTTGAGAAATGGCCAGCCCGCGCCCAGGCTCTGGTCGACTCCCTGATCAGCTTGCTGTCCCTGATATTCTGGATAGTGGCGACCTGGTATACGGTCGAGTATGGCATCACCATGATGAATAAAGGGGTGCTAATGTCAACCGCTTCAATTCCGGTTTATCCAGTACTCTACCTTATCGCCCTGGGTCTGTCGGCCTTGAGTGTGGTGCTGCTCCATCGCACTATACAAAATATAAGGAAGGTATTCGCATGAGTCCGTCTACAATTGGAATAATAGGCATTTTCATTTTTTTACTGCTGCTGGCTTTGCGTATGCCCATCTCCTATGCCATGGCTATTGTCGGATTTGGCGGGTTTGCCTACCTGACCTCGGGGCCGGCGGCCATGGACATGGTGGCCAAGGAATTGTTCAGCAACTTTTCATCGTACAGCCTGAGCGTCATACCCATGTTTGTGTGGATGGGCTTTCTGGCGTATTATTCCGGCATAGGCACCCGCCTCTATATCTTTGCCTACCGCTGCATCGGCCACTGGCCGGGCGGGCTGGCTATAGCCACCCAGACTGCCTGCGCCATATTCGGGGCCATCTGCGGTTCCAATACCGCCACCGCTGCCACTATGGGCGCCATCGCCTTGCCGGAAATGAAGAAATACAAATACGACGACTCTCTGGCCACCGCCAGCGTAGCCGCTGGTGGGGTGTTGGGAGTGCTCATCCCTCCCAGCGTTATTTTTATCGTCTATGGAATGGCCACCGAACAGTCTATCGGCAAACTCTTTATTGCCGGTATTCTTCCCGGCATCCTGTTGATGCTTCTTTACCAGTTGGCTATTTTCATACTCACCAAACGCGATCCAGACCTGGCGCCCCCCGGTCCCAGGTCGACCTGGAAAGAACGCGGCCAAGCTCTGCGCGGTGGTCTGGGCGAAGTGCTGATAGTCTTTGCAGTATCCATGGGGGGGCTTTTCGCCGGCTGGTTTACTCCTACTGAAGCTGGAGCCGTCGGAGCTTTTGGAGTCCTGGCGGTAGCCCTTATCGGCCGTAGTATCACCTGGGAAGGCTTTAAAAAGTCCATTTTCGATACCACCCGAACTACTGCCATGATCATGCTGATGGTGGCTGGAGCCATGATGTTCGGGCGCTTTATGGCGGTCAGCCGGGTTCCCTTTGATGTAGCCACCTGGACCTCGTCCCTGGCCCTGCCGCCCTGGGCGATAATGGGCATAATTCTGGCCATTTACCTGGTCCTGGGCTGCTTTATAGACGCCCTGGCCATGATACTGCTAACTGTTCCCATTTTTTATCCCATTGCCGTGGACACCCTGGGCTATGACCCCATCTGGTTCGGAGTCATTATCGTGCTGTGTGTGGCCATGGGGGTTATCACCCCACCAGTGGGCATGAATGTCTATATACTGAAAGGCATCGTGCCCGACGTTCCCCTGGAAGTGATCTTTAGAGGTATCTGGCCTTTCCTGGGGGCCATAGTGGTCTGCCTGATCATACTTATGCTCTTTCCCCAGATAGCCACCATCCTGCCTCAGGTGGTGAGCGGGTAACTGTTATAAAGAGGACAGAGGGAAGGTTCCCGATGAAGGGCCTTCCCTTTTTGTATCCGTGATTACCAGAGCTGGGCCGGGGTGTGCTTGCGCAGCCACTGGTAACTTTCCTTATAGTTGGGGAGTATGGAAGCGACCAAATTCCAGAATTGCCTAGAATGATTGAGATAGACCAGGTGGCACATTTCATGAACTATTATGTAGTCAAAGACGGCGGGAGGGAGCAGTACAATCTTCCAGTTAAAATTTAGATTCCCCAGCGAACTGCAGCTGCCCCAGCGGCTGCGCTGGGCTTTGATGAACACCCGGTTGGGACTTTTAGGAAGGGCCGACTGATAAAAGAGTATCCTACTTTCTACAGCTTCCCGGGCCAACTTACGAAAGCAGGTTTCCAAAGTACCCTTTATGGCTTCAGGAGCCGGATCGGGAGTTTTTACGTGAATGCTCCTGTCCAATATCTTTACTCTGCTGCTCTTGCGCGATGGATCGACTTCGATATATAGCAGGTGCTTTTCACCACGGTACATTATGCTGGCACCGTTCTTCAATTGCTGCAGGCCGGCCGGCTCTGCGTTACGGCAGGCATCCAATTTTTCTGCTATCCAGCGCCCTTTTTCCTTTACTTTCTCTAAAACAAGCGCCTTTTTAATGCCTACCGGTGCTACAACGGTCACCCGGTCAGGGGGCTCCACCCTTATGGACATAGTCTTTCGGGGACGGTAGATGACCTCAAATTCAATGATCCGGTTCTGGTACTGAAAAGACAGCCGCATATAATTCTCCTTGAAAAGGTTGATAAAATTGCTGGAGCTTAATTGTATAAACCGCAGTTTCTAGTACTCTGTTAACAATCACTATAATATAAAAAGCTTTAGTCCATAATACCATGCTGTAAATTAATTATGTTTATTCTGCCTGCTTCTACCCCGGGATCCGGCATATATATCTTGTTGATCAGTCGGTCCAAAGCTTGACTGAGCTTGATTACCCCGGGATCCTGAAACCCTTTCTCCAAACCCAATTTAACCAGTTTGGCCCGAACCTTCTCAACTTTCCTGCTCTGCTCCACTCCGCCGCCTCCCTTGCCAAATTAGCTTATTAATTATTTCGAATATTTGGCATAATTTGTTTATCTTTAAAAATAGTTAATATTACCCCGATAAAAAAAGGCTTTCCCAGATAAATCGTAAGGACTTATTATTATAGAAAACCCCTCATCCATCCAATAAGTCATTCTGAATGAAAGGATGTGGCATTATGGGTTTATTCTCCAAGAAATCCAATCCTGCACCGGGGAGCTTCCTGCCCCGAGCTGAATTATTGTCCCGATTGCTGGCATTTGATGACCGGGGCCCATTTTCGATCACTACCGGGGTTGATACCGACCTGTTGATCAGCAATGAAACGGTCAATAAAAGCTGGGCAAGCGGAAAGAAAAAAGTAAGCTATCAAGCCCGTCTGCTTTTGGATGAAGCAACGGCAACCGCTTACTTCTGGGAATTGCTGAAGGAGTCTTCCAGCGGCATTCAGTTTTCTATAGGGGTGGAAAAAACCCGGATCAAAGGGAAGGAGCTTTTTCGGAGCATCTCTGAGAAGGGATATGGCCTGAATGGCCAACCGGTATACGACTACCAGTTTGATTACGGCAGCCTGCGGGAGGCCTTAAAGCAGATGATTGAACAGGCCGGTTGGAGTTTTAAGCTGGTGTTGACCCAGGGAAAGACCAAACGCTAAGCTCCCCAAGGAGCTTTACGCTTCCTTAATTTCATTTTTTTCTCTGTTAGGGTGTCTTACCCTACTGTCAAGGTGTTCAACTGTAGGGTAAGACATTTTCATTTTAGTTTAAATATTCTGGCCTCTGAGGAGATGTTTTTTTCCGAATCTTCATTGCTTGCATAATCCGATGCCTTAACTGACCGGCATTTTATGATAACGGCGCCAGATTCCCTGGTTTTCGGCGCATTTAACCAGCTCATCCCGGAAGTCGGGATGAGCCAGTTTGATAAGGCCTTCCGCCCTCTGCCAGACCGTTTTTCCCTTCATTTCGAATTTGCCGTATTCGGTAACTATATACTGAGCTACCGAACGCGGATCAGTGACAATTGCTCCGTTGGCCAGAGTCGGCACTATTCGCGTGCGCGCCACACCGTCTTTACCCATCTGGCTGGAAGGCAAACAGATGATGGATTTTCCACCTTTTGATTCATAACCGGCTTCTACAAAATCCAACTGACCGCCGGTTCCGCTGATAATCCGGGTTCCGGCTGATTCGGAACACACCTGGCCGTAGAGGTCGACCTCAACCGCGTTGTTAATGGTGATCAGCTTGTCATTTAAAGCGGCAGTGGAAGGTCTGTTGGTGTAATTGACCGGGAATATGGCGCACTGGGGATTGTCGTCAATAAAGTCATAAACCATTTGACTCCCCAGGGCAAATGCATATACCATCTTGCCCGGGTCGATGTTTTTCTTGGTGTTGGTCAGGCGACCGGCATAATACATAT
>JBDKUE010000116.1:0-5557 GCA_039679855.1 Syntrophomonas sp.
ATATAGTTATTTAATGACGGCGTTATTTCCCCTCTAAACTGGCTGTAAAAATACCTGAGCCCTAAACTGGCAGTTATTGACATGTATATCGCTGCCAGTTAATATTAGAGCCAGGGCCTGAATTATATTTTAGAAACAAAACAAAAGGATAGCACAATGCTCTTAGGGCCTCAAGGCAATTATGTGAAATATTTCCTTATTTAGTGACGTGTCTGATATTTTAGCGAAAAATAACAACATTTTTTTGATTTTTAACTTACTGGTTTTTTGATAAAGGATACAAAGGAGATGGGCCAATGTTAATTCATGAGGCAGTGAGGAAGGCGCTTGAAACCAACAACTACATTACCAGGGAGGCCTTGAAGAAATACATACCGCTTTGGATCAAACCAACCAACACGGCCTTTGCGTGCATCGTGGGCGGAAGCGGCAAAACCGCCGTCCCCCGCTGGAGCCCCACTGCGGAAGACTTGACGGCTACCGACTGGCTGGTGGTTACCCAGGACGACTATTACGAGATGCTGCGGGAGTAAAAACTTCATGCCTGTAGATGTTAAAAAAACTTCTTATTAAGAAAAGAAACCCGGTAATACCGGGCTTCTGTGTTTATGCAGTTCCGGCTAAGTAAGATAACATAAGATTTTCCTTTGGATTAGGGTCCCGAGGCCGCCTGCTGCAATTATATTCCCCTTTTATAAATTTGGCTTTATTATACAATTAATGCGCAAGGTATGTGGCAGCATAACTCCAATTGGAAAGGAGCAGTTGGATTGATGGATAAAAACATGGTCTTTAACAAGTTTGGAGATCATTATGTCGCTGATGATATGACCTTTTTAATGGGAATCGACCTTCGTTTCACCGACCATCTGGCTTGTCGAATGAAGGATTGTGTAGTTTTAGAAACCTGTACAGGCGGGGGATTCAGCACCATATCGCTGGCTAAGTATGCAAAACATGTTTATACGGTGGAGATAGACAGCCACCGTTTGAGTGATGCCCAAAAAAATGTTGAGATCGCCGGGCTGAAACCGAAAGTAAGCTTTATCAACCAGGACATAATGTGCAGAGAAATTGAAGAACTAATACCTGATATCGATGCCGCATTTCTCGATCCGGATTGGGCTGTATCAGGAGAAAACCACCAATTCCGGTTTATTCATTCAAATACCAGGCCGCCCTCTGATGTACTCCTAAACATGATATTATTGAGAACATCTAACGTTACGCTTATTCAGCCGCCATTCATCAGCCCCCGGGAGTTCGAGCATCTGCCTCCTCATGAATGCGAAAGCCTCTATCTGAACGGGCGACATGAATTATTCTGCCTTCACTTTGGGAAACTGGCAAGATTTATTGGAAACAGTGAATTCAGAGTATAGGCAGTTGATAGAATATTTTACGGGCATCTGGTTGGGTGTACACCTGGGTTCAGAACAAAAGATAGAGTGATGATATCATTTATTTATCAAGGCTCTTTTCAAATCACGTTTAATTAAGTTGAAAAAGGTGAATGAACAAATGTTTAGAGTGTTGACTGCAGCCAAGGTCGTTATATACACTCTGGTTTATTACCGGGTTTTTAAGTATACGCCGCTCAGCTTTGAGCTTATAATCCTGGCCCTGGCTTTGTTGGTGAGCAGTTTTTGGCGCAGCTATTACAACTATGACCGCCTTAAAATAAATACCTTCACCCTAAACCTGGATTTGCTCCTGGCCTTTTTGTTCTCCCTGATCGTTCATAATGGCAGTTTTGATAAACTGTTTATCATGTTCATGCTGGAAGGGATAGCGGTGCTGCCCAGGCCGCAGTGGATCATTTACCTGGCCTTTAACCTGGCTGTCAATGGCGCAGCTTTAGCTCTGTATGACTGGCGAACCGACGGGCGGGTTCAAGCGCCGGAAGCAGCGCAAGTCCTGCTTTACTGCTTGTTTATCCTTCTTATATGGAGCGAAAGAAGGCAGCGGGAGCAAAGCCGGGCTTATAAAAAACTTAGCCAGGAGCTTCTCTATACCAATATGCAGCTTAAGGAAAGTATAGCCTGGAGTGATAAGCTTGCCTCCCAGGCGGAGCGCAGGCGTATAGCTGCCGAGATGCATGACAGCCTGGGGCATGATCTTACCGCTCTGATCCTGACCATGGAGGTTGGGAAAAAACTGATGCAGCGGGACCGTAAAGCCTCGATGGGATATTGGGATAAATCCCTGGAGCTGGCCCGGGGAGCTATCAGTTCAGTGCGGGAATTGGTTTCGGGCATTAAGGAGTCCAATTCCGGTTTTAGGTTGATTGCCAGTTTACGCAAGATGGCCAGCGTGATGGCAGAACTAAATCTTCTAAAGATAGAGCTGGATATTGAAATGGATGATATTGAATTGTCCGAGAAAGAGCAGTTTAACATTTACCGGGTGTTTCAGGAGGCTGTAACCAACACCTTGAAGCACGCCGATGCCGACCGGGCTGGCATATCCATTTTGGAGGAAGGAAGCCGGTTGCGTTTCAATTACTGGGACAACGGCTCGGGCGTGGCTGAGATCAGAGCGGGAAACGGCCTTGAAGGTATAGCGGCCCGGGTGGCTGAAATACACGGCACGATCAGTTTTGAATCATCGATAGGAGGCGGTTTTAGGATGCACGGTCTTATTGAAAAGCAGGGCGGGAATTCATGAAGAGGATTAGGATTCTCATTGTCGATGACCAGTTGATCGTCCGTGAAGGGCTCAAAACCATACTTCAATTGGAAGAAGATTTCGAAATAGTGGGAACCGGCTGCAACGGTCAGGAGGCCCTGGATCTGTGCGTCTCCACCGGGCCGGATGTGGTGCTGATGGATGCCCGGATGCCGGTGGCAGGCGGTGCTGAAGCGACCCGGGAGATAATAAGCCGCTTTCCGGAAATGAAAGTATTGATGCTCACCGTGTTTAATGAAGACGCTCTCATAATTGAAGGAATACGAAGTGGAGTAAAAGGCTTTTTATTAAAGGACCTTCCCGCGGAAGACCTGTGCCGAAATATAAGAGAGGTATATAAGGGCGGAGCTGTTTTGCACCCCGAAGTTGCCGCCCGGGTAATGCAAAGAATAGCCAGTCCAAGTCCGGAATCCACGTTCGATGATTTGCCGCCTGGCGAGCTGGAGCAGCAGCTGACCAGGAGGGAAAAGGAAGTATGGCAATTGGTGGGCCGGGGTTTATCCAATGCCGAGATCGCTTCCGCACTATTTATAAGTGAAGGGACCGTTAAAAACCATGTAAGCAGCCTCCTGGCCAAACTGCAGGTCAGAGACCGGACCCGGTTGGCCCTGCTGGCCCGGAAAAGCATGACTTGAGACATAAGAAAATCATGCCCGTGGTTGGATGTATAAGAAATCCCTCTTCTTTAGTATTTAAAAGAGGAGGGACTCTTTGCTTTTCTGTTGCGGAAAGGATGGCGGGTATGATAGGAAGACAGTGGTTTAGTAGAGTATTGGTCTTGATTCTGATTATTGCATTGGGAGCCGGGGTTTACGCATACAGCGTTATCAAATCAGTTCCCAAAATGTTTAAGCTGAATGAAGAGCTCAAGTCGGAAGGGTATTATATGGCCGAGTTTGAGTTCAAGATGCTGGGCTGCGCCTATTATCTCGATAAGGGACAGTATGTTACTGCCCTTTTCAGGCTTGCTCAGATGAACCACCAGTTGAAGTCCAGGGAGGGTTTGGTGAAAATCCCACAGTTTAAAGATAAGAAAGAAGAATTGGAGTTTTATCGCAGTCTGCAAAATCCCCGGACTGGAGCCTTTATGGACGATTCTTATCCCCTTTTTACCTATATCGGTCCAACCCTGAACGTGATGGAAAAGATGCAGTCATTATCCCAGGAAGTGGGCGAACCTCTACAGCTCAAAAATCCTATAAAATTCCTGGATGAAATAGATACACCGGAAGAACTAAAAGCTTTCCTGGATGATTTATCGACCGTTGGCTGGCTGGGCGCCAAATTCAGAACTCCCTACGTGGCAGCAGCCGAATTGGCAGAGTCTGCTACGGAAATTGCGGAGTTTAACCTTTATTCCTTTTCTCCCGAGTGGAAGCAGGCTTTATTACAATGGTTTTACAGTAATCAAGATCCCAAAACAGGCTACTGGGGGGTGAAGTCCAGAAGCGGCGGGTCATTGCTGGACGGAGGCGACCTAAATTCCAGCGAAAAGATTCTCAAACTGTTTGTTGACATGAAAGGTAATAACCGCTACCCGGAATTCCCTTTACGCTACAAAGAGCAATTGTTTGCCTCTACTCTGCAGAAGCTGTCAAAGCCAATGCCCCAAGACCTGGATGAAGTGCACGAATGGACCCTGGTAATGAACCGGGGAACCCGGCTCTTGACCAGGTATTTATGGGGCAGTGCAACTCCTGAGCAAAAAGCTGAGGCCCGGGAGTTGATGGAGAAGATTGTTCGCAGTAAATATGAGACAACCTTTATTCCGGCGCAGGGCGCCTTCAGCTATTATCCCGGAGCCGCCAACGCTGACCTGGACGGCACTGGGGAAACCCTGGGTTATTTAAACGAGATTGGAGCACTGTCCAGCACGAAGCAAAGAGAACTTTGGGGAAGTCCGGAAAACAGCCTGAAAGACCTGGGGAATTACAGAATTTGGGGTTTGCAGGAAATCGATTTCGATTTGATAAAAAATACCCCGGGCATTAATTCTATCCGTTTGTACCGGATCGACCCGGGGATTGATTTCGATGCCGGTGTGGCAGGTATTTATTACCCTAATAAAACAGCGGTTATTGATGCCTGCGATCTGCTGTACCGCTTGGATCACTGGGCCAATATTACCCCCCAGAGCATGGGCAACTGGGTCAGTAAAGAGTCGATATTCAAGGAGCTGGCCGGTTTTCATCCAAATGCGATTCCAGTTTATAATGAGACTATACCCCTCAATCTGGCCAATGAAGTTTTGCGCCAGGATCATGTTTTGGTCATAGTGGGGTTTGATGTGCTGCAGAAGCCTGTTTGCAAAATGACTTTTTTACATTTGTATTAAAAGGACATTTATTGCGTCCCTTTCGAGGACTGGCGGACTTTGCAGGTCTGCCTTTTCGCGCGCTCTGCTACTTTTTAGGTGAGTTGACTTGACATTTTAGAAGGTTACATATAACCTATGTTATATGTAACCTAGCGCAAAAGAGTATATGGGATATGGAGGTTGCGATGGAGACTATAATTCATAATGATAAGGCGGTTGAAGTAAAACTCGATAAGAAATTGTGCAGCGGTGGTGATTTTCTGGAGCTTATAGCAGGTTCAATTTACGATGTCTATATTCTACGCCAGGAAGATTTTGATGAAAGTTTTTTTAACCTGACTACCGGGGTGGCGGGCGAGATATTGCAGAAAGCCTCAAACTACCGAATCAGGATGGCGATCGTAGGTGATTTTTCAAATCTTGCCAGCAAAGCCCTGGCTGATTTTATTTACGAATCCAACCGGGTTAAGCAAATCATTTTTGTTGAATCAGTTGAAAAGGCTATGGAAATATTTAGAATCTAAACTGGCTTTTGACTGCATGCCGGCCAGG
>JBDKUE010000255.1:0-11996 GCA_039679855.1 Syntrophomonas sp.
ACGACGAAAAACCCGGCCTGGAGGAAATCGCCCACCTCCTGGGCAAATACCCCGACCTCGAAATCGCCGGGGCTTTTAACAATCCGCTGCAGGCCCTGGAAGCTATGGGTGAGCTCAAGCCCGATGCAGTGTTCCTGGATATTGACATGCCTTATATGGACGGTCTAGAGTTGGCCCTGCGGATTCAGGCTCAAAATGCCGGGATTATTATTGTATTTGTCACCGCTTACAGCAAATTCGCTCTGGATGCATTTAAGGCCTACCCACTTGACTATATTCTAAAGCCCATAAAAGAAGCCAGGCTTGAAGCGGCCGTAGAGCACATGAGAAAGCAGTACACACTCATGCACCCGCAAAACCTTCCCGGCCTTGATGGCTTAAAGATAAGCTGCTTCGGAAAGTTTAAGCTGACCCTGCCGATAGGCTTGGAGGAGGTAAAATGGGGAACCAGGCGGGTAAGGGAGCTCTTTCTTTACCTGGTAGACCGTTGTGGACAGCCGGCAACGCGCACAGAACTGCTTTTTACTATGTTTTCTGCACAGGAAGAAAAGAAAGCGGCCAACAATTTGTACGTGACCACCTACAAACTGCGCAGCTTGCTGGACTATTTGGATCCTGAACGCCGACTGGTTAAGCTCGCCGATAACTACTCCCTGGAGATTACCCCGGGAATATGTGATTATACTGATTTCATGACCTTTGCCCGACAAAACCCGGTTATTGCCCCGGAAAACGCGGTTGCTGCCGCACGGGTTCTGAACCTGTACCAGGGCGTATATCTGGAAGAAGAGGACTGCTCCTGGGCTACGGACAGCGCCGCCTTTTGCGAGCTTGAATACGAGCGCATTGCACTGGGCCTGGCTGCCGTTCATATCAGCGCCCGAGGCATGCGGGAGGCCGAATCCGTCCTGGCTAAACTGCTTCAAAAAAACCCCCTGTCGGATGAAGCTTATACCCTCCTGCTCGACATTCACATGAAATGCCGTAATGACCAGGCCTATGCGGCCAGGTACCTGGAGTATGCCCGTATGCTCATGAAAGAGCTCGGGGAACAACCAGCCTCGGAATATACACGCTATTATAATAAAATCCGGGCCTAGAAGAATCCTCTGTACAGCCGCCAAGAAGTTGTCATGAGCAGGCCATTGGCTGCAGGTATTTAAAAAAGAAAAGAGACCATTTATTAACGCGCCTCAGATTTGCCGGAAGGCATTTTGATCAGGGGCGTTTTATATTTTTACGGAGTCATGACACTCTGTCTAAACTGCATAAATTGTGAGTTTAAGATTTTTTAAGACCATTATTTTACAGTGGTTATAATCCCCTCCTATGGGGAGCATAAAACATTTGGCAAATCATTGGGAACAGGAGGTAAGCATATGTTTTTCAAGCTTAAGGGGTGCAGGCTCAACCTGGCGCTGATAGTAGCCCTACTGGTCTGCCTGCTTCTGCCCCCCGGAGCGGCCCGGGCCGATGTGCCGGCCCCCCCTACCAACCTTGTTGCGATTGACCCTGATGTTACTTTTGTCGGAGTGGACGGCAGTGACTTTCAGGTGAGCTGGACTCCTTCCGTATCAGCTTCCGTCTGCCGCCAGGAGATCTATATTCTACCGCTGGGAACCGCTTTGGATCTGTCCGGCCAGACTCCGGCAGCGTCCTTTGACGACAATACCAGCCAGCAATGGAACGGCACCTCCTCTCTCTCCCAGGACAGCGGCAATCCCCGGGCGCCTCTGGCAGTTGGGGATTACACCATCTATGTCGTGGCTAAAGACGCTTCCGGGTCGAATTACAGCAGCGCTGCCATGACTGCCGTGAGCGAGACGCCCGCACTCAAGGTGGCGGGCAGCGCGACCGACAATTCTGTGACCATGGAAGATGGCAATAGCAGGGTTTCGCTCAGCGACAACACCTGGGAAATTGTCTTGGGCAGCGGTGCTTTAAAAAGTGGAGCAGGAGACAATATCACTTCAGCAATAAGCGTAAACGGTCTTCCCGGGGATTTAAAGTGCGCAGCCGTAAATGGTGGAGCAAATAATATTATACTGACCGTATCCGGTGCTGCTTCTACTCCTGTAAACAGCAAAACCGAGGTTTTAATTAGTATTTCCGGGAGCGCCGTCAGCGAAGCGGGCGCCGCGGATTCAGAACTTATCAGCGTCTGCCTGGAACCGGCCAGTGCGCCTGTTATTGAGCCCAGGGCCGCATTATTGCTGGGTTCACCCCCGGCGCTAACAATCACCTACCCCTGGCAGCCTATTGGTGATTTCACCTATGATCTGTATAGCGATGGAACCGCCACGGTAGTAAAATATACCGGCCCCACCGGTCCTGACCAGATTATCACCATCCCGGAGAAGGTAAACTATCCGGATTTGTCAACCAGCTATACCATTACCGCAATTGCTCCTTCGATATTTTATGAAAAAGAAATGAAATCGGTTACCGTACCTGCTGGCGTTACAACAATTCCTGCTTTCGAATTTGCCGGTTCGAGTGTTCAGAGCGTTATCTTCAACGGTAATCTTTTGCATATTAAGGCCAGAGCATTTGCCCTATGCAAAAATCTGAGCTCGTTCACTATTCCCAATACGGTCACCGACATCGGGGAGTACGCGTTTGCGGAATGCACAAATCTGACTACGATCAGCGTCCCCAGCGGCGTCACCGGTATTGGCAATAACGCCTTTTATAAATGCAGCGGTCTATCCACCGCATATTTCTGGGGAGCCAAACCAACAACCTTTGGGAGCGATATATTTACAGATGCAGCTGCTGGCTTCAAGTTGTATTATCATGTAAAACACGCAGCAAGCTGGTCCGGCTATTCGGATTCCAAACAGGCCTTCTGCAAATTGACCCTGGATTTAAATGACGGCAGCGGTACAACCAGTAATAGCTATGTTGATGTGGACAGCAGCGGGCATATCGCAGCTCCTGCCGATCCGAGCAGTCCGGCGGGCAGCTTTGGCGGTTGGTATAATGACCCCGCCGGCACCGATGACTTCGATTTTGCCAGCGATACGGTAAGCGATGATATTACCCTGTATGCCAAATGGGTTCCGGCAGCTGCCGAACCTACTATAACCCTTACCACCACCAAAACCGCGGGATCAAATATTTGGTTAAGCATCGAAGCCGCCCCGGCCGATTTGCCCGGGGTTTGGATTGACCTTGATGGCGATAACGTTAAGGATGCTGGGGAAGACATAGTCGGGCTTAGCAAAAAATACACCGTCTCATCCCCAACCATAACCATTCACGGCAAAGTAAGCTCGTTAATCAGCCAGAACAACCAGCTCGCTTCGCTTGATATAAGCAAAAACACAGATCTCGCCTCGCTGAATTGCAGCGGCAACCAGCTCACTTCGCTCGATCTATCGAAGAACACCTCGCTACAATCGCTGACCTGCAAAAACAATCTACTTGCATCGCTCGACCTATCCCAAAATACGGTTCTTAATACGCTTGATGCATACAGCAACAAACTATCATCCCTTGATGTCAGCCATAACAGCCTGCTGGCCAGCTTGAACTGCGAAAACAACCAGATTCCCTCTCTGGATATAAGTAAAAACACAGCGCTCACCTATCTGAATTGCAGCGGCAACCAGCTCGTTACATTGGACTTGACTAACAACACGCAAATAATCAAATTGCTTTGTGCCTTAAACCAATTGGCCGCGCTTGACGTTACCCATTGCGCCGCAATGACCTGGCTCAACTGCTCGGGCAACTTAATTGGAACGCTCGATCTGTCAAAAAATACGCTCCTCACCGATCTGTACTGTAACAATAATCAACTGGTGGCGCTTGACCTGGCGGCGAACACCCTGCTGGCCAGGGCGGATTGTTACAACAACCGGCTGACCGGCGTCAATGGCTTGCAGAGTACGGCGCTTTACTGGCTGGACTGCTCGGGCAACCTGCTTACAACCCTGGACATATCGAAAAACACCGCTCTTAAAGTGCTGAAAATTTATCGCAATAATATTAAAGGGGCAGATATGACCAGCCTGTTGACCGGACTGCCAGCCCGTATGGTGGCCGATAACGCCAAGCTTTACATTATTGATACTAAAGCTATACCGGCTGACGGTAATATGGCATTAAAAAGCGATGTTGTTATCGCCCTGGTCAAGAATTGGACGGTATATGACTGGAACAACGGGAGTGAGATAAAATATGACGGCATCGCCTCACCGGCGTCTTCAAAAGTTGCCGGTACTGCGTCAGATGATTCGGTATCCATGGCTGGAGGCAATTCCAGCGTGACCAGCACGGATAATAGCTGGGAGATAGGCGTCACTGCCGGAACCTTAAAAGGCTCATCAGGCAGCGATCTCACCGCCTGTTTAACCCTTAGCGGCCTGCCGGCCGGTCTCACCTGGACGGCCATAAACGCCGGGACTAATAAGATAAAGATAAATGTCTCCGGGTCTGCCAGCCCGAACGTAAACAACCGGACCACTGTTTTTGCCGCAATCAAAGGAAGCGCTGTCAACGAGCCTGGATCAAACGATTCGGAGCCTATATCCCTCTATCTCCATATACATGCGTCTCAAACCAAGGCCCTGGCCATCGACCAGAACACCAATACCATCTACCTGGCCAATAAAGCCAGCTGTGATATAACCGTGATTGATGGAAATACAGATACGGTGACGGCTACAATCGTAGCGGGCGTTTATCCCAGCGCTATAGGCGTAAATCCGGATACCAGGAAAGTTTATTTCACCAATGGACAACAAGCATCGGCAATGGTGATAAATGGTGCCAGCAATCAAGTCATCGCAACCATTCCTACCGGAAATTCACCTTCTAGCCTGGCGATCAACCGGAATACCAATAAAATTTATATTGCAAACCTTATCGGCAATAGTGTGACGGTAATTGATGGAAACACCGATGCCGCTTCAGCAACCATCAGCACGGGAAAACTGCCCATGAATGTGGAGCTTGACCCCAACATCAACAAGATTTACGTTGCGAATAACGGCGGTCACAGCGTTTCCATAATCGACGGCAGCATTAATACAATTACGGCTACCGTTGACACAGTTGATAAAGGAACCTACGCCGTAGCAGTAAATCCGATTACCGGCAAGGTATACGTAACCAATCAAAAAAATATGACTGATCCTGGTTCGGTAACGGTGATTAATGGGTCCGTAAATGCGGCCACCATTCCAGTGGGAAGAAACCCCCGGGCGGTGGCAGTCAACCCGGTCACCAACAAGATTTATGTCGCCAATCTGAACGATGACACGGTGACAGTCATTGATGGTTCGACCGATACGGTTTTGACCACCATCAGCACCGGCGACGGTCCCCTGGCCCTGGGCATCGACCGAAACACTAACAAGATATTCGTGGCCAACTGCGGCGATGATACAGTGACCATCATAGACGGAGCCACCAATACCACCAGCAGCGTTACTGCCGGTGACTATCCATGCGCCGTAGCTGTCAATGAAGCGACCAACAAAGCTTATATTGCCAACCAGTATAGCGACGACTTAACCATAATCTCATCTTTACCGCCCATCCCCACCCTCAAGGTGGCGGGAACCGCCGCCGACAGCGCAGTGACCATGGCCGGCGGCAACCAGAATGTAGCGGGTTCAGACAACACCTGGGAAATTACAGTCAATACCGGAACCCTCAAAGGCTCGACCGGGGACGACATCGGGCCCGATCTCATCATCGGCGGCCTACCTGCCGGCCTGACCTGGACGGCCACCAAGACCACGGCCGATAAAATATTGATTACCATAGCGGGAACCGCCTCCCCGGTGGTCTCGGCCAAATCGACCGTCACCGTGGTTATAAAAGGGAGCGCGGTTAAAGAGGCGGGTGCTTTGGCTTCTGATCCCATCGCTCTTTATATAAATCAGGCCATAAACGCCAACCCTGGCGGTGGCGGAGGCGGCGGTGGGGGTACAGTAGCCGCGCCCCAGACTAAAAACGAAACCGTCGAAACCCAAAAGGAGCCTGAGGTCAAGACCCCGGCGGCATCGGACCCGGTTGACCTGGCCGGGCACTGGGCACATGACTGCATTATGGCCCTGCTGGCGCACGGCCATATCAAAGGATATCCCGATGGCACCATACGGCCCGATCAGGAAATTACCCGGGCGGAGGCGGCCGTTCTATTGGTTAGTATTTTAGGATTTCAGGACTACCCGTTGACAAGCACGGCCTCCCCCTATAGCGACGAGCTGCCGGAATGGGCCAGGAAGGCTATTCTCATCACCGCCGAAAAGGGCCTGATGAAGGGTTACCCGGACGGCACTTTCAAGCCGGATCAGCGTATAACCCGGGCGGAGATGTGCGCAGCCTTGATGCATTGTTTCCCTGAATTTAAATGTACCGGAGAGGCGCCCACCTTTGCCGATCAGGACAGCATTCCCGAATGGGCCCTGCCCTTTATCCAGGCGGCGGCTTTTAACAAGATAGTAACCGGCTACCCGGATAATACTTTTCAGCCGCAAGGATGGATTAAGAGGGGAGAAGCATTTACCATTATTTGCGTACTAAAGGGGTATCATCGGGAACATACTTTTCAATGATTTGGCAGGGAAAGCAGTCCTGGCACAAGCAACAAACCTGAATATGCTTATTAAAGGAGGGAGTCCCACTTGCGGGTCATGATAGTGGATGATGAACAACCCTGCATCGATGAACTGGTGTACCTTTTTGCCAGGCATCCCAATGTCTCCGTAAGCGGGACTTACACCAATCCGGTCAAGGCCCTGGAGGCAGCCCGGGCCTTAAATCCAGATGCCGTCTTTGTAGATGTTGCCATGCCCTACATTAGTGGTATAGAGCTGGCCGACAAACTGAAAAGAATTGACAATGACATTCAACTAGTATTTGTAACAGCCCACTCTCGCCTGCTGGAAGGTATCAAAAAGGGCGGCCCCTGTCTTTGGATGCTAAAGCCGGTGAGCGAAACAAGGGTTAAGACGATCATAGAACAATTGCGCAGCAGGCTGGAATGTTGAACAGAGACCAGGTTTGTTTAGTAAATTTCTATGGTATCAAAATCCATATCTAGCAGGTTGACCAGCATTATTCGATTGCGCAGCAGTTCACCCCGGCCCAGTAGTATCTTGACTACTTCGGACACTTGTAAGCTGGCTACCAGGGCCGGGGTAAAAACCGGGGTGGATATGCCTTTTTGCTCAGCGCTGGAGACTTTTGAATAGATTTTTTCTATTACTGTTTCTCCGGGGAACTGGGTGGTAAGCTGGCCTATCCAGCCTTCCACTGCCCCGTGAACCAGGGGTATTTGCAGCTCACGGCATAAGGCAGCCAGTTGCAGTCGATCCGGGATGTTGTCCAGGGCATCGACCACCACCTGATATCCCGCCAGAATGGTCAGCCCCTGATCCCGGTCAAACTTTATGGTCATTCCCTTAAAGTTCACTGCCGGGTTTATGGCTGCCACTCTTTTTGACGCTGTCTCAACTTTGTTCTGACCGATTAAGTGAAGGTCGGACAGCAGCTGCCGGTTCAGATTGTGCTCCTCAAAGCTGTCATAATCCCATACCAGTATATTCCCAACTCCCAGGCGGGCCAATTGTTCCAGCACATTCCCGCCCAAACCTCCACAACCGATAATCGCAACTTTGGCCTTCATCAGAACCTGTTGTTCGGCGGCCGTAATAGTTCCGATGTTGCGCTGGTAGCGCAAGGGTACAATTCCCTGTTCCATGGCCAGCTTTTCCAGGTTCGCCGGGGGGATGCCGGTTTTTGCCGCCAGGTCCCGGACTTCTTCATACGAGACCCGTCCCGAATCGCTGCAATCCGCAAGTAAACGAATGATTTCATTATTCCTATCCATTTTCACATCACCCGCCTGCCACAGGGGGAAAGATGGCTAAAACATCCCCATCTTTCAATATACTGTCCAGCTGGGCATGCCTGCCATTTACAAATAAGATCCCGATATTCCGATCATTGGCGGTGATGGAAAGGGCGTCTAAAACCTGCATAACCCTGGTATCATCAGGAAATTCAAGGATATTGGCTTTGAAACGCCCTTTCCGCAGGAAAGCAAACAGCTTTACCGTTACCTTCATCGCTCTAACCTCCGTACCGCTAGCGCACCGGGGCTATCCGGCTAGTTGGTATTAAACCGCTTGATCTTCATGGCTGCATCCCGTTTTCTACAGTCTTCGCAGAGCTTTTCCGGGTAGTCGAACTCCCGGTGTTTATCGGCCAGGTAGTCTATTTCCTCTTTAGTTGCATAGTATTTGCCGCAGTGACAACAAGCCTGGAGTTCAAAGCTTTTGTGCCAGATTACTCTACGGTTTCCTTCCTCCACCATTTCAATCGCTCCGGTGGGGCAGACCCGGGCGCAGGTGCCACAGCCGATGCAGGTCGCTGCCGCCTGGTCATAGGGAGCAGCCACCCTTTTCTCGGTGCCCCTCAGGATGAGGGATATGGCATTGGCCCCGACTTCTTCGCAGGCTTTGACACAGAGGTTGCACAGGATACAGCGTTCTTCCGGGTTTTCGGTGAGCGAGTTTTCACCGCACCCATACTCGTGGTAAAGCTTCTCCAATACAGGACTTCCCGAAGCCCGTTTGTACAGCAGCATGATGATATTGCGCCTGATTTTATCAATCACCGGGCTTTTAGTCTTGACCTCAATTGCATCCTTCACCGGATAGGTGCAGGCCGCCACCAGGTTTTGCCGGCCGCCCTGGTCCACCTCTACCATGCACAGGCGGCAGCGCCCCTCGCCCTTTAAAGCGTCATGATAACAGAGGGTGGGAATATTGATTCCGGCTCTTTTGGCTGCGTCCAACAACGATTCCCCGTAAACTGCTTCGATCGCTTGCCCGTCCACTACTATTTTCATATTCCCACCCTCCTACTTGACCAGTACGGCCTGGAAATTACAACGGTTGAAACAATCGCCGCAGCGAATGCACAGTTCCTGGTTGATGACATGGGGCTCCTTTTTTTGGCCGCTTATGGCATTTGCCGGGCAGTTCTTTTCACATAAACCGCAGCCATTGCATTTCTGGGGGTCCACATAAAACTCGGTGAGGCTTCGGCAGACTCCGGCCGTGCAGCGGTGTTCCTTGATGTGGCTTTCATATTCTTCCCGGAAATACCTTAGGGTAGACAGCACCGGATTGGGAGCGGTCTTGCCCAGGGCGCACGAGGAAGCTGCCTGCAGGGTTTCTCCCAGGTCTTCCAGCAGCGCCAGATCGCCTGCTTCTCCCCGGCCTTCACAGATCCGGGTCAGAATCTCCAGCATGCGCCCAATTCCTTCCCGGCAGGGGACGCATTTGCCGCAGGATTCCCCGGCTAGAAAATTGAGATAGTAACGGGCCACCTCCACCATGCAGGTGTGGTCGTCCATAACGATAAGCCCTCCAGAGCCCATCATTGACCCGGCGGCAGCCAGCGAATCGAAATCCACCTTCAGATCCAGCAGTTCGGCGGGAATACAGCCACCGGACGGCCCCCCGGTCTGCACTGCTTTGAAATCGCGCCCTTTTAGAATCCCTCCGCCGATATCATAGATTATTTCCCGCAGGGTGGTCCCCATGGGAACCTCCACCAGCCCGGTGTTGACCACCTTGCCCACCAGGGAAAATACCTTGGTGCCTTTGCTTTTATCGGTCCCAATGGAGGCAAACTGGCCGGCTCCGTCCAGGATAATAACCGGGATGTTGGCCCAGGTTTCCACATTGTTGATCACCGTCGGCTTTCCCCACAGGCCTTTTTCGGTTGGAAACACGTACTTGTCACGCGGTTCTCCCACGTTGCCTTCTATTGAAGTAATAAGGGCCGTTTCTTCACCACAGACAAAGGCTCCGCCTCCGCGGACGATCTCGATATCAAAAGCCCAGCCCCGATCCAGGATATCCTGGCCCAGGTAGCCATTGGCCCTGGCATCCCGGAGGGCCAGGGTAAGATTGGTGATGGCCAGACCGTATTCATCGCGCACATAGATAAAGCCCTTGTGGGCGCCAATTGCCAGTGAGGCAATGCTCATGCCCTCGATGACCGTGTGCGGATCGCCTTCCATGATACTTCGATCCATAAAAGCCCCCGGGTCCCCTTCGTCGCCATTGCAGACCACGTATTTGTCCGGTCCCGCCTGGTTGGCGCAGCTCTGCCACTTGAGGCCGGTGGGGAATCCGGCCCCCCCGCGCCCACGCAGACCTGAGCGTTTGATTTCATCCAGGATGTCCTGGGGCGACATGGCAAAAGCCTTGCGCAAGGCCTGATAGCCTCCACATTCAAGATAATCGTTCAGGGAGGCTGGGTCTACTTCGCCGATATGGCGCAGGGCAATCTTATGCTGCTTCTGGTAAAAATTGATCTCATGATGGGATCTGGCCTGCTTTTTGGTAGCCGGATCGCGATAGAGCAGCTTTTTTACCAGTTCTCCGTTTATAATGGTCTTTTCTATAATTTCTTCAACATGCTCGGGCCTAACATGACAATAGGTGATATCGTCAGGCACGATTTTCACCAGGGGGCCCTGTTCACACCAGCCGTTGCATCCGGTGGCTTTGGTATAAGCCTCCACCTGCACCCCTGAATCCGGAGCCAGTTGACTGCAGAAAGCGTGAAAAACATCCATACTTCCGCTGGCCTGGCAGCCGGTTCCGCAGCAGACCAGTATTTTTTTGGCGTTCCGATTATTGGTAATCTTCATCATCACGCCTCCTTAAGAGCGTTAATAATATCCAAAATTCCCGACGAAGAAACCTTGGAATAAACTTTTTCGTTTATTACCATTACCGGGGCAATGGCACAGGCCCCGATGCAGTTGACGGTTTCTATTGAGAACAGCCCGTCTTCAGTGGTTTCTCCCGGTTTTATCCCCAGCGTGTTATATACTTGATCGATAAGAACCGCCGAGCTTTTAATGTGACAGGCGGTGCCGTCGCACACTTTCATATGGTATTTACCACGGGGCACCAGGCTGAAAGCCTTGTAAAAGGTGGCCATGGCGTAGACCCGGGCGAAAGGCGTCTCGGCATGATCGGCTATTTGTTCCAGTCCTTCCCGGGGTAGGTAGTTGCACTTCTTCTGCAGATCCTGCATCATGGCCAGTATATAGCGCTTTTCACCCGGGTAAGCCTGGATGGTTGTATCTATTTCCGCCTGATAGCGGCTTGCTTCCCCAGCCATATCCACAATGCCTCCTATTGGGCCGGATGCCATAATTTTAGAAACGGCATCCGGCCTTTTATTTATTAAATTTTAGGACAAGCCCAGTTCCTCTTTTTTGGCCGGAGTGGGAACTCCTTCTTCATCCCAGCCCCTCATTTGATAGTATTCGGGAAGCATCTTATCCAGCTGATTGACCCGGCCCTGTTGGGGTCCGCCTTTTACGGGTTCCTCCAGGAGTCTCCTGGGCAGGCGGTCGTCATTGCGGGTAAAACCTGCGGCCAGGTTAAAGAGCTTTTCCAGATTCCAGATGCGTTCACCAGCCCGCAGGAACTCATCATCACTCATATTCACACCGGTGGCTTCTCTAATTTGAGCGGCAATCTCAGGCAGACCAATGGCAAAAGTGGTAAACAGACAGATGCCGGATGAGTCTACCAGTGCGGTCAGGTCCTGGAAAAGCTTTAATAGAGCAGCTTTCCCTTCGGTAACCGATGGATCGGACGCAACCGGAATACTCAGGATCTCCGGAGAAGTCATATACCCCCTTACGTGACAGCCGCCCCGGTTGGATGTGGCATAGTTAAGCCCGATACCCTGCTGGCCGCGGGGATCGTAGGCTGGCATCTCCTGCTTTTTAACGGTCATGGAGTACTCCGGATGCCCGTATTTTTCAGCCAGGCGATATGAGCCCTCAGCCAGCTGCGCGCCAAAGCCCTGACGGTAGGCAGTCTTGGTGACCATCTCCACCAGCATATCCGGATCTCCCCAGGATAAAGGCATCTCTACATCCTCAGGGGGGATGAGGTTCTTCTGATACATCTCCACGGCGCAGCTCAAGGTGGAAC
>JBDKUE010000099.1:0-25546 GCA_039679855.1 Syntrophomonas sp.
TCTTGTTCTGAAAAGGCATTCTTATTACTCATTTTGGGTTCCTCTTTCTAAACTTCCATTGCTTCTTTAAGTATATTCGAAAAACAAGCCATTTTTCCTATACAAGGGAAAAACGGCTAGGGATACATTCTATTCGAATATACAAATCCGTGGTAAGAAATTGAAACCTCCAATGTCCAGCTCCACACACCTGACTGATTTTCAAGAGTTTACCATGGCTGGCCTATTGCTAATCATGATTAGTCTTAATTTTCTTTGATAGCGCTTTTCTTGGTGTTGGGGACTTTTATGACATAAAAAGAAAACGGGCAGTTCTGATCAGCAGCCAGTCCATGGGGAATTTGCGCCGGGCTGATGATAATGTCGCCGGTCTCCACGACCCGGGTTTCCACGCCAATGGTGACCGTTCCCTTGCCCTCTATGACTTGAAATAGAACATCGACCGGAGTTTTATGAGAGGGGACCTTTTCCCCCGGCTCCAGAATCAGGTTGATAATGCCCACGTCAGGTAGATCTACCACTTGTTTTCCCTTAACCCCCCATCCGGTTTGCATAACGGGCAGGTCTACTACTTTAATAATGTCCATAGCGGTGCACCTCCTAAATTTTGGTGAAAATAGTATAACAATAAGATCTGATTAAGGCCGGATTGAAATGGCCGGTGTATTGATAGGAATGAGTGTTTGTGGGGGACCTTGAGCCGCTTTCGCCCCGGGGTCCCCCGGATATTATTACATCGGTTCCAAAGAGTCAGAGGGTTATTGTAAAATTTTAGCCAGGTCTTCTTCCGGGGTTGAGATCGGGGTCAGGTTGAATTTATCCACCAGCACGCTCAGAACGGTTGGCGAGAAGAAAGCCGGAATCGACGGCCCGACATATATATTCTTGATCCCCAGGGCCAGCAGGGTTAAGAGGATGCTGACCGCTTTTTGTTCATACCAGGAGAGCACCAGGGTCAAAGGCAGTTCGTTGACGCCGCATTTGAATGCTCCAGCCAGGGCCAGGGCCACCTGAATGGCGGAATAGGCGTCGTTGCACTGCCCCATATCCATAAGGCGAGGCAGACCGCCGATCTCGCCGATGTCCAGGTCATTGAAACGGTATTTGCCACAGGCCAGGGTAAGGACCACCGTATCCGGGGGCGTCTTTTTCACGAATTCGGTGTAGTAATTCCGGCCTGCCTTGGCGCCGTCACAGCCGCCCACCAGGAAGAAGTGCTTAATGGCTCCGGCCTTGACGGCATCGATCACTTTATCGGCAACCCCCAGAACGGTGTTCCGGGCAAATCCGGTCAGCAGTTCCTTCCCGCCGTTGATTCCGGTAAAGGCTCTGTCTTCCGGGTACCCGCCCAGTTCCAGGGCTTTATTGATCAAGGGGGTGAAATCCTTTTTCCCATCCGGTCCTTCCGGAATATGGGGCATCCCCGGATAGCCTACCGCGGAAGTGGTAAAAACCCGGTCGCTGTAGCTTGCTTTGGGTACCATTAGACAGTTTGTAGTATAGAAAATAGGTGCCGGGAGATCCGCAAATTCCTTTTGCTGGCTCTGCCAGGCGGTTCCAAAGTTGCCTTTCAGATGGCTGTATTTTTTCAGTTCCGGATAGGCGTGGGCGGGCAGCATTTCCCCGTGGGTGTAGATGTTTATGCCTTTGCCTTCGGTCTGTTCCAAAAGCATTTTAAGGTCCAGGAGGTCATGGCCGGTTATTACGATGAACGGCCCTTTTTCCACCTGCATGGTTACCCTGGTCGGCTGCGGATGGCCGAAGGCCGAGGTATTGGCTTCATCCAGGACGGCCATGCATTTCAGGTTCGCACTGCCGAATTCCATTAGGAGATCCAGCCAGCCCTCCACCGAATGCTCGGCACCTACGGCCCGCATTCCTTTATAGAACCAGGCAGTAACATCGGCATCGGTTTTGCCTAAAAGGTAGGCATGCAATGCATAGGCTGCCATTCCGCGCACGCCTAGCAGCAGGGTGGAGCGCAGGGAAACGACATCCGGGTCGCCGCTCCACAGCGCATCTGCCGCATAATCCTCGGCACCGCCCAGTTTTTCTTTCTCAGCGTGCACCATTTCAACATAGGCATCAATGCGGGCAGGATCAAAGTTGACGTTGGTGAGTGTGGCAAACAGGCCTTCGATCATCACTTGATCAGCTGATTTACCGGGTGTCTTTCCTTCCGCCGCCCGGGCCAGGCCTATCAGGGCGCCGGTAAGAACATCCTGCTTGTAAGAAAGCTCCGGTTGTTTACCGCAAGTTCCGATTTTAACGCATCCCTTGCCGCCCGCGGTTTGTTCACATTGAAAACAAAACATTTCACTCATTTGCTTTTCCTCCTCTATATTGATGTCGATTTGGCATGCTTAGCAAATTTAATGGTTTCCCCGGTCATACGAGTTATTTAACCAAATTCCCATTAGTTGTATAGATGCCGGGCTTCTACACCTTAGTCTTCTCGAATACTGCCATCGGTATTGATGGTAACCACCTGCCAGGGGATCATTTTGCCGCTGCCCACCAGGGCTCTTTTCACGGCCTCTGCTATACCGCCGCAGCAGGGCACTTCCATTCTCAAAACGGTCACGCTTTTGATCTCATGGCCGCGCAAAATCTGGGTAAGCTTCTCTGAGTAATCCCCCTCATCCAGCTTGGGACAGCCGATCAGGGTTATCTTATTTCTCATAAATTCCTGATGTATATTCGCATAAGCGAAAGCAGTGCAGTCAGCTGCGATCAACAAGTGAGCATTGTCTAAATACGGTGCGTTAAACGGCACCAGCTTGATCTGGCAAGGCCACTGACGAAGCTGGGACGTGAGGAGCGGGGCTGCCGGTAATTTAATACCTTGAATAGCTTGCGGCCTTTCAATGGTCCGGGCGTGGCTTCCGGCGCAGCCGCATTCCAGAGTCCCCGGGATGGCCTGCACCTTCGATTTCTCGATATGGCTTTTAACGGCTGCTTCATCAAAGTCAGCCGCATCTCTTTCTTCCAGAGTAATAGCATCCTGGGGACATTCGGGAAGGCAAGCGCCCAGCCCGTCGCAATAAGATTCGGTAATAAGCTCGGCCTTGCCGTCAACCAGCTGCAAAGCCCCCTCGTGACAGGCTTGAATGCACAATCCGCAGCCGTCGCATTTATCGCGATCTATTTTGACAATATTTCGTTTCATCCTAAGACCCCCTCTCTCCAGGGTTTGTTTCTGGATTTTATGAAATCAGTATACTAAAATAGGGTAAAGTATTCGGTAGCCATAGCTACCAAAAATGAGGTGCCCGTATTTGTTTGCAAAATTTTTACCGGTTTTAATGAGAACATCATTGTTTCGGGATATAGCTTCTGACGACCTAAACACGATGTTAAACTGCCTTCAGCCCAAACTGCGTAAATTTAAGAAGAACAGCTATATCGCCACAGCCGGCGACCACTTTGAGAGCCTGGGCATCCTGCTTTCCGGCCAGGCCTCCCTGATCAAGGAAAACGCGGCTGGAGACCGGCTGATGATGGCGATTCTCAAGCCGGGCGACATCTTTGGCGAATCGGCGGTGTTTTCCGGCAACTCCGTCTGGCCGGCTACGGTTGTAGCCCAGGAGGCCTGCCAGGTTATGTTCCTGCCCAAGCAAAAGATCCTGGGTGAATGCGCCAACCTTTGCTCCTGGCATCATACGATAATTGAAAATATGCTAAAAGATGTTTCCGATAAGGTGCTCAGGCTCAACCAAAAGATTGAATACCTGTCCATGAAAAGCATGCGGGGGAAACTCAGTTCCTTTTTGCTGGAGCAGTATAAAATGATCGGCCAACCTGAATTTTTGCTGCCGATGAAGCGCAACGAAATGGCCGATTTTCTCAATGTTTCCCGGCCCTCCATGTCCCGTGAATTATGCCGGATGCGGGATGAAGGAGTCATCGATTTTGACCGGTCGTCTATTCAGATCAAGGATGTGGACTTATTAAAAAGCATGGTTGAATAAAATATGAGGGGGAGCCTGAAAATGATAAAAGTTGGTATATTGGGGGCTTCAGGGTACATGGGGGGAGAGGCCTTGCGCGTATTGTCCGAGCATCCCCAGGTTGAAGTGGTCTGGGCCACCAGCCGCAGCCAGAATCCAGCTGAGTACTATCACCGCAATTTCTATGGTTCAAATATAAAGTTCATCAGTCCGGAGCATATAACCCCCTGTGATGCCGTATTTGTGGCTTTGCCGACCGGACATGCAGGTTCGTTCTATGATGGAACATAAATCCTAACTAGTGATAAAACAAAGGCAACAATAAATAGGAAGGCAAAAAGTAGAACGACAGCCATTAACAGTTTTAATATGCTGAGCTTCCGGTGGTCCACCCGATATCCACAGCGACGATCCCAGGTGGTGCTGCCCTGATTGATCAATTTTTTCATGGCCATCAAGGCAGTTAATAAAGATATTAAGGGAATCGTTACGGCCAAACCTTCGGTTGTACTTCTAAACGACCTGAACACTGCGGTCCGGTAGGTAAAAGCCTTTGTTTTTACCGGCACAACCCGGGTGTTCAACAGCCATTTGCCGGGAGTAGTGCCAAACCGGTGCAGGAGGGCTGCTTCGTAGAATATCCACACGGCCATGATCGCCAAACCGATAGCCAGCTCTTTGTCCTTTATAATATAAGGTGAAGTTCCGGTTATGTGAATGAGGCCATATATTGCCAAACAGCAAAACATCCACCATAGATACAGGTCAATAATTTTAGCCCCAAAGCGCACCCACGGTCTAACCTGGCTGTCCTCAGGCAAGGCACTACACCCCCCCTCACCCACTTTATGATTTAACGCTATCTACTAGACTACCACACCTGATGCCAGAAACCTCCATATTAATTACAGGGTTAAAACCGTCAAGGGGTCTGTTTAAAAATAGTAGATGGATTGCGCTATAATAAGGCTATAGTGAACCTTAATTTTACATAAAAGATGTATGCTGGGATGGCCCTGATGGCAATGCTCAAGGAATTGATATGATACGATTAATAAAACCTATAAAACTCGACGGGTCGGCAGGGAAGGCGGGTGGATACATATATGGAAAACCGTTTCGCGAAGTACGTAGAGCTGGCTAAAGAGTACAAAATGGTCAATGCCCAAATAATCACCCCGGATGACATCGTTTTTGACAGCAGGGCCATTCTAAAATGCCGTTGGGGCTGCAATGACTTCTTCAAAGAGGACGTCCGCTGCCACAGCCGGAATACCACTCTCCAGGAAAGAATGGAAATGGTAGGGAAATACCGGAGCATTCTGCTTCTGCATTCCCACAACGCCCGGGATATAAGCATTGCCGCTCTCAAAATCGAGCGGGAGGCGTTTAATGACGGTTACTATTTTGCCTTTGCCATGAGGTTCTGCAATTTCTGTGAGACGTGCTCGGTTGAATCGACCGGGGTTTGTCAATTCCCGGAGAAAGTCCGGCCCTGCGATCAGTCCTTCGGGATGGACATTTTCGCAACCGTCCGGCGGCTGGGTCTGCCCTGTGAAGTTCTGGCCGGGCATGATGAGACCCAAAACCGGTTTGGATTAGTGCTATTAGATTAGACAGGTATAATCAACATATTAAGGATCTGGAACGGTCTTGATCATTGTCAAATAGGTAAATTATAATAAAATATAGTCTAAACACAGGGAAAATATCGTTTTTTGTACCTGTGTGGAGCCCAGTTTAGTTGAAACCCGGTGGCGGGGTGTGCACAGATGTCCGCCCGGGGTTGAGCGGAGTTGAGGAGAGGTGAGTAGAGATGTTTTTTTTATTTCATGCCTTCAAGACGTAAGTGGCGGCTTTAAGCCGTCATACCTGTTTACATTCCAACCATCCAATTATTAAGGTGGTATCGCAGGCAGCGCCTGACTCTACAGGGGGCAGGTTTGATATCGGCTGGCTTTCTGCCCACGGGGCGTTGTGGCCTCTTACATCTATTACCAAACATATAAGGAGAGTGTATTATGAAAAAACTACTGGCATTACTGCTCGTTTTGATATTGGGAATGGCTGCCTTGAGCGGATGCTCCAACAAGACTGCCACCCAGACCAAAAAAGTCTATAAAATCGGTATTGTGCAGCCCATGGATCATCCTTCTCTGAACCAGATTCGGGAGACCATCATAGCCGAAATAAAAGCCCAGGGCATGGGAGACAAAGTGGAGATCGTCACCAAAAACGCCAACGGTGACATGAACCTCCTGCCCTCTATCATGCAGGAACTGATTAACAGCAATGTTGACATGATTGTTCCCATCGCCACCCCGGCCGCCCAGGCTGCCAAGGGGACCACCAAAACTGTGCCGATCGTATTTTCCGCGGTAAGCAATCCGGTGGAAGCGGGCCTGGTTACTTCGTTTGACGCAACTACCGGCAATATTACCGGTGTTTCCAACTCCATTCCGATAGAGGATATCTTCAAGCTGGCTGCCACCGTAACCCCCAATGCCAAAACCTTCGGTTTCGTGTACAACAGCAGTGAAATAAATTCCACCAGCGGCATCAAGAAAGCCAAGGAATATTGCGACAAGAACGGCATCAAATACAAGGAAGCCACCATCACCGGTACGGCTGATGTGCAGCAGGCTGCCTCTTCGCTGGTCGGCTCGATTGACGCCTTCTTTACCCCCAATGACAATACGGTTGCTTCAGCCATGGCCGTTTATGTCAAGGTGGCCACCGATGCTAAACTGCCCATCTATGCGGGCGCTGATTCAATGGTTAAAGATGGAGCCCTGGCCACCGTGGGTATTGACTATACCAAGCTGGGCAAACAGACCGCGGCCATGATTATCCGCATCGTCAATGGCGGAACCATCAAAGACAACCATGTTGAGCAGGTTGCCGAGTATGCCAATATGATCAATATGGGCACCGCCAACAAGCTGGGCATCACCATTTCTGACGAATTGAAGCAGAAGTTCGTGATTCTCGGTCAGTAGATTTGGTCCGGCATTACAGGGTAAGGGAGATCATATGACACTTTTGATCGGTTCTATACAGCTCGGTTTGTTATACGCCATCATGGCCCTGGGCATCTATATAACTTTTCGCATATTGAACCTGCCGGACCTGACGGTTGACGGCAGCTTCTCCCTGGGAATGGCCTGTGCGGCCGTGGCTACGATAAGCGGTCATCCCTTGCTGGCCCTGTTTATCGCCATTTTGGCCGGGGCCCTGGCCGGGCTGGCCACCGGTTTGCTGCATACCAGGCTGAACATTCATCCTATCCTGGCCGGAATTTTGGTCATGACCGGTTTGTACACCGTCAACCTGGGGCTTATGGGAGGAAAAGCCAACCTTTCCGTTGTTGGCAATGATACGGCTTTTTCTTCGATAGAATCGATGTTTTTGACCCGGGGCGAGATGGGGATAACCCTTCTCGCTCTGGTCATATGCTTAACCATAATCGTCATTCTGGCCATGTTCTTTAAAACCCGGTTGGGCCTCGCTATCCGCGCAACCGGTGACAATGAGGACATGGTTCGTTCATCCTCGATAAATGCCAATCTTACGAAATGCATCGCCCTGGCCATGGGCAACGCCTGTGTTGCTCTATCAGGTGCGTTAATCTGCCAGTACCAGAATTTTTCCGATGTAGGCTCGGGAGTCGGAATGGTCATTATCGGCCTGGCCTCGGTCATTATAGGCGAAACGATATTCGGCCGGCGCTCGGTCACCATCGGCCTGTTGGCAGCGGCCTTTGGCTCCATTCTATATCGGATAATTCTGGCCTTTGCCCTGAAAATAGACATGTTCCCACCTTATGCCTTGAAATTGATTTCAGCTCTAATTGTAATAATTGCTCTTTCCGGGCCATCCATAAAAGCCGCCCTACAGCAGAACAAGTTCAGGAGGGAGGTAAACAGCCATTTAAGCGATAAATAGGCTGGAACAATATGTTGGATTTAATCAAGGTCAGCAAAACCTTTTTTCCTGGAACGGCAAATGAAAAAAAGGCATTAAACTCCATAAACCTCCATCTGGACCCGGGGGATTTTGTGACCATCATCGGCTCCAACGGGGCCGGGAAGTCCTCACTGTTCAATGCCATAGCCGGCGTATTCTTTATCGACAGCGGAGCGATCATGCTGGAACATCGCAATATTACCACCTTGCCGGACTACAAAAGGGCTTATGACATCGGCCGGCTCATGCAGGATCCCATGAAAGGCACCGCCCCTTCCATGACCATTGAAGAGAACCTGGCCCTGGCTTTCGGCCGCAAGGCGCATAAGAGTTTTTTTGCCCTCAACAAGAGGGATGCGGCGCACTTCCGGGAGCTTTTGGCCCGGCTGGACCTGGGTTTGGAAGACCGTATGAAAACCAGGGTGGGCAATCTGTCCGGGGGACAAAGGCAGGCGGTTACCCTGCTGATGTGCACCATCTCCCGGCCCAAGCTCCTGCTTCTCGATGAGCACACGGCGGCGCTCGACCCGGCCACTGCGGAAAAGATATTGAAAATAACCATGGATATAGTGAAAGAGTCCCAGATCACCACCATGATGATCACCCACGATATCAAAGCCGCCCTGGCCCTGGGCAATCGAACCATCATGATGGATGAAGGGGAGATAATTCTGGATATCAAGGGCGAGCAGCGCAGCAATATGACCATAGATGAACTGCTGGCCTATTATTATAAGGAAAGAAAGAAACAACTGACCGATGACCGGATGTTGCTGGCGTAATCGCAAAAAGGTTTTCGCCTGTTTTCAGGCGGGGGCCTTTTTTCATCTACGGCAGCAGGGGATAAATAGATCAAAACAGGAATCAGGTAAAGGAGAAGCTCTTGAAAGTAATGTTGAGCCTGGGTTCGGTATAAACAGTAAAAGGGGGCGCTTGTTTCGCCCCCTGGTTTTGTACGCTATGAGGTTAGAGTTTAAGCAGCTATTTAGGGATTCCTGGTTTTGCAGTAGAAGGGTTTCGCTTATTTTTTCTAAACTGGCCTGTGTATTCATCCCAGGGTTTATCATCTATGGCTATCCATAAGAAGCACATAATAATACCTCCTTTTATTATTCTTCAATATTTTACCCAAAAAGAGGTTTATTATGAGGCGGCTAAACCGGCTTCCCTACATTTGTTCTGCTAAAGCAATATGCCTGCGAATCACATCACAGGATTCACCAAACAGCTTCTGTTCTTCTACGATTAAATGAAGTTCGACTATCTCTTCCAGGCCGTTTTTTCCGATAACAGCCGGCACGCCGGCGTACAGACCACTTTGCCCGTATTCTCCTTCCAGCAAGGCCGATACCGGCATAACCCGGTGTTCATCATGGAAAATGGCTTTGACCATATCGGCCAGCACGGAGCCTATACCGAATTCGGTGGAGCCTTTTCCGTTTATTATATCCATACCGATCAGGTGGGTGCGCTCTAAGACATGATCCAAATCCAGCTTGCCGTAAGTAGCCGGTTTTTCCTTCATCAACTCCCATAAGGGCTTGCCGCCGATGCTGGCCTGAGAAAACGGAATCATGCTGGAATCGCCGTGCTCTCCAAGAGAAAAACACTGGATGCTGCGGGCATCTATCCCGGTTTCTTCCTGCAAAACCCTTCTTAGCCGGGCGGTATCCAGGGAAGTACCGGTGCCAAAGACTCGATGCTTAGGCCATACGGTGTGTTTTCGCATATAATTGGCTATGACATCGGCCGGATTGGATATGCAGATCAATATACCTTCAAATCCTGAATTTTTTAAAGGGTCAATGATCTCCTTCATTACCCGGATGGAATCACCCATGGTGTCAAGCCTGGTCTGTCCGGGTTTTCGGGGAACTCCTGCTGCCAGAACTACGATTGCGGCATCTTTGCAGTCCGTATAATCGCCAGTCCTTACGATGGTTGAGTGGGGCATAAAGCAGGCCGCATCGGCTATATCACCGGCCTGGGCAGCCGCTTTGGGCTCATCGATATCGATAAAGACGATCTCGCTGGCATCCCCCCGGGTCATTAAGCTGAACGCGCAGTGAGAGCCCACATGGCCGGCGCCGATAATCACAATTTTTCTGGATTGAACCAACATAAGCCATACCTGATGTTAGAACCAGGCATTATTCACCTCTTTCAATTATTAAATTAGGAAACGCAATATGTTAAATTATACTATACGCTTGCTCGGGGGCGCTCCCCTAAGATGCCTGGCGGATGTTACAATCCGTCTGGCAAATTGCAGTAAAGAGCTGCGCAATCAGGACTTTGCTTTAAGGCATTTATGGTTCGGGCGTTGGGCTCTTTATAGATGACCGGCAAGTCCTTTTCGTTATATTCCTTCCTGATGGGGAAAGCCAGCTTTTCCTCATAAATTGAAAACCGAGCATTGACGCCCTCCTTATTTCCACGGGCGTCCAGCCTTATCCAGCATTGCAGCGTTTGCAGGTAAACCGCATTCAGGGCGTGAATGCAGTAGCCGGTATCGGGCGTATCACCCCGGGTAAGCAGCTGATAACAGAAGCCGGTGGGGATGCCTTTACTTCTTAAAATCGCTGCCAGCAAGTTTGATTTGGCATAACAAATACCATGCGCAAAATGAAGGACTTCCGATGCCTGGCAGGTAACCCGGGAACTCTGAATATCAAAGGAATGGGCGATTTTGTCGCGCACGAAATCAAAGGCCGTTTGCACTGTTTCTATTTCATTTGATGGTGCAGAGAATAGCTCATTCATCTTTTCCATAATCAAAGGATGATTGTAATCAACCAGATCTAGTTCGAGCAGATAATCCTGAAGGTTATGAGATTCACATACCAATTGCATAGCCAGCCCACCTGCCTAAATGAATAAATATACTAATTAATGTATAAATATAATATCATGTTCGCAACCATATGGCCACTACTTTTCCGCCCGGGGATTCAGCCAGGGGGTTGAGCGTGGGCAGCGAAAGGAAAGAGCATCTTCCAGGCGTGGAAGATGCTCCAAATTATATGGGGACTTCAAGAAGGTTATACGGAACCTGGGGCCGGTTATTCAGGCCTTTGAATTGACCAGGGGCAGCTCCTTGTTGGAGGCCCGGATATTATGGTGGAGACTCCCGTCTTCTTCCTGGATTTCGTCGCTGAAGTTATACAGATGAACCTGGCCGCAGCGGGGACATTTTATCTCAGCAATTCCATTTAACAGCCCAACCAGTCGGTTGCATCTCGGGCACCGGCACTGAAACATATCGATACTCCTCCCTCTCATTTAGTGTTGCCTCCCCCGACAACACTAAAATCTGTCTCTCTAAAGTATGGATTTCACGATTGTTTTAGAATGAAGCCCTGTTTTTAAAAACCTGTAGGATTATCTATTTAATAGAGCAATTATCATGCCAACTGCACCAGGAGAATGGCTTTTTTAAAATCAAGGCTTATTTTACGGCGTTTTACTGTTTGGCTTTAGGCAGTATAAATAAGCCTGCTTAAAAATTTGTTGAGACTTTGCAGCAAGTTATGATGATGGGTTTTTATTACCGTCTTTTGCCAACATGCAGCAGCCATAGAAAAAAGGGGAATAGTGCCTGGCACCATGCCCCGAAGAGGATTTGTTTAAGAGGGTTTTGATGCAGTTTCTCAACAAGATGTGGGGTTGCTTGGAGGTCTGAATTTACTCCTGGGCCAGCCTGGTGACGTTGTATTTGGCTGCTTTTCTCACCACCGTAGCTGCGTCAACCTTCAGTTCCCCGGCCATCTGCCGGGTGGTGCGGTATTTGGCATAGGCTTTTTCGATGAGCTGTTTTTCCACGCTTTCCACCGCCGTCTTCAGCGGTATGATGCCCGAAACCAGTACATAGGCCGAGTTGTTGCCCACCGCGCTGCGGATGTGTACGGGCAGTTCTTCCTCGGTAATGCTGTCGTGCGGGGTTATGACGATCAGCCTTTCCACCAGGTTTTCCAGCTCCCTGATGTTGCCCGGCCAGTTGTATTCCATAAACAGGTCCACCACCCCCGGGCTTATAGTCTTGCTCATGCGGTATTTCTTATTGAAAGCCTGGATGAAATGAGCGACCAGGGCGGGGATGTCTTCCTTTCTTTCCCGCAGCGGCGGGGTGTGGATGGGAACCACGTTCAGCCGGTAATACAGGTCTTCCCGGAATTGTTTGTTCCGGACCATTTCCATCAGGTCCCGGTTGGTTGCGGCAACAATGCGGACATCGACACTTTTGTAACCTTCTCCGCCCACCCGGATAAATTCCTTGCTCTGTAAAAAGCGGAGCAGCTTTACCTGCAGGTTCAGCGGCATTTCGCCGATCTCGTCCAGGAAGAGGGTGCCCTCGCTGGCCAGTTCAATGTAGCCCACTCTGCCTTCTTTTCTCGCACCGGTGAAGGCGCCCCGGTCGTAGCCGAACAGCTCGGATTCCATGAGGTTCTCGGGGATGGCCCCGCAGTTGACCTTTATGAGCGGCTTATCGTGCCGTGCGCTGTTGCTGTGCATGATTTCCGCGATCAGTTCCTTGCCGGTCCCCGATTCACCGGTTATCAATATGGTGGAATCGACCGACGCCAGGCGGATGACCGTGTCGACCATTTTTCTCATCTGGGCGGAGCTGACCACCATCTTTTCGCTGCTGGTCATTTTCAAGGAGCGGAGCTGGCTTTCATAGTGCTGGCTCAAGCCCTGGACCTGTTCCAGCTTCTGCCTCAACATGTTCAGTTCGGTCAAATCCCTGACATTGCACACCACCCGGATGATCTCGCAATTGGTGTCAAATATGGGGTTTCCGGTGGTCAGGGTGATCTTGCCGGTCTTGCTTTCCTGAACCAGGGTGATGGGCTTCTTTTCCTCCAGGACATGAAAGGTGACCGGTTCGGAGATAATTCCGTCCCGTCTTATGTCTTCCACAGTCCGTCCCAGGTACTCGTGGGCGTTGATGCCGGTCAGCTGTTCAAAGGCCTTGTTGTATCTCAAAACTACGCCTTTCCCATCAGAGATGAACAGACCGTCAAAGGATGAATTGACTATGGCATCGAGCTCTTCATTCAACTCTTTGACGTATTGCAGCTCCCGGGATATCTTGTCAAGGTCCGATATATCCTGGAACACGGCTACTACACCGGTAATCTTGCCGTCTTTTTTAATGGGGGAGCGGTTGGATACATACCAGGAGCCCCGCAGGATTACCTTCTGCATGGGTTCGGCTTCGCCGGTTTTGACCACGTCGATCATGTTGCTTTCCGGGAAGACGTCCCTGATGTTGCGCCCCATGACATCCCCCGCATTCTCGCAAAAGACCTGTTCAGCCGCCCGGTTAAAAACCTTTATCATGCCCGTTTCATCGATGGAGACGATCATGTTGTGGGTGGAATTGATTATGGTGTCCAGTTCCAGGGAAATAGCGTTGTAGGAGTTGAAAAAGGCTTTGGCAATGTCCTCGCGGGTGACCATGCCCACCAGCCGGCCGCTGTCGTCGACCACCGGAAGCGCCCGCAGGTTTGAAGCGGTAGCCTGTCCGAACTCGTCATCGGGATGGCTGGGTGCAATATCCCGGTTCATTAACTCACCGATTGGAGCATTCAGGTTCTTTCCCTCATTAAGGTACTGGTAGATATGATTATTGGTAAACAACCCCACCAGATGACCGTTTTCATCAATGACTGGCGCGGCGTCAATGTTTTGCTCCATAAAAATGGTGATGGCCTCGCGTATAGCCTGCCGGGGATTCAGGGTTGCCGGCTCCAGGGTCATGATCTCTCGTATTTTCATTGCCTCACTACCTTTCTTTTAGCAATGGGAACAACACTTCCAAGGCCATGCCGCTCCTGTTACAGGTCATTTGAGGTTCAAAATGGTAAGTAAAGGCATCGTGTGGAATAACGATGGGCTGCAGAATAGAACTTTCAAATGAGTGGGACAGCTCTGTTTATAGATTACATGCCGATCTGGTAGAGATGCATTGTGGTCCTTATTATTAAATACACGCAACTTTTGTGCCAGGAATTAACGAAAGACGCAATTTACAGATACACAGACCTTAAACGGATGTCATCGGTTCAGTTTGTTGAAAAGCTCTGTTCCGTTATTATAAGGCTTGTTGCAATAGTACAGCAGTTGTTGAGATTTCTCAACAAAATCGGCTCGAATAGTATTACCTATATTTCGCCACTTTTTGCATTCCGATCATAAAAAACGACGTTCAATCACCATGGGGTATTTAAGTAATTATACAGATGGAGTTTGTTGCAGAACTTCGCGCCTTGCTGCGTATCTGCAACAAACTGGCCTTGGAAAGACGACCTTGGTAGCAAATGTGAAAACACCTGAATAATCTAGTAGTAGGAATCATCTGGTTTAAGGCCTACAGGTGGTGACAGGTAATGTTCAGACGCTTAATGTGTTGGCTGTTGGGGCATGAGATGTTTCCCCACCTTGACCGGAATGCCGCTCAAATTGACTATTACTTCTGTAGCCGATGTGGGTTCAGGGAGCAGGTGCATCAGGCAAAGTAGCCGTCTGCAGGAGGAGGCCCCGAGTACAGAATCGCTTACTATACAGAGAGACAAGACCATGTCCTTATATGATGAAGGCCACCATGCGGTCATATTACATTACAATATGCAACTAAATATAGACCGGATGTAAATAATTAACTACTTTATATAATTGTGAAACGGGTCTATTTATAACATAGGATTTTAGTTTCTTTCATTTTAACCGTTCAGGACGACTGGATCTAACCGGACTTATTGCTTGGTCAGGTACTTGACGATAGAAGCCAGCCGGGATATCCCATGCATCTCAATGCATGAATAAAACACCCGCCCTTTAAGCAGGGAATCTGAGGCTAAAGGTGGTTCCCACCGGCCCGGTCAAACAGTCTATGCTCGCTCCATGCCGGGCGGCTATGCTGTAGCAAACCGCCAATCCCAGCCCGGTTCCTCTATCCTTGGTGGTCAGGAAAGGTGTGCCGAGCTTCTCCTGGATGTGATCGGGAAGGCCGTGCCCATCGTCTTTCACAAACAGAACAACTTGTTCGTCATCTATTTTAGTGCCTATGGTCAGGGTCCCTCCACTGGACATGGCCTCAATACTGTTCCTGGTCATGTTGAGGATCAGCTGCCTGATCTCGTTTTCATCTATGGAAACCGAAGGGGGCGCGTTCAGATCCAGCTCTACATTGATTTCATTGCGGTTGGCGTCTGATTGGACAATAGGGTAGATGGAGCGGACCAGGGAATCCAAGTCGCCGGGCTGCAGGTCGACCTTTTTATCTTTGGCCATGCGCAGGTATTCGGTGATGATGTCGTTGGCCCGGTCCAGTTCTTCGATCATGAGGTTAAAATAATCAGCGTCCGCCTCATACTCTTTGTTTTCCTGAAGGAGCTGCAGGAACCCCCTCACCGAGGTCATAGGATTCCGGATCTCGTGGCCGAGGCTGGCCGCCATTTCTCCCACCAGGTTCAGGCGGTCCAGGCGAGCCAATTCCTTCTCCAGTCTCCTTTCTTTAGTAATATCGATCATGGTATGTAGAAAGCAGTTCCGGCCGTTAACCTGGATAGTTTCTGAGGAGGCCAAACCGGTTAATATCTCGCCATTGACGCCGCGGAATGATATCTCATAATTACTGAGGCTGCCGTTTTCATCCATCAGGGCCCGTTTTTCAATAATGTCCGCCAGGTCCAACCAGAGGTTAAGCTCTAAAGCGGTGCGTCCCAGAACTTCATCTCGGGTTCGTCCAAAAATGGACAGCCAGGAATCGTTTACTTCAATATAACGATTTTCTTCGCGGCTCGCGATAGCCATCATTATCGGGCTTGATCGAAAAGCCTTGTTAAACCGCTCTTCCGACTGGCTTAAGGCTTCTTCCACCCGCTTGCGTTCGGTAATATCAACCGCTGCTCCCAGAATGCAGGGTTCGCCGTCTATTTGGATTTGCTGCCAGTTGCTAAAACAGGTTTTTATCTGATTGTCCTTGGTGCAAACCTTGATTTCAAACCCGGTTTGCAGGCCCTGCCTGGATACCGCCTCCAGCACCCCGGCGGCGTCTTCCGGATTCACCAGATAATCGCCTTCATATACTTTGTGACCAAGTATGTCTTCCTTTTCATAGCCCAGGGTTGTCAGCCAGGCGTCGTTTACGGCGATATGCTCCAGATCACGGAGCCTGGTCACTGTCATCATGGCCGGGCTGGCATAAAATACGGTGGCGAATCGGTCTTCCGACTGGCGCAGTTCTTCCTCGGCCTTTTTGCGCTCGGTAATATCGTTGGCTATGCAGGTAATGCTGACCACATTTCCGTCTGGATCCAAATCGGGGTTGATAAAAAGATCATAATAGCAGACCTTATCGCCATATCCTACTTGCATCACTTCCCGGGCGCTGATTCCGGTGGTCAGGACCTGGCTTTTAATTTTAATCAAGGGATTGCTGTATTCAGGAGGTAGGATTTCTTGATCGGTTTTGCCCAAAACGCGGCTTTCCCAACACCCGTTCCTCTGGTTGAGAATCCAGGTGTAGCGGAGATCTGTGTCCTGAGTAAAGACCAGGGTAGGGGAATTGCTTATGGCCAACCGAAACCGCTCTTCGTTCAAATGAAGCTGGGATTTCATTTCTTGCATCTGCCGGTGGGCATTATTAAGTTCAGCGATCAGCTCTTCGCGGCTCAGGTCCTCATACATCAAGATATTCTCCTCATCGGCTTGTTACAATAATTGTAACTTATATCCAATTTAACGTAACTATATTGTCGACAAAAGATATAAATATTTTGCCGAAATCGATATATTTACCCACTACATTGTAGCAGATGAGCTCGTAATATAGGGAAAATGCAGAATATGCATCGTTTAAGTATATCTATTAAGAATTGTCAGCAGGTGCTCGAAAATCCAGGTGAGCCGTAAAAAGGAGTGGGGCGTAAAAACAAGGATTAGACTGGGGAAATTTGAATCCTAATGGAGTTATCTGAAATGAGGGCGTATCGCATAGTCGGCCGTCCCCCTGATGCGTTACAGGTTGGCACTTTGCTCTTTAATCAACATGGATAATAACTCCCGGCGGTTTTTGGTTTCGGTTTTTCTCAGCATCTGGCGAATATATTGCTTTACTGTGGATTCTGCAATCATGAGGGACTGGGCCATGTCGGCGATGGAAAGGCCATGCAGGGTCAATTCCAGCACCTGGGATTCCCTGGGATTGAAATGATATTTCTCGGCGAAGGTTTTGGCCGTATCAGCCCAGCTAACCTGGTCGGAAGCTGCATCGGGCTGAATTTCAACCAGGACTGCTTCCGTTTTGGTTGGCTCCGGGCAGTCAGCTGGAATGGAGTGTTCATCGGGGGAATAATCCGAGCTCGAACTCAGCTCAAGTGCTGGTGTATGCATCCTAAGGCTGGTAAAAATGGTATCTCTGAATTTTTCAAATAATATGGACACCAGGGGCAGGGCTGCTAAAATGGCCAGCAACGAGACTATGAAAATGGACACATTGCCGAAGGTCTTATATAGTATTTCGGCTGAAATAATGCCGACTTGCTTTAATACCAGAGGAAATACCAATCCCAGAGAGCAGATCAGGGCTGGTTTTTTGTAAAATTGCGCTGCATCCATAAACAAGAGCCTGCTTCCCACCGAAAAAACCGCACCGGCCATTTGCACGCACGAGTATCCGATAAACGAATAGGCTCCTTTATACTGGAAAGCCATGGATATAAAACCCATGGCCAGAAGGCTGAAGGATGCGTTTAACACCATGTGCTTTCCGCTTTGATCGCATAGTATTCCCCCTCCAATCAGGCCGGCTATTAAAAATAACCTGGTGTATACCAGGTAGTCCTCTCCACCCAGCCAAAAGACGGAGGCGGCATAATCCTGCATTCCGAAAGACAGGAAGAAGCCGGTAAGGATAAGCAGCAAAAGGATGACCAGTCCCGGCCTTAAAACTTCCGGTTTGATGTTGGGATTAGCATCTTTCTCATAATCCGGCCACAAATAATCACGACATACAGGTAGATAAAGCGCACTGGCTCCCAACAGCAGCACTACCAGGGCAGTAAAATAAGTCTTTCCATATAAAATACTTCCATCCTGTTGAGGAACCAGCAAGACAAAAACGACGAAGTGCAGAGCAACTCCCAGGGCGGCACTCAAACCGATGGTTATACCGCGCTGGTTGGCCGGTATTTTATTGAAAACAAAATAAGAAAGATAGGCCATGAACAAACCGGAGACCAGACCCGACAGCAGGCAGATGAGGGCCAGCATTTCTCTGGCGCCATAGGCCATAGCCGTAGTGAGAAAAGCGGTAAGTAAAGATGATATAAGGACGGCTTTTTTTACCCGTGTGATATCGGGTGAATGATCCAGCCACCAGGCAAACGCGGCGATACCAATCGCATGAGCCAGGAAAAAGGCAATATAAAGCAGGGCGGCCGATTCGCGCCCCAGGGTTACAAAGGTCCAGTAATGATTTAACCAGCCAATGCTGGCCTGCCAGAGAGTGTACAGGCAGGCTGGAATTATGTAGGCCAGCTGAACGCGATTTATACTCAGGTAGTCTCTCATCAATCAACCCTGCTCACTTTTTTTGCTGATCACCATGCTCGCGAGGAGACACTGGTATTATATCAGACTGAACTAAAGCTGGTAAATAAAACCGTCTTGGACTTTAAAAGGATCCCGAGATTACGGGACTGATAAGAAAAATATACTTTGGGTGGATTGGGAAAAGGCAACCGATATGTTAATACTATACTGCCAAATCAGCTAAACGGCTTGATAGGACAGGTGGCTTAAGTCCTGCCTAGTACGAAAAATCGGGAGGCTATCTTTAGAGGAGAACTGACATGGTTGGTCCCTGTCAGCAGGTGATGATGAAGGGTTCTTCTGGGGGCAAAGACAGGTGCAAATATATGCGGGTTAATAAGTAAAGAAAACCTGGCCTGGGTTGCTGATAATTTTCCGGGGAGGTTTTTGATGTAAGCAATGAATGCAAGAATTTAAATTTGTTTTAAGATGGGTTTCGCCGGAGTTGAGGTTAGGTATAGCAGGGGTGTGTAGGCTTACTGTTTACGGGCGGATTGATTCAGGAGACGCACCCTCCCTGCTTTACAAGAGGGTTGAAGAGTTCTTTTGAAAGGGGAGAAGCCATTTGATAAGAAAATGGAGCTTTAAGAGACTGATCTCTATATGTCTGTCGTTGTTCTTGCTTTTACTCTATAGCCCGTTCGTAATGGCGGAAAACTCAATGAGCGATGGAGGGGTTATAGCTGAGCAAAACGGGCCAGCGGGTGCAGACTCAAACACAGAGGACAGTTCCGGTGAGTCCAATATTAGCTCGGAAAGCGGTGTTTCTGAACCGGGTGCCGCGGAGTCAGACAGTACTGACAGCCAGTCGGTGCAGGTCAGTGAAGCTGGCCGGTCTGTGAGTGGAACATCAGATAACAGCGGAACGACAGGAGGTGGAATTCAATCAGAAACGCAACCGGATTCAGGAAGCTCATCAAATGATTCCGGACCAGGAAGTCAGGACAATCAAAACCCGGCCGTCCGCGATGACAGCGACAATTTCAACCTGGCCAATCAGAACCCCGGCCAGGCTGAAACCGGTGAAGCAATAGACAAACCTTTAGATACAGTGACAGAAACTCCGATGGTTTCGAACTCCGATTCTGATGAAGACCGGGTCCCTCTCCCGGCCGACGAGGCCATCGATCAAAGCACGCAAACTCAACCTCAAGTCATGGCCTCTGAATTGCTAACCGCACCGCTGGCCATCCCGCTGAAATTGGCAGGCAGTGTTTGCGACAGCACGGTAACTATGTCGGCCGGGTACAAAAATATTTTTGCCGGGGACAATAGCTGGGAGATTAGCTTGAACACTGGAACGCTAAAGGGTGGGGTGGGAGATGATCTTACCAGCAGCCTTAATATTGAGGGGCTACCCGAAGGACTGAGCTGGACGGCCCAGAATGGAGGAGACAACAAGATTCTAATTACCGTAAGCGGACCGGCTAGTAATATGGTTTTAGAATCCACTCAGGTTTCAGTAATCGTTAAGGGCAGCGCGGTCAATGAGGCCGATGCCAGTGATTCCGATGCACTGTCGTTAAATCTAAACCTGAATAGTTCATCCCCTGATGCCATAGCCGTTGATCCGGCTGGAACCGCTCTCTACATACTCATCCGGGAAAGCGGCCAGGTGCTCGTGGTTGATGTAAGCTCCGACTCGATTAGAAGGACAATCAGCCTCCAAGACACGCCAGAAACAGGGCCTGAAGCAATGAACGATATTGGTATTGCGCTTGGAATGCTCGCTGTGTTGAAGTAAGCCATCTGATAATTTTTTGTTGTCCCATTTATTAGCTAGATAGCGTTTGACTAACAGGCGCCCAGCAGTCAAAAGGTCTTTATTTTACAAACTTGAGGAAGAGGAGGAGGTATTTTGTGAAAGCGGCTAAACTCTGCTTAATGCTCTTTATCTCGATTGGCTGCCTATTTGTTTTCTCTGATACAGCCCGAGCCGGCACCACTGTGATACATGTGGACACAGAAGAAGGAGGAACTATAACCGATACCACTGGCAGCATCGTCAACCAGAATGGTGCCTTGTTCTGGAACGGCACCAAGTGGGTTACTAACGATACGGCGGCACATATGTATTTTACAGATATGCGGACCGGCGAGCGCCTGAAGAATTACACCACAACCACGATTGAAGGATCGACTTCGGGGCAGGTTGTGAGCAATGAGGAATTTATTGTTACCGCTACCCGAAGCCTATACACCTACCCGGTAGCGTGTAAAACAGGCGGCACCTTCACCTATGAAGCGGTGCAGTATGACATCATTCACGCAGACGGCCGACATATAATTCTCCGTTCACGAGGCACCGGCCATGGGATAGATGAAGCGTATTTTGATATTTATTCCGAGGATCTTACCGGTGGAGCAATTACCGCTTTGAGAGCCGATCCGGTCTGGTTTAATTATTCCGGCCTGAGTATGCTTGAAGCCCTGGCCCAGACCAGCGAAACGGATGGCAAAAACGGTGAATTACTAACAAGTGACGCTAATTATTTCATGGATATTAGCGGCGGCTCCGATATGGGCGGCATCACCTTCAAAATCCATACCGGGACGATAAATAGTGCAGGTATACTAACCCCAAATCTTCTGTCCTCGTTTCCAGTCAGTTTCTCTTATGAGGGTGTGAAATCAAATGGAGATTTGATTGAGCTTAAGTTCCTGCCCACCCTGGTCAGTGAAAATTTTTCTAATGCCTTGTTTATAAGCGCTGCCGATAGTTCAGTCACCATGGCCAGCGGCAGCAGAGAAATCTCCAGCGGCGACAATACCTGGGAAATTGAGCTTGCCAGCGGAACTCTGAAGGGTGGCGTGGGCGATCCGATCAGTTCCGACGATATAAGCTTAAGTGGCCTGCCGGGAGCACTGACCTGGACGGCCATAAAAAACGGCCCCAACAAGATCCTTATCACCGTTGCAGGAGAGGCGCAGGGAGATATCAATTTTCAAAAGACAGTTTCAGTCATCGTCAAAGGCAGTGCTGTAAGTGACGTCGGCGCACAAGATTCCACTGCCATTAATTTATATCTCAATCCCCCGACCTATACCGTAATATTCAGCAATGAAGAGGGTAGATTGCTGCACACCCTCAACAGTGGCTATGGAAATTTAAGTTGGTATAATTTCCTGAAGGGAATTCAAACCAGCCTAAGCTCCTCTGATGTAGATAAGTTTATGGCTATGATCGAGGCCCATCCGGGAAGCCAGTGCTTTACAAAAAAAATCAGCGATTACAGCAGCCATTATCTGGACTTAAATTATGCACCGGCCATAAGCTCAGACGGGAGCATTCAAGAAGTGCCAGTCTTTGATCACAGCACCTGGACGGTATATGAGTACACCTACCCTGGAATAGGCCTGGCTCAATATGTGCATGCCGACAAGCTTAACAAAGTGATGGACTCCTGGGCGGTAAATGGAACTAACTACCTGCTGGTTCTGGATGCCTGGCTGCCAGCCACCGTCAATGCAGACTTAATTGACCTGACCATCAGCGAAGGTACGCTGGTGCCGGACTTCTTGCCTGAACAAACCCAGTATACAGATAGTGTAGCCAACAGTGTGACCAGTGTAACCGTTACCCCAACAGTCTCATTTCCCCATGCTGCGATTACCGTACAGGGCCAGGCGGCAGCTAGCGGCAGCCCCTCCCAGGCCATTAACCTGGCGGTGGGAGAAAACACAATCCAGGTTGTTGTAAGTACCAGCGAGGAAGGCAGCGGCTCGTCAGGAACTGTTGCACAAACTTACACGATTATTGTCACCCGGGCCGCCGCCCCCGACAGCGGTGGTGGCGGTGGTGGAAGCGGCCTCACTTTACCAATCGTAGTTACCAGTGCAGCAAGCACTCTTAGTGATAGTTCGGCAGTTTTAAATGGAGAAATCACCGCCCGGGGAGGCGCAACCATAACTGCGTACGGCTTCTCCTACAAGCCTGAAGGCGGGGATTGGACCCGGGTGCAGGTAGGAGGTGATCTCCTGGGAAGCTTCAGCTACAGCTTAAGCGGCCTCACGGCCAATACCGAGTATATCTTCAAAGCCTACGCCGTCAATTCCCAGGGCACTGCCTACGGTCAGGAAAAGAGCTTCCTGCTGGTTAAGGAAAAAGAAGTCTATCTTCCGAGCAATAAGCTGGTTATGCGCTTCTATATAGACAAATACCAGTACTACGTCAACGACCAGGAAAAAACTATGGACACGGTGCCCATAATTTATGAGGATAGAACCCTCCTGCCAATTGGATATGTGGCTCAATACCTGGGGGCAACCGTCAATTGGGATTCAAACGAAAGTAAAGTAACTATTGTATTAAACGGACAAACCATCGAATTGTGGATAGGTCAGGGTTATGCTAAAGTAAACGGGCTTAGCACCCCCATCGATCCTGGCAACCCGGCGGTTGTCCCGATTATCCAGGCGCCGGGACGCAGCATGCTGCCGTTGAGCTTCATTTCTGAGGCCCTGGGCTGCACAGTAGACTGGAATCCGGATATTCAGGAAATTAAGGTGACTTATCCAAAATAATAGTTTGATTAGGCCTGATAGGGAGTTTAGCCGGCGAAAAGCCGGCTTAAACTCCGCTCAGGTCTTTTTACATAGCGCGTTAGAAATAAATCAACCAGGTTTATAATAGTTCAACTAATCAATTGAGGCAGGGAATTGGGTTATGGCTAAGCAGAAAAAACAAAGTGAACCAGTTTACACGGTTAAGCCGGTATTTCTTTATGGGGTGGCATTTATTGCCGGATTTTTCATCATGGTTTTGGAGATGCTGGGTTTTCGCCTGCTGGCACCCTACTTCGGATATTCTACCTATGTTTGGGGCAGTCTGATCGGCATTATCATGGCCGCTTTAGCCCTTGGATATCTATGGGGAGGGTTCCTGGCCGATCGCTACAGTATTGACTGGCTGGGCTTCTGGGCTTTGCTGCTTTCCGGGTTTTACACTACCGGCCTGAGCTTTACTTATAAAAAAATACTGCTTTTTTCACAGGGCCTGGGCCTGACCGGGGGATCAATTGCCGCTTCAATGATCCTATTCGCCCTTCCCATGCTTATGCTGAGCACCGTTTCTCCGCTGGTCATTAAAATGCTGGCCAGAGAAGATAAAATCGGCAGTACAGCAGGCAGAATATACTCGATATCAACCGTCGGCAGCATAGCTGGAACATTTTTGGCATCCTTTTATTTCATACCCGTGCTGGGTTCCCACAAAACCATGATAATATGCGCAGTAGTCTTGATAATGGCAGGAGTGGCGGGATTCTTCCTGCATAAAAAGAAATCAATAATTCTCCTGATATTTATTGGATTGGCCGCCGGGAATTACCCGGAACCAATGCCGGGAGCCAATGTAGTGTACGCCGGGGAGAGCCCTTACAGCCACGTTAGGGTTGAAGCCCTGGGCAAATGGCTGATATTAAAGCCTGGCAACAACTTTATCCATTCCATTTACAACCCGGATCATATTTTGAGCGGCAATGTTTGGGACTATTATTGCCTGGCTCCCTGCATCCAGAATAAGGCTCAAAACTGCCTGGTGCTGGGCATGGGAGGTGGAACTTCGGTGCGTCAATACCTCCATTATTGGCCTGACCTGCACATTGATGCCCTGGATATCGATCCTCTGATGATTGAGGTGGCGACTGGAATGTTCGACATCCCCAAAGACTCGCCCCGGCTGAATCTAATCTTGGAAGACGCCCGGTCTTATCTGGCCGGCCACCCGGAAAAAAAATATGACTTCATTCAAGTCGACCTTTACCGCGGCGGAGTGGATATACCGTTTTACCTGACAACCCGAGAGTTTTTCACTCTTTGCCAGGAGCGCCTGAAGCCGGGTGGCATGATTATAATGAATGTAAATGTCTTAAAAGACCCGGCGGCAGGTACGCCTACTTTGTATGGCTGTATCGGCCACACCCTGGCCGAATTATTCCCATCCCTTTACTCCATCAGTCTTGATTCCGGCAACAGCATATTTCTGTCTTTTAGCGAAGAAAAATCTCTGGAAGATCTAAAGCAAAAGCTTCAGAATCACGGCTCTATACCGGGCGATCTGCAAAAACTTACTTTCGATTCCAGCCTTAATATTTCAGCCTACCAGCAGGATGATAGTTCCTTTATCATCACAGACGATAAGGCGCCCATAGATCAATTGACTTATCCCATAGCCGTGGAGGCTTTTAAGCATTCCAGTAAATAATCTGCCGGTCGGCGGTTACCCGGACGGGACGTTTAAACCTGATGCCTTTATCAAACGGACTGAAGTGTTTACGATTATCTGCCATTTATAGGGCTACCACCAGCCGCATTCTTAAGGCTTTAACGTTGCTTTTTATACTGAAATGCATTTTTTAATTCATGCTACTCAATGAATATACAATTAGTACACCCCTAAAGAGTTAGTCTTTAGGGGTGTTTCTATCTTTGACCAGGTTCGGGTTCATTATAAATGTTCCCCAAACGGTTCTGGCTAAAACCCAGGCTTACATTAAATTGTATAAAGAGTAGTTTTGTGTACGGTCTGGAAATAATATTTATTTACGGGGGTGATATATTGTCAATAGAATTCATTAATGAAGTGATGAAAGCCGCTGTAGGAATTCAGATACAGTACAATCTACCCGCCGCGGCTATCACCGCCCAGGCCTGCCTGGAGACCGGGTATGGGGACAAGGTCTGCACCGATATACACACCGGTCAATACAGCTATAACCTGTTTAATATTAAAGGCGAGGGACCGGCGGGAAGTGTTTTGGTGATAGACACCGAATATCACCGGGGGGTTAAGAAAAGGGTGCTGGCCCGATTTAGAGCCTATCATAACTTTGCCGAGAGTTATGCAGGTTATGTGGAATTAATATCAAAAGAGCGCTATGCGCCCTGCCGGGAGGCCGGCAGTGATCCCGACGAATACGCCCGGCAGCTTTATGCCTGCGGCTATGCCACTGATCCTAATTACGCGAAAAATTTGATCAAGATCATGGACATGTACGGACTGAGAGAAATGGCCGAGGAGTTGTTGGCAG
>JBDKUE010000240.1:0-2841 GCA_039679855.1 Syntrophomonas sp.
GGATCGCACAGTTTGGTCAGATCAAAAGGCGTTTCCTGGTATACATGATAGTTGAGCCAGTTGGTAAACAGCAGATTGGCATGCCCTCTCCACTTGACTACTGGAAATTCAGCCGGATTGTCATCAGGATAATAATTTACCGGCACTGCAATAGGCAGCCCTCCTGCAATATCCCGGTCGTACTCTGCCTTTAAAGTCAGGGGATCATATTCGGAATGCCCGGTGATGAACACCTGGCGCAAGTTCTGATTGGCAACAATATAGAGCCCCGCTTCTGAGGACTCGGAGAGAATGCTAAGCTCCGGCACCTTCTCCACATCCTCCCTGCGGATCTCCGAATGTCTTGAGTGGGGAGCGTAGAATTCATCATCAAACCCCCTTAAAAGGGGAACGTTTTGCCATAAAATACGGTGCTTAAATATGCCGAACATCTTTTCCGGCAAAGGGTATTTGGGAATCCCATAGTGATAATACAGCCCGGCCTGAGCTCCCACACAGATATGCAAAGTAGCCCAAACGTGCTTTTTGGTCCATTCCATAATCTCGGCCAGTTCATCCCAGTAGGTCCATTCTTCGAAATCAAGATGCTCCACGGGAGCCCCGGTTATAATCATCCCGTCAAATTTCTGATCCTTTATTTGAGAAAAGGTGGTATAGAAATTCTCCAGATGTTCTTCGGATGTGTTTTTCGACTCGTGGCTTTCCGCGTGCAGCAATACGATCTCCACCTGCAGCGGGCTGTTGGCCAGCAGTCGCAGCAGCTGGGTCTCTGTCACGATCTTCTGAGGCATAAGGTTGAGAATAGCGATGCGCAAAGGGCGGATATCCTGGTGAGCCGCCCGCTTTTCCTTTATAATAAATACATTTTCACTCTGTAATATACTGCTGGCTGGAAGATTATCCGGAATAATGATCGGCATTGTAAAGTCCCTCCTTATGGTCCATAAAGCACATGCAATTGGTTTATTATTATCGGATCTGGCCCATATTCATGCTCCCCATCTGGTAGCCCTGCATGTCGAGGGTAACGTAATGAAAGCCCAGCTGCTTAAAATGCGCGGCTATCTTATCCATCATATCTTCCGCGGCCAGCAGACGTCGTTCATAAGTGCCCACTTCGATCCGAGCCAGGTCCCGGTGCATTCGAACCCTTACCTGTTTAAAACCCAGGTTCAGTAAATAATCCTCAGCTTGTTCCACCATAGCGAGCTTCTCCAGGCTTATCTTTTCCCCGGTGGCAAACCGGGAAGCCAGGCAGGCTGCCGCGGTTTTATCCCAGGTATCCAGGCCCATTTTTTGGGACAAGCTTCTTATCTCATTCTTGCTTAAACCAGCCTCCAACAGGGGGCTTTTTATCCCCAACTCGCGAACCGCCTTCATGCCCGGACGGAAGTCGTCAAGATCGTCTATATTGGAGCCGTCGGCTACACAGGCTATTCCTTTATCCCGGGCTATATTCAGAAGGTTTTCAAAGAGCTGCCGTTTGCATAGGTAACAACGCTCCACCGAATTGTCAGCAAATCCAGGTAGGTTTAGCTGATCAACTGGCAGCAACGACCAATCTACTTGTATCAGATCCGCCAGGCGCTGGCATTCTCTTGTCTCCCTTTCCGGGTAAACCGGTGATATGGCAGTGACTGCCTGAACCTTCTCCCCCAGGGTTGCCCGGGCCACAGCCAGCAAGAACGTACTGTCCACTCCCCCGGAGAAGGCCACCAGCAGGCTCCCCATAGATTGCATATTTTGTTGGAGCAATGCAAGTTTTTCTTGAGTTTCCATACCAACCTCATTTTCCCAAAGCAAAAATCAATCATTTCAGTTTAAAACTCGGTCTATTGTGCCCCCACCCAGCACGCTTTGATCCTGGTAAAACACCACCGCTTGACCCGGCGTCAAGGCTCTTTGAGGGCTATCAAAGTCAATTTTCGCCTGCCCGTCTCCGGTAGGATTTAGCAAAGCAGGCACCGTTTGAGCTGCATAACGCACCTTAACCCCAACCTTGACGGCTTCCTTTGGCTCCTGTCCTGAAATATAGATAACATCATCCGCCAACAGGCTGTTTTTGTAAAGCTCAAAATTGTTTCCAACTACAACTGTGTTGGTTTCAACCTGCAATTCCTTTACATACAAAGGAATGCCCAGGGCAATTCCCAGTCCTTTGCGCTGGCCGATAGTATAATGATGCAGACCGCGATGGGTTCCCAGAAAGCGGCCGCTGCTGTCTACAATTGGACCGTCCCCTGTTCCCCGGCCCCCATGCTCTTCAACGAAACGGGCATAGTCCCCGCTCTCAACAAAGCAAATCTCCTGACTTTCCGCTTTTTCAGCCACCACCAGATCTACCTGGCGGGCCAATTCGCGGACCTCTTTTTTACTCAAATCACCCAACGGGAACAGGGTGCGCTGCAGCTGAGCCTGAGTCATACCGTATAAAGCGTAGCTTTGGTCTTTGCCAGGCTCCCTGGCTTTCAGCAGTTCAAATTTATGGCCATCCTGATTATATTTAATCCGCGCATAATGCCCGGTGGCGATATAGTCTGCTCCCATAGCCAAGGCCCTGTTAAGGAATATTTCAAACTTTATATAGCGATTGCAGGCAATACAGGGATTGGGAGTACGTCCCTTAAGGTATTCCTGGCAGAAATAATCCACTACCGCGTTTTCAAACTCATTACGCAGGTTCATAACGTAGTGGGGTATATCCAACATCCAGGCTACACTGCGCGCATCGTTCACGGCATCCAGTCCGCAGCAGGTTTTACCCCGTTCTTTTTCCAGCGGCCAGATCTGCATGGTAACTCCGGTAACATCATAACCCTGTTTTTTAAGTAAAAGAGCGGC
>JBDKUE010000247.1:0-3422 GCA_039679855.1 Syntrophomonas sp.
GGTACGCCCGAGAGGAATCGAACCTCCGCACCCGGCTCCGGAGGCCGGTGCTCTATCCACTGAGCTACGGGCGCGCACTGCATTACTGATTATAACAGAATCCTTTATACAGGTCAAAGGCGTAGGAGGCTAAGTTTCTATATAGTTGTTGTGGTTTTGCCGAATGCTGCCGGTCAAGGTGGAGACTAGGAGACCGGCAAGGGCAATAAAGCCCGCACATAGAAAAACCCGGTGGGTTGCCCGGGCGTATGATTCGGCAAAGGGAAGATAGAGCTGCGATTGGTTCAGGGTAAATGAAAACAGGCTTACCCAGATCGCTATACCCATAGCAAATCCCAGGTTGCGGACGGTTGCCATAAATCCACCTGCATATCCGGCTTTTTGTCGTGAGATGGAGCCCATTACAGAACTGCTGTTAGGTGAGCCAAAGCTGGCCACCCCCACACCATAGATAATCAACCCGAGGATAATCCTTGTCAGATTCAAGGTCGTGCCCAGGGTGGAAAGCAGCAAAAAACCGCCGCTCATCAGGGCAAAGGCTATGGTCGTCAAGCGGGACGGCCCCAAACGGTCGGAGAGACTGCCGGCCAGGGGAGCTGCCACCACCTGAACCACAGGTGGTATAGTAAGGAGCAAACCGGTCCAGGCGGGTGTAAAATTCGTTACGTTTTCCAGGTAGAAGGGGAGGATGAAGAAAACCGCGGTCTGAGCCATGTAGGTGGCAAAAGCCATCGAGTTGCCTATGACAAAGAGTTGGTTTTGAAAAAGGCTGAAGTCGAGCATTGGATTAGCTGCCCGGCGCTCATATAAATAGAACAACACCAGCAGCACCATCCCGGCCAATAAGACCGGGGTCTTTATCCCATCGGCCAGCGAAAGGGACAATATCAGAGTGAATATTCCCAGCGCAAAGATTACGTTGCCTGCTTTATCATGGCCGGGATCGCCGGTTTCCGTTTCCTGGGGGGCCAGATAGCGGTAGGATCCGGCAAAGGCCAGAAGACCTATGGGAATGTTGATGAGAAATATAACCGGCCAGGAAAAACTGCTTACCAGAAAGCCTCCCAGGCTGGGGCCTACCATATTGCCCAATCCGACTACGCCGCCGGTGATGCCCAGAGCCTTGCCCCTTTCTTCAAAAGGAAAGGTATTTGATACAATTCCCACTCCGGTGGCCATCAACATGCTGGCACCAATAGCCTGGAAGCAGCGGGCGGCAACTAGGATGTACAGACCGGGAGCCATAGCGCAAAGCAGGGAACCTAATGCAAACACCAGAAATCCCCACCGGTATATGTGGTGGTTTCCCACCCGGTCGCCCAGCTTGCCCAGCAGCAACAGGGTGGAAGTGATGACCAGCATGTAGGAGGTGACAACCCATTGCACATTCTGCATGGAAACGCCGTAAAATTCAGCTATAGTAGGATTGGCAATGTTAAGAATGCTGCCATCCAGGGTGGCCATAAAAATACCCGCACAGACTATTATCAGGGTTTGCCACTTCAATGCTATTTTCATATTAATACCTCAAATGAAGCATAAAGCCTGATTTCTTAAGACCATTCCTAATACATATTATCATTAATCTATCCAACTTAGTATCAATTCACAGACGTCAAGGTAGGGGAGAATTGGCCGATCATGAGGAGATTATTTACCTACGGCTTCGGCGGGGGTTATCTCTGGTTTAGAACGGTTAATATTCCGTCAGTCAGGCAGTTTACTGCTTTGTCGGCATTGTCAAGCGGGGTGTCCTGGCTGCCTACTTCAAACAATAGGGCGGTGGGATAGAGATCCTGGTTGTAATCACCCTTGCCGATAAAAATTCCCCGCAATAGTCCGGGATAAAGGCTGTCGGTGGCGTCTTTGATTCGGGATGCAAAATCGAGGTTGGTTTCAAAGTTGGGGTTAGAGCGTCCCACCACAATCATGATCCTGCCCACTTCAACTCCGTTGACCGAGGTTACATATGACTCGCCCGGTGCAGAATCGCGGTGGATATCGAAGGCGGCATCCGGCTGTTGTTTAAGGAGCTGCACGACCGTGCGCCTCGACCGGCTGTAGGCATTTATATCATGGGGGTCGTGGGCATTTACACTTTGAGATACAGACACCCCCGACTTTTCCAGGGCTCCACCCAGGGTTGCCGCAACCTGGTAAACGTCGCCGGCTCCGGGTTGGCTCTCGGCGCCGGAATTGGGGACGTATGATTCATCGGTATGGGTGTTGTATAAAACTACATGGCGGGGTTTGTTGGAGGCGACCACCGGGACAGCGGTGCCAGGTCCTTCCTTCAGTCCACCGGAAGGAGCGGCCGGTTCAACTGCGGCTTTAGGAGTTGCCATCGCATCCTGGCCGTCCACACTGGTCACTATGTAGCGGGTGTTGTCCTGGCTGATAAACTCGTCATCGATACTAACGGGTACTCCGGTCTGTAGGATCACAGCTCCCTGGGGATTTCTGATGCTAACGTAGGATGAAGAATTGGTGTTGTCATTTGCTTGAATGCTGCGCGGTTTAGCCGGTACATTATTAAACACTACGTTGAGTAGGTAGGCTGCGATCATGAGCGTTATTAAAATCGAGAAGAAAAGCCAAACGTAATTCCTGCCCTTTAACTGCATATAAAACCGCCCTTTTCATCATTAACAGAGTACTACTATTATGTGAGAAGGGCGGTCTTACTATACAGTACTTGTTTATTAAAGCTTATTCGCCTTCCGGATCCCAGCTTTTAAGATAAAGCTCTTGCTCGCTGCTTAAGCTGTCAATGGTTACACCCTGTGATTGCAGTCTCAAAAGGGCAACTCTTTTATCGATTTCTTCGGGTACTTTATAGACTTGAGGCTTCAGAGCGGCCCGGTTTTGAATCACATATAAGAGGGATAAAGCCTGCAGCGAAAAACTGAGGTCCATAACCTCGGCTGGATGACCATCCCCGGCCGCCAGATTCACCAGCCGGCCTTCTGCCAGAAGATGCAGGCGCCTTCCGTCAGGCAAGAGGTATTCTTCAATATTATTCTTCAAAGTACGGTGGCTCTGGGCCAGGTAGAGCAGATCCGGTTTGGATATTTCCACGTCAAAGTGTCCGGCATTGGCCATAATGGCATTGTCTTTCATGAGCTGCATGTGCTCTTTGCGTACAACGTTGATATTGCCGGTAACCGTTATAAAAACGTCGCCCAGCGCTGCCGCATCCTCCATGGTCATGACCTGAAATCCGTCCATAATGGCTTCGTTGGCTTTGATAGGGTCAATTTCAGTGACGATGATTTTAGCCCCCATGCCCAGGGCACGCATGGATACGCCTTTGCCGCACCAACCATATCCGGCCACTACGACTGTTTTCCCGGCCACCACCAGGTTGGTAGTCCGGTTTATACCGTCCCAAACCGATTGCCCGGTTCCATATCTATTGTCAA
>JBDKUE010000192.1:0-4417 GCA_039679855.1 Syntrophomonas sp.
CTGCCGTTCTGATGACCACCGTTTTTGTTTACGAATGGATATGTTACCGCGTTGACGGCCCCAGCTACGCCAAAGCCTTTGATGATGAACGTTTAACGCAGGTGTATACGATATTTGGTAATCTATCCTATGTCCGAGATATAAAATTTACCGATTATTTCATGATCAATACGGGTAAAATGACCTTTACTATCTGATACTGGTAATAATAAGGGGCTTATAAGCACTCCCCTCCCCCGGTCATTTCTTTACTCCAATGCCCGCACCACTTATAATAAATTCATAGCATTTGGAAATTGGGGGATGACTGATGTTTACCAGGATATTGGTAGCTTATGACGGCGGTAATATTTCTATGAGGGCCCTTGATAAAGCGATCGAATTGGCCAAAGATACAGAAGCAGAAATCTACATTATATCAATTTACACTGACAACGACATTCAATCCTGGCGACTGCATGGCTCTCATTATCCTGCCAATGCTCGCGAATTATTCAGCCCCAACGGTATGGATTTTGCTTTAGCGGAAACCGGGTATGTGAATACTTTTCAGGTAGTGCCGACAGCCAAAGTACGTCAGGCAGGAATTCCTGTACACTGCAAAGTAACCAAAGGGAAAGCTCACACCGCCATAGTGGAGTATGCCAGGGAAATTTGCGCCGATCTTGCCGTCACTGGTACTCACAACCGTGGATCGGCCGGCAAGTTGATACTCGGCAGCGTTGCTGACAGCATAGTCCGTAATGCCCCATGTCCAGTCATGGTGGTTAGAGAAGATTTAGGATAGCTTATGATTCCGTGCTTATTGATGTTCAAGGATTTTAATCATTCGTCACAATGAGGCCCAGCAGGGCGGATAGAGCTACCGCTTGCATGGAGGTAACTATGGCGCCTTTTACATCAGGTATGTTTACATTTAACCCCTCAATGTCGCAAGTGGTAAAATCTATTCCCTTCAGATTGGTATAGTTCATTTGCGCCTGAAGCAGGTTGCAGTCTTGAAATTCAACTTTTGAGAATGCTGAATTCTTAAAGTCCGAAAAGCTTAATTGACAGGTGAGGAATGCAACCTGCTTGCAATTTGAGTAGCTAAAATATGCATACTGGCCATTGCAGTCTTCAAAAACCACCTCGCGCAAGGTGGCTTCGCCAAAATCAGCACCTATAATTTTACAGTTTATAAACTCGACCCTATGTAATGAGGCTTCATGAAAATCAACGTTGGATAAATCACAATTTTGAAATCTCACGTTTACCATATCTAAATGCTTTAATGCCACTTTGTCCAAAATAACATTATGAAATATTACCTGTTTAAAGGCTAATCTTTTAGCCTCCAGGTTTTCCAAGAAGCAATCACCAACCATTCCATAAGAAAATATGGCATCATCCAATATATTATCTCCGGATAACTCCATGACTTCCAGGTCTTCGTCAAAGACCGGCCTGAGAATCCTGGTGGTATTTTTTTTATCCGCCATCTATGCTAGCCTCCATTTTGACGATAATGCTGCGGCATTATCGAAGCCGTAAAATACAAATTTGGGTAACTATCGAACAGACTATTTTGTTCCCAACTATCTTAAGTTTATTTATATCCACCAATTATGCAACGGTGTTATTGGTAAAGTAAGCCAGACCTGTAACGGGCATACTACCCTATACGAACTCTCCTTAAAATTTTCCGCTCTTGACAACTATAACCTATAAAGGTAATATTATCTCGAATCAGGTCACGAAGACCCGAAACCAGACCGAATATTTTTAATAACAAACACAAAAACCACATATTGGGGAAAACCAAAACCATGAAGGTTTATTTTTTGGCTTATAGACTTTCATGGTTTTTTTGCGTTTAAAAAGGGGCTGATGCAGTGGAAATAATAGAGGTCGTTCAAATAATAGGCAAGTACTGGGATGGCCGTTCTCCCAATTTTGATGAAGAACATGATACGGAAGATATACCGGCCTGGATGAATGCATTGGAGGAGCTTTTGGGTTCTGATAAAAATAAAAGCGTTTTGGATCTGGGCACTGGAACCGGCTTTTTGGCCAACATGACCGCCCAGATAGGATTCTCCTCTATCGGCCTTGATATCTCCAGGGAGATGCTGAAATATGCCTTAAAGCATGCCCAGGCCAGGGGAACCAACACTGTGTTTATGTTTGGAAATGTCCATACCCTGCCGTTCACTGACAACACCATCGACTATATTATAAACTCCCGCCTGATCTGGACTCTGGTTGAACCTGACGAAGCAATCATAGAATGGCGTCGCATTCTCAAGCCGGGCGGGAAAATCCTGTGTTTCCATCGCATGAAGGAAGAGGTTGGAATCGTATTAAATAAGGCTAATATTTATGAGGACGATGAGGTCGATCGTGAGCTGCGGGTAAAAGCGGCCCGAATGGATGAACTTGTGGACCTGCTTTTAAGAAACGGCCTGGTGGATGTTGAAATCAGGAAGCTTCCCGGCCTTACCCGGCCTGGATTTGATTATGACCCCTGGTTTGTTCTCATGGGAACCAAAGCTGCCGAGTAAGGATAGCTTCTTATATAGGCATATGGCGAGAAAATTACGAATGAAGGCGGAGCGGTCTTGAACCCAAAAACAGCGGTTATCAACAAAGTAATAAAAAGAATAGGCGGTTTCATCCTCGCCATGTTGGTGCTGTCAGTCGGTGTTTTCTATTTTGCCCGTCTTGCACCGGGCGATCCACTGCAGTCGTTTTACGGCGATGCCGTCGAGTCCATGAACCAGACGGAACTGGACGCGGCCCGGGCACGCCTGGGCCTGGACGGCCCCATATACCTTCAATACGGCAAATGGATCAGCAATGCCTGTGAGGGCGATTTCGGCCTGTCGCTGAAATACAAGATGCCGGCCCTGGATGTGGTATCACCGCTGGTTGGGAACACTTTGATTCTGGGCGGGGCAGCTTATATACTGGTTTTTCTATTGGCCACGCTTCTGGCTCTGCTCTGCGCCATGCATGAGGACACTTTATTCGACCGGATCGTCTGTAAAGTGGGTACGGCCGCTTACTATATTCCCCCGTTTTGGCTGGGGGTAGTTTTGGTATTGATTTTTAGCGTCAATCTCCAGTGGCTGCCCAGCAGCGGAGCTTATGATATCGGAAAATCCGGTGATATCGCCAACCGGGTCCGCCATATGATCATGCCGCTCATCGTTATGATACTCAGCCACCTCTGGTATTACTCCTATATGATTAGGAACAAGCTTCTGGATGAAGTACGCAAGGATTATGTACTTTTAGCCAAATCAAAGGGCTGCACCAAATCGGAAATCGTATTCAAACACTGTTTTCGCAATGTGGCCCCGACCATCGTCGCCATCATGGCCATTTCCATCCCACATGTACTTAGCGGAACCTATATTGCCGAGTCGGTATTCAATTATCCCGGTATAGGAGCCCTGGCCGTTCAAAGCGCCAAATATCACGACTACAATTTGCTGATGCTGGTGGTATTGATTACCGGAATACTGGTAATTTTGAGCAGCATTATAGCCCAAACCATAAATGAAGTGATTGATCCGAGAATGAAATCGACGGAGGTCTCGACATGGCGGGAAGAAGCGCAAACCAGTTTATCGTAGTTGGCGCCAATTACCGGGTGCACACTCCGGTGCTAAAAAAGCCGACCTTTCGGCAGAGTTTAAAGGGAAAACCGATTATATCGTTTATCATTCTCAGCCTCATCGTTTTGGGGTGCATTTTTGCTCAGCATGTTTATAACCATGACCCGACCGGCTTTTATCTGCAAAGCTTGAGCCAGGCCCCCAATTCAGAATTCTATTTTGGAACTGATTCACTAGGGCGCGATATTTATTCAATGATCTGGTATGGCGGACGAGCCTCAATCGCTATCGGCCTGCTGAGTGCGGCGATAATTACCGGGATAGGGGTTGCCTACGGCTGTATCAGCGGGACGGCCAGTTCGCGAGTCGATGCGGTCATGATGCGCGCCACAGAGATCGTAAACAGCATCCCCGCATTACTGCTCTTGCTCCTGCTAACGTCGGTTATGGGGACTCAGAATATAGTAAAGATATCCTTTGCCATCGGGGTTACCGGCTGGTGCGCCCTGGCCCGGATTGTGCGCAGTGAAGTCAGGCAGATACGCGGCTGCGAATACGTGCTGGCGGCGCGTTGCATGGGGGGAAGCCTGCCGCATATCATGCAGCGGCACTTGATACCGAATTTTGTTTCCACCATCATGTTTGTGGTCGTGTCCAGTATAAGCTCCAGTATGTCGATGGAGTCGACCTTAAGTTTTCTGGGACTGGGGCTTCCGGTTGATGTAATTTCCTGGGGCAGCATGCTTTCTCTGGCCAACAAAGCGCTGCTTCTAAACACCTGGTGGGTGATAATCATTCCCGGCCTGTTTTTGGTC
>JBDKUE010000155.1:0-5889 GCA_039679855.1 Syntrophomonas sp.
CCATTGCCTGAACAGCTGCCCCGCTACCGGGCTCTGGTTTTCTTCTCTCCCGGTTGTGAAATGGAGAACTTGAGGGCCTTTGGCATTGTCCACCGGATTAAGGACCTGGCGGTTATTGAGGACTATATTCCATCAGATATAGCAGAAAACAGTTCGAGCAGTGAATTCATAAAGCAAAACGGGTTCGACCTGGTTTTTTCCTGTTCGCTCCCAGTCGAGGAGGTCAGGGACCTTTTCATTAAAGACCCCTTCGTCGATTCCCTGGAGCTCAGGGTATTGGAAGAGGAATACCCTGAGGCAGCAATGACTTCAGAGGAAGAACCTCACGTTGTACCGGTCGAGGAGAGGGATTGCAATGTGGAAGGTAAAGAAGCAGGTGTCGGGAGTGGTCTGCACCTGGTTAACAACCGCGGCAATCACATAAGTGTAAATCTCAATAAACTGGATTTATTAATGGATTTGGTGGGTGAACTGGTCATCAGCCAGGCTATGATCAGCCTTAACCCGGATATGAGTCTTGCCGCTCAATTGGACGGCTTCCAAAAGGCCGCCCGCCAGCACAGCAAGATAATCAACGAACTGCAGGATATCGTGATGTCCATCCGCATGGTCCCACTTGATATGACCTTTCAGAAGATGCACCGTATTGTGCGCGACATGAACAAGAAATTGGGTAAAAACGTGGTCCTGGAGATAAGCGGCCAGGACACGGAAGTGGACAAGAACATCATCGATCACCTATCCGACCCGCTTATGCACCTCATTCGCAATGCCATAGATCACGGCATCGAGAGTCCGGAGGAAAGGGCCCGTCTGGGCAAACCGGCAGTTGCCCGGGTGCGTCTGGAAGCAAAGAATGAAAGCGGTGATGTCTATATTCTGGTCAGCGACGACGGGGCCGGCCTGGACAGGGAAAAAATCCTGGCCCGCGCCCGGGAGCGTGGTCTGCTCAGTCCCAAGGACCGTGACTTGAGTGATGCGGATATCTTCTCATGTATTCTGCGGCCCGGTTTTTCCACCTGTGACCAGGTGAGTGAATTTTCCGGCCGGGGCGTGGGAATGGATGTAGTGGCCAGCAATATCGAAGGAGTGGGAGGGGCGGTTGTGGTGAGCAGCACCCCTGGCCAGGGAACCACCGTATCTCTCAAGATCCCCCTGACCCTGGCTATAATCAACGGCATGCAGGTCAGGGTCGGTCAATCCATCTATATAATTCCCATCACTTCAATTAGAGAATCGTTGAAAATCCGTAAAGAGAACATTATCCATGATCCAGAGGATCGTGAGTTGATCATGCTCAGGGGCCAGTGCTACCCGGTAATCCGCCTCTATCAGCATTTCAGAATCAAAAGCGATCAAAAAGACCTTACTCAAGGGATAATAATCATCGTTGAAAACGATTCCCACTGCGTCTGCCTCTTTGTTGACGCCCTGCTGGGAGAACAGCAGATCGTCGTCAAGGCCCTGCCCCGCTACCTGGGTAAAATCAAGGGAATCGGCGGGTGCACCCTGCTGGGGACCGGTCAGGCCAGCCTGATTTTAGACGTTGCCGGGCTCCTTGAGCAGCCTGCCTGAAGCTTGAGCCAAGACGGTTTGTTGGGGAAGAGGTATACCTATCGGCGTTGATGAAGAAAGGGGTTTTGGTTATGGCAGATGTGAAAGAGGAACTAAACCAGGAAGAAGATACTCAAAAAGGCAAATTTTTGACCTTCCTGGTCGGCAGGGAAGAATATGGCATTGAGATCAAATATGTGACCGAAATCATAGGCGGTATTCAAGCCATTACCGAAGTTCCCGAAGTTCCGTCTTATGTTAAGGGCATTATCAATCTGAGGGGCAAGATTATTCCGGTGCTTGACGTCAACCTGCGTTTTAAAAAGGAAGCCCGGGACTACGACGATCGCACCTGTATTATTGTCATTGATATTTACGATTTATCGGTGGGTTTAATAGTGGATCACGTAGCCGAAGTGGTGGCTATGGCGGATGAAGAAATCGCCCCCCCACCCGATGCCCGCTCTGGTTTTCACAGCAGCTACATCAAGGGCATAGGTAAAGTCGGGACGGCCGTAAAACTGATATTAGACTGCCAGTGCCTTTTGAACCATGATGATTTCAGCAGCTTGCACCAGATAGCTTGATAGAGAAACAAAGAACGGTTTTTAAATAAATGACGCCGCCAGGGGTCAGTTATAGGAGGTCGAAGCAAATGGCTAAGAAATCAATCAAAAGCACCATTCAGGATGATCCAGAGAGGACTCCGTTTTTAAGTGAAATTGAGGTAGTCTGCAAGGCAATCAAAGCAGGGCGGCTGGCAACCCGGGCTGATCTTGAAAGGGTTGCCGGGCAGGAAAGAACCATCCTCGAAAATGTAAATGAAATGCTGGACGCCATTTTGCAGCCCATGCAGGCGGCTTCCACCTCCGTCTACGAAATCTCTCAGGGCAAAATTCCTGCCAGGCTTAAGGGCGCCTATCCCGGAGATCTGGAGGCCGTGAAAACCAATATCAACGCCTGCATTGATGGGCTGACCGGTTTAAACGAATGCTGCCGGGTGTTGAGTAGATTGGCGGTAAATGACCATACCCAGATTGCTCCAGTCGATTATCCGGGAATTTTCGGCGAAGCTGCCGCGGCCACCAATGAGGTTCGGGAAAGGCTGCTGTCTATCGCCGATATGAACCACAGTATAGCGGCCGGGGATCTACATCTTGAGGAATTAGTATCCATCGGCAAGCGCTCCGAAGAGGACGAGATGGTGCCCTCATATATTACCATGGTCGAAAACATCGAGAGAATGCTGGATGATGCTCATCAGCTTGAAAAAGCGGCTGTTGAAGGGCGCCTTGACTATCGAATAGACGTATCGTTGCACAACGGCAAGTTCCGGGATGTACTGGAGGGAGTAAACAATACCCTGGACGCAGTTATTCAACCAATAGCCGAAGCGGCGCAGGTGTTGATAGAAATGGAGAAGGGCAACCTCGGGGTAATGGTCCGTGGTGATTATAAAGGGAACCATGCCATGATTAAGAATGCTTTAAATAACACAATTGAATCGTTGAAATCATATGTAGGTGAAATAGACCGGGTTTTATCGGAAATGGCCCGGGGCAACCTGGATCTTCAGATAAGTCAGAATTTCCGCGGCGATTTTTGCGCAATCAGGGAGTCTCTACAGTGCATTCTTTCATCTTTTAACGAAACCCTGCGGGACATCAATACGGCTTCCGAGCAGGTCTCGGACGGCTCGGTGCAGGTGGCCCGCTCCAGCCAGGCTCTCGCCCAGGGGGCCGCGGAGCAATCCAGTTCGGTTGAAGAATTGACCAGTTCCATTACCCAAATTGCGGCCCAAACCAGCCAGAATGCCGCCAATGCCGCCCAGGCCAACGAACTGGCCGAGAGCGCCCGCACCAATGCCGATGAAGGCAACAACCAGATGAAGCATATGGTAGAAGCCATGGAGGCTATCAACGAATCCTCCAACAATATTTCCAAGATAATTAAAGTAATTGATGAGATCGCTTTCCAAACCAACATACTGGCCCTAAACGCTGCGGTTGAGGCTGCCCGGGCCGGCCAGCACGGTAAAGGCTTCGCCGTAGTCGCCGAAGAAGTCAGGAACCTGGCCGCCCGGAGCGCCAGCGCCGCCCGCGAGACCACGGAGATGATTGAGGGCTCAATTAAGAAGACCGAAGCCGGAACCCGGATAGCCCACGAAACCGCCCTGGCTCTAGGGCAAATTGTGGAGAGCGTAAGCTGGGTGGCCAGCCTGGTGGGCGACATAGCAGATGCCTCCAGTGAGCAGGCGGTCGGCATAGCCCAGATAGATCAGGGTTTGGAGCAGATCTCTCAGGTGGTTCAGGCCAATGCCGCCACCGCCGAAGAAAGCGCCGCAGCCAGCGAAGAGCTCTCTTCCCAGGCCGACTTGCTCAAAACCCGGGTGGGTAAGTTTAACCTGCAGAGCCAGGCTCAAAGCCAGTACGGTATAGACCTGGCCCCTGATGTGATTGCCATATTGCAGGAACTGGCCCAGAAACCGGATCTGCTGCAAGTACTCGGTATGATGGGCCTGGAGCGGTCATCGGAAAGGGCATCAAAAATTGATTACAGATCGCCCGGCCCGGCTTCACTCAGCGACCAGGATTTTGGCAAGTACTAGTACAACATTCGGTATATTCGTGCTCATAATTTGGGCAGATTTTTCCGAATTACTGCGTTGTCGTCAATCGCAATACGTCCAGTATTACTCATTCCTCCGCCTTGTACTTCAAAAAAATCTGCTCCAACTTATGAGCACTATATACCGGACGTTGTACTAAAGACAGCAGGTGGCTTTATGACAGCTTTAACTGACACCGAGTTTTACGTTCTGTCCGAATACGTACATGATTACTTCGGTCTTAATTTAAAAGAGAAGCGGCATCTGATTGAAAACCGTCTTAACAGTCTGCTGCTCAAACTGGGCCTTTCCAGTTTTTCGGCTCTTTATCAAATCCTTATCAAAGATGCCAACAGCGAGCTTGTATCGGAAGTGGTTGACCGGCTCTCCACTAACCACACCTATTTTATGCGGGAAAGCCGCCATTTTGAGTTCTTCCGCGATCAGGTTTTGCCGGATCTCAAAGCCCGGGCCAAAAGCCGGGATCTGCGCATCTGGAGCGCCGGCTGCAGCAGCGGCCAGGAAGCATACACCCTGGCCATGATCATTTCCGACTTCTTCGCCGGCCAGAAAGGAGCCTGGGACACCAGGGTTCTGGCCACTGATATATCATCCCGGGCCTTAGCCCAGGCCCGGGATGCTGTGTACGGCAATGAAGATCTTGAACGGCTCCCGGATGCCTGGAGAAAGGGTTATTTTACTCCGGTTGAACATGGAAAAAGCCGGGTGGTGGAGAGCTTAAAAAAAGAAGTGATATTTCGCCGCTTCAATCTGTTTGAAGAACACTTTCCCTTTACCCAAAAATTCCAGGTGATCTTCTGCCGCAATGTCATGATCTACTTTGACGCTGAGACCAAACGCCAATTGGTAAAGCGCTTTTACGAGCACACCGCCCCGGGGGGATACCTGTTCATCGGGCAATCGGAGTCGCTCAATTGGGAGAACATCGGCTACCGGTATGTAATACCGGCTGTATACCGAAAAGATTGACCAACTGGTTGACAGTCTACTAGTTTCAAACCGTCCTGCCCCGTTCTTAAACTTCCAGCAAATGGCTGTGGTTAAAGCCGCTGCTAAACGAGATAACTAATAGGACCTTAAAAGAGCACTTCCTAACCGTATGTTTATATGCCAAGGGGGCTTTTTATTTTGAAACCAAAACGGATTTTGGTCAAGGTTACATGTGAACCCCAGCACAAACATGCCCATAGTTCTGTGGGCGGCCTTTCATCCCGTCCCTCCCGTTCGTTTTCTCCCCTTAAGCCGGAGCGCATGCTTGAGGAATTGTATGCCCCTTTGATTATGAACAGTCCTGGTGCCACTTCCATTTCTACATTGAGTGAAGGCCGATATATTGAAGTAAACGATGCCTGGCTGGAAACAACCGGCTGCCAGCGCCATCATGTTATAGGGCAGAAAATCGGGCAGTTAAAGATTGATGATGGTCTGGATAGAGCTATAGCCAGCCTTGAAGATATAAAAGGAATCAACGGGCCGTTTTCCCTGCTCAACCGCTATGAAAGCTGCCATCTAACCGAAGAAGGCCATTTTCAGGTTATTAGATGGACATCAACAGTTCTCTATAGCATAGATTCTTCCGCCTATATTATAAATACCGGCACAAATATCACCCACCATAGAAAGACCGAAAACCGCCTTCGGGAAAGACAGGCTTACTTGCAAAGCATTCTGGAAAACGCCAATGGCATAATTTTCACCTTTGACGC
>JBDKUE010000066.1:0-14975 GCA_039679855.1 Syntrophomonas sp.
GAGAAGGGAGGCGAAATGATTGCAGTCTTTGGGGCGACATGTGCTTGCTGAGGTCCATGGATGCAGATTCGAGATCCTGAATGATATTAAGAAAGTTCAGGACATAATGGTGAATGCTGCTTTGGAGGCTGGCGCCGAAATTCGTGAACTAGTCTTTCACAAGTTTAGTCCGCAAGGGGTAAGTGGTGTTGTTGTAATTTCTGAGTCACACCTGGCGATTCATACCTGGCCGGAATTGGGTTATGCCGCTGTCGATGTTTTCACCTGCGGAGAGAAGGTTAACCCCTGGGATGCCTGCAACTACTTGGCTGAAAAGTTTGGTGCCGAGTATGTCAATGCCTCGGAAGTAAAACGGGGTATGAGCCAGATGAATGAAAATCGCCTGGTAGCGAGTATGTAGGAGGGATACTATTTTAGTAGACCGAAGAAGCTACAGAGAGATATATGATAGCAACTGATAGCCTTGCTTGGGTTTTACAAGTGAGGTTTTTATTTTAATAAGTTATATAAATAATGAAAGAATTCAGGTAAATTATATAAAGGAAAATCTTTTAAAAGCGGAAACGACAGCTTTAATGCTATAGAATAAAAGTAATCATTTTTTTAAGTATCGGGTTGTTCAAGGAGGATTAATTGATGAAATGGGGTTTTACCAGGGGGATGCAGGAAGAACTGTTGCAGGTTGAGGCGAATTTCAAAACCTACCTGAATCCCTGGTGGAAAGAAGTAGAGAATTATTTCGAACAGTTGCATGATGATGATACCTTTGTGATGCTGCCGGCACTTACTCTGGCGGTATACCGCCATATGGGACATGATCTTCCCACTTCTGTCACCCTGGCCACCATATCGAAAATAATTTATTTTAGCAACAGTATTCATGAACACATTAAAGACGATGAGGAAGGGCAAAAGCCTGACCAAGATTTACAGTTTTCCATTCTTATTGGAGATTATATGCTGGGGCAGGTATTGAACATTCTGGTTGATAAGCAGTTGGACATCCTGCTGCCGATGTTCTCAAGCCTGATGGCCGAGGTCAATCAAGGTCTTATTGAAAAATACAAAATGAACCTGGATTGGCAGGAGGGGATCGAAAAGAGCCGCATGCCTATATACCGGATTGTATTTGCTTCGGCGGCCCGCTTGGCCCAGACCGGGATAAAGGAAGAAGAGCGGTTCGGCAGCCTGGGATATCATGCCGGTATGACGGTTGAGTTGTGCAAGGAAGCCGACTGTTACGAAACCGCCCGCAGCCATGCCCAGCAGGCGGAGAAAATCTTTCTCCAGGGAAAGTGCGATAATGTTTACACAGATTACCTTTACAATATAGTGCGTGGTTTTAATGAGGTCTTATGTACTGCTGAACAGGCAGCGGCAATTTAAGAGCATATTACGGCTTGAGGGGAAGGACGCATCTCCCAGGCCTTTTTCTGTTTAAAAAACACCGTCAGACTGTGTGAAAACCATTTCCACAACCTACCATATCCTAAAACCAGGTCATTTTTAACCTTAAGTGGAGTGCACGCTGATATTATGGCGCGATTTTAGGGAGTTAGTGGAGGACGTTTTTGTGTAGTTTTAGTTTTTACACAGCCTGCCGTTCTGGAGTGAACAATTTTTGCATAAAGTGGGACATTTTTTAGATTTAATTGATTTTGGACACACTCTTTTCGGCTTGCCCTTTGCCTATCTGGGAGCCTTTCTGGCTGCCCGCGGCCTGCCCAGTGTTCATCAAATCATTTGGATAACGGTGGCCATGGTCAGCGCCCGGACGGCAGCTCTGTGCCTAAATCGTTTGATCGATTTAGACATTGACCGGGCCAACCCCCGCACCGTCGGATGGGTTTTACCTGCGGGACGAATGCCCGTCAAACCCTTGTGGCTGCTGGTCGTAGTATTGTTTGCGCTCCTTTTCTATTCAGCCGCCCAGTTGAATCCCCTCTGTCTTAAGCTCTCACCCCTTGCTGTTCTGGTGCTATGGGGATATTCATACACCAAACGCTTTACCTGGTGGTGCCACCTGATCCTGGGCATGGCGATCGGAATAGGACCCGTGGGCGGATGGCTGGCAATCACTGGGATATGGAGCTGGTATCCGGTTGTGCTCACCCTGGCGGTGGGTTTCTGGGTGGCCGGTTTTGACACCATGTATGCCTGCCAGGATATTGCTTTTGACCGGGAGCAGGGCTTAAAATCGATTCCCGCCCGTTTTGGGGAAAAAGGGGCTCTTGTATTCTCGGCCGTTTTTCATTTCCTCACCGTGCTGGCCCTGGCTCTGAATGGCTGCCTGTTAGACCTCTCCTGGTTGTATTTCGCCGGGGTGGTATTCGTGGCCGGACTGCTCGTTTATGAACACTGGATAGTACGGCCCGGGGTAATGAAACGTGTTAATTTCGCTTCCTTTAGGATAAACCACTTTGTGGGGCTTATTATTCTTACCACCACCTTGTTGGATTTATTCCTATTAAAATGAGAAACTATTAAAGATAATAAACGGAGAGAAGGTCATGGACAGGTATATCGTAGCTCTTACCGGAGCCAGCGGAGTTGTATACGGGATAAGGCTTGTTGAAGAGCTTCTTAAGCAATATGAAGTTCACCTTATTGCCAGCCAACCGGCCTGCCTGGTTTTAGAACAGGAGCTTAGCTGGAACTTCGCCGGGGAGTGCAAAGAGGTTTTTACGGCCCGGCTTCCGGGTAATTTAATTTATTATGATAACCATGACCTGGCGGCACCACCGGCCAGCGGGTCCTTCAAGTGTCAGGGCATGGTCGTGATCCCATGTACTATGGCCACGGTATCGGCTCTGGCCTGCGGCAGTTCCCGCAGTCTGCTGGAGCGGACCGCTGATGTGATGATAAAAGAAAAGCGACCGTTAATTGTGGTACCACGGGAAACGCCGCTTTCCACTATCCATTTGCGCAACCTGCTAACCCTTGCCGAATCGGGTGCGCATGTAATACCAGCGATGCCTGCTTTCTACAGCAAACCTCAGAGCATTGCGGATATGGTTGACTTTGTGGTGGGTAAAGTACTGGACGCAATGCATATTGAGCATCAGCTTTTTGAACGCTATCAGGGCAGGGACTAACAGTAAATTTATAATTTCTTGGAATTTGTCTATTCAAGCCTTATAATTAACATGATTATCATTATCAAATTGAGGTTTTCTATGTCGGATTTTGCTATTTTTTCGCCTGTTGCGAATGAATTGAATAGGGTGGAAATCTTTTTGCAGGAAGAACCTTACAGCCAGCTGGAACTCCTGCAAGAATCATCCCTGCACCTGATCAAGGCTGGAGGGAAGAGAATGCGCCCGGCCTTTGCCCTTATTGCCGCTCGTTTTTACCGGGACGACCTGGAAGACGTCATCCCCCTGGCGGTGGCCCTGGAGCTTTTGCACCTGGCTACGCTGGTGCATGACGATGTTATTGACAATTCCACTACCCGGCGGGGAACCAGCACGGTTAAAAGCCATTGGGGAAACCGGGTTTCCATATATACCGGCAACTACTTGTATGCCAGGTCGATATCTCTTTTACTCGATTATCTGCGCAGCGATGTAATAAAAGTACTGGCCGAAGCCAGTATGAAAATTTGTGAAGGTGAAATCATCCAGATGATGAGCTGTTACAATACAACCCTGGGTTTGAAAAACTACCTGCGGCGTATTGAGCGAAAAACAGCTCTGCTGATTTCGGTCAGTTGCCAGCTGGGCTCCATGCTGTGTGAGGCTCCTTTGGCTCAGATAACCGCTCATCGGCGTTACGGCTATTATCTGGGTATGGCTTTTCAAATAACCGATGATATTTTGGACTTGGTGGCCGACGAAAAGGTGCTGGGAAAACCTACCGGGAGTGATATCAAACAGGGGGTTATTACCCTGCCGGCTCTATATGCGATTAAAAACGGACCCTATGGCCGGGAATTGGGCCGTCTGATGTCCTCGCCAGAGCACTGTCGGCAGGACACTGATAAGATTATTGATATGATTATGGAATCGGAAGGCATCGATTACGCCTATGACTTTGCCCGCCAATACGCTGAAAAAGCTCGCCGCCAACTGAATTACCTGCCGGATTGCCCGGTGCGCGATGCTTATTTTCAGATGGCCGAATTCATAACCGACCGGGACTTTTAGCGAGGGGGTTGAACCTTGGGCTTGAGCGACATGTCCAATGAGGACCGGCAAAGTATAATCAAGCATTTTGAGGAGCTGCGCAAGTCAATTATAATTGCGGTAGTTGCCATAATCGTGGCCGCTATTGCATCGTTTTCCTACAGTGAATTGCTGCTTACTTATATCACCAAACCCATCACCATGTTCAACCAGAAACTGGTTGTAACCGGGGTTACGGAGGCATTCTGGGTTAAGCTGCAGCTGTCTTTTCTGGCCGGCTTTATTATAGCTTTTCCGGTGGTAGCTTATGCCTTTTGGCGTTTTATCAAGCCGGCTCTTTATCCCCATGAGCGGCGCTATATATATGTCTTGTTTCCGACCACTCTCATACTATTCGGGGGCGGGGTGATCTTTGCCTATTTTGGAGTGCTGCCCCTGGTTTTAAAGTTTTTTATCTATATAGCTGGCGAGAACCTGGAGACTATGTTTAAGGTTGATCAATATGTATCTTTTGTAATGTCTTTTGCTTTGCCATTCGGCCTGGTTTTCGAGATGCCGGTGGTGGCGTTCTTTTTGACCAAACTTGGCATAATAAACTACGAAAAAATGGCCAAACATCGAAAACATGCCCTCTTGGTCATAGTTATTTTAGCGGCTGCGCTTACTCCCGGACCGGATCCTTTTTCTCAAATGCTGATGGCGGGCCCAATGTACTTATTGTACGAAATAAGCATCTGGGTAACCCGGTTCACAGGCTCTAGGAAGGAAGAACCGGCCCTGGAATAGCCGGTGGCAAAGCCTGGTAAGCCCCAATCTTATGGATGTTGGTTGGCTTTACAAACATGTGCCTTTTTGTCATAATATCAGTATGTTTTGGACGTATTTCTTTTAGGATATATGGTTTGGTAAAGGTAAAGGAGGTTAAACCTTGTTCGGATTGATCGGAAATTTTGGACCGTGGGAGCTTATTCTTATCGTGGTCATATTGCTTATAGTAATTGGCCCGGGCAAACTGCCCCAGGTTGGACAATCAATAGGTAAAGCCCTGCAGAACTTCCGTAAGGCCAAAGACGATGAGGAATTAGAAGAAATAGAGGATAAAAAGGCTAAATAGAGGGGTTAAGATTTAGCCCTTCTATTTTAACAATCCCGGATAGGGGTCATTATGCCGCAGTTTCCGATATTCATGAATTTACGTGAGCGAAAGTGTTTGGTCGTCGGGGGAGGCCCGGTGGCCGAACGCAAAGTAAAAAGCATACTTGAATGCGAGGGACTGGTTCGCATAGTCAGCCCCTGTATTACGTCTACTCTTGCGGATCTGTCGGCCCAAAAAAGGTTGGAATGGGATGCTCGAAACTATTCAGAAGTCGATTTGGCTGGAGTATTCCTGGCCTTTATTTGTACGGATGACTATCAACTAAACCGAACGATTGCGCAAGACTGCCACCAACGAATGATCATGGTCAATGTAGCGGACGACCCTTCCAACTGTGACTTTTTTGTGCCTTCACTTTTGAGAAGGGATTCTCTGGCTGTGGCTATATCCACTGAGGGAAGAAGTCCTCTGTTCTCAAGACGCCTGCGGGAGGAATTGGAAGAGCTCATTCCTCAAGATTACGGGCAGCTGGTTGACGGGTTGGGCCGGATGCGGGATCATATTAAGACCCTGGTTGAGGACACCAACACCCGGCAGGCGGTTTACAGGCTGTTGTTGCAGCCCGATATATTAGAATTGCTTAGGAATAATCAGGAAGAAAAGGCGAGGGAGCGGATAGAAGCATGTATATCCTCCTGGCAGGACTGAGTCACCGTACGGCGCCGGTGGAGGTTCGCGAACGCTTTGCTTTTTGCGGAATAGATCTGGACCGTGCTTATGAAAGGCTCAAAAAAGAAGCTTCTTTAGAAGGGGCCGTAATAGTCAATACCTGTAATCGCACCGAAGTATATGCCACCGCCCGTGACATAGAGCAGGGAATGGAAGCTTTATTCGCTTTTCTGCAGGAATTTTCCGGAATGGATAAAGCCGAGCTTCAGGAATACTTTTACCGTCCGACCTGTTATGATGCCATAATGCATCTTTTCCGGGTGACATCCGGGCTGGATTCGATGATAGTGGGCGAAGCCCAGATTATCGGACAGGTCAAAGACGCCTATCAAAGGGCTGTGGAATGCCAGGCCTCGGACAGCGTTTTAAACACCCTTTTCCAGAGGGCTATTCACGTGGGGAAAAAGGTGCGAACCGACACCAATCTCGACTGTCATCCGGTATCAGTCAGTAATGCGGCCATAGAGCTGGCCGGCCAGGTCTTAGGAGATCTTGGCAATAAGTCGGTTTTGGTGGTGGGTGCCGGCGAGATGAGCGAAATGACCACCCGCTACCTGGTAACCCAGGGAGTCAGTTCGGTTATAGTATCCAATCGTTCATACGACCGGGCCCTGGAAATGGCTGAACAATTTGGCGGCCGGGCGGTTCGCTTTGACCGCTTGCCTGACGAATTATTAAACGCCGATATTGTTATAAGCTGTACCGCAGCCAGCCACTATGTCATGCACTGCGATAATTGTCGGGAAGTGCTGGCTGCTCGTATGGGAAAACGGATAATAATGATCGACATCGCCGTGCCCCGGGATATTGATCCCGAATTGCAAAACATCGACGGGGTTTACGTGTATGATATAGATGATCTGCAGAATGTAATGGATCATTCCCTGCTGGAGAGGCAAAAAGCCATTCAAGAGGCGGAAAAGATAATAGCTGATGAACTGGTTAAATTCAATGAATGGCTGGGCAGCCTGTATGTAGTTCCGGTAATAACGGCCTTAAAAACCCGGGCGGAGATTATTAAACAAAATGAGCTGCGCCGCGCTTTAAACCGTATGGGTAAGCTATCGGAACGGGAAAAGAATATTATGAGTACCATGGCCCATGCCATTGTCAATCAGATTTTGCACGATCCTATCGTAAATCTTAAGGAAATGGCGGTCAGCCAGCAGGGGCATCTCTATGCCGAGGTGGTTAAGAAGCTTTTTGACCTCTCCTCGGAGGCAAGGGAGTATGAAGACGATGCACAAGTTGAATCTGGGCACCAGAGGTAGTAAACTGGCCCTCTGGCAATCCCACCGGGTAGCCGAAGAGCTGCAAAAAGCTCTGCCAGCCTTGGAAATTGACATCAAAACAATAAAAACTCAAGGTGATAAAATACTCGATGTAGCCCTGTCCAGAATTGGAGATAAGGGGCTTTTTACTAAGGAAATCGAAAACGAACTGCTGGTGGGCAATATTGATCTGGCGGTGCACAGTATGAAGGATCTGCCCGGGGAGATGGATCCGGCTCTTGACATTGGCGCTGTATTGCACCGCGAAGATCCCCGCGATGTGCTTATCTCCCACAAGGGCTATAGATTTGACGAACTGCCTGAGGGAGGGGTCTTGGGCACATCCAGCCTGCGCCGCATAGCCCAGATAAAAGCAAGGCGCCCCGATCTGGAGATGCTTGCTCTGCGCGGCAACATCGAGACCCGGATAAAAAAAATGCAGGAACAGGACCTGGATGGAATTGTTCTGGCCTGGGCCGGGGTATCGCGTCTGGGCCTCACCGAGATGATCACTGATTTTCTGCATGAGGACCTGGTTTTGCCGGCAGTAGGGCAGGGAGCCATTGCTGTTCAGATAAGAGCTGATGACCATAAGACCCGCGAAGTCCTGGATTTGATAAATGATAAGGCGGCCCACACCGAGGTAAGCGCCGAGCGCTCCTTCTTGAGAAAACTGCAGGGGGGATGCCAGGTACCCATCGGTTCGCGGGCTGTTGTAAACGGAAGTCAAATTTTTATTCGCGGATTAATATGTTCTCTGGACGGCACTCGTTTATACCGTCAGGAAATAAGCGGCCCGGTTCAGCGGGGGCAGGAACTCGCCGTAGAATTGGCGGAAGAACTGCTGGCTCAGGGAGCGGGAGCTATACTTGATGAAATAAGAGGATTTAGGAATTAGGGAGAAGGATAGAGCGTGAAAACGGGCTTTGTATATCTAATAGGCGCCGGACCGGGTGATCCGGGACTGTTTACCCTAAAGGGGCAAAAAATACTGGGCAAGGCTGATGTAGTTGTGTACGATCGCCTGGTCAGCGAACGGATCCTTAGCATGTCCAAACCGGACGCAGAGAAGATCTATGTGGGCAAGATTTCGGGCCGGCACGCCCTGAGTCAGGATAAAATCAACGCCCTTCTGGTTGAGAAGGCTGGCGAAGGGAAGATAGTGGCCAGGTTAAAAGGCGGAGATCCCTTCCTGTATGGCCGGGGTGGCGAAGAGGCTCAATATGTAAGGCAGCATGGTTTTGACTATGAGGTCGTTCCGGGAATAACCTCCGCTATTGCCGTTCCCGCTTATGCCGGTATTCCCGTAACCCATCGGGATGCCACCTCCAGTTTCGCGGTTATTACCGGTCATGAAAGACCGGATAAAAAAAAGAGTTCTATAAATTGGGCCGAGATTTCCCGGGGCATTGGAACGCTGGTCTTTCTGATGGGGGTTGAAAACCTGCCGTTTATCTGTGACCAGCTTGTCCAAAATGGGCGCGATCCGGCTACTCCGGTGGCCCTGGTGCGATGGGGAACACTTCCTGACCAGGAAGTGTTGACAGGCACCCTCCAGGACATAGTCGCCAGGGTCGAGGAAAGAGGTTTTAAACCTCCTGCCGTAATCATAGTCGGGGAAGTGGTGGACCTGCGCCCCGAGTTGCAGTGGCTAGAGAAAAAACCGCTCTGGGGCAAGAAAATCGTGGTTACCCGGGCGCGCAGCCAGGCCAGTATTCTGGCCGAAAAGATCGAAGAGCTGGGCGGTGAGGCCATTGAATTTCCTTCTATTGAAATTAAGAAGGAAACCGATCTCTCCCACCTGGATAAGGCATTATTGACCATCAACCATTACAATTGGATTGTTTTTACCAGCGTCAATGCGGTGGATATATTTTTCGAAGAAATGCTCCGCCTGGAATTGGACATAAGGGATTTAAAAGGCTGTGAACTTTGTGCGATTGGACCGGCTACCCGCAAGCGCCTGGAGGAAAGGGGCTTAAGGGTAAGGGTGGTGCCGGATGAATACCGGGCCGAAGGAATCCTTAAGGAGCTCGAACAGCTTATCCAACCGGGTCAGTGGGTGCTTTTACCACGAGCTAAAGGAGCCCGGGGCATACTGCCTGACAGCCTGCGCAAATGGGGGGCCCACGTCAATGAAGTCCACCTCTACGAAGCGGTGCCGGCTGAGCACATTGGTCAGGCTGCGATTGAGAGGGTGCTTGACGGGGATATGGACTACCTGACTTTTACCAGCTCCTCAACCGTGCACAATTTTGTTAAGATAGTTGGGAGCGAATACATCCCGCGAATTAATGCCCGAACCCGGGTGGCCTGCATAGGCCCGGTTACCGCCGAGACTGCGGAGGGGCTGGGGTTTAACGTAAGGATTATGGCCCGGGAATATACGATTGATGGTCTTTTGGAGGCAATATTAACCGATGTTCAAGGCGGCTAGCCGGGTGGGAAGATGCTGCCCGGCAGGCAATGTAAGGGTGACCCGATCTGCCGCTTAGGAAGCTTAAGGAAACCAGAATATATATAAGGGAGTGAGGAGTCATGTCGTTTCCAACCATCAGGATGAGAAGACTGAGGCAGAGCGAAGCTCTGCGGAGTATGGTTCGGGAGACCCGTTTGGACATCAAAGACTTGATCTACCCACTTTTCGTCATACACGGTCAGGACAAGCGGCTGCCCATCAATTCCATGCCTGGAATATGCCAGTTTTCAGTTGATCGTCTGGCTGAAGAGATCCGTGAAGTGGACTCCCTGGGTATACCCGCGGTGCTGCTTTTCGGGCTTCCCGAACACAAGGATGCCAGCGGCTCTTCGGCCTGGGACGACCACGGCGTAGTGCAAAACGCCATTCGCCTAATCAAGGATCAGGCCCCCGGGCTCCAGGTAATAACAGATGTTTGTATGTGCGAGTACACCAATCACGGCCATTGCGGCCAGTTGGAGAAAGACGGCTATGTAAACAATGATGCCACCCTGGAGTTGTTGTCGCGGGAGGCCTTATCTCATGCCCGGGCCGGTTGCGATATTGTAGCCCCTTCTGATATGATGGATGGCCGGGTGGCCGCTATCAGGAAGACTCTTGATGACAGCGGGTTTATAAATATGCCCATCATGTCCTATTCTGCCAAGTATGCTTCGGCCTTTTACGGCCCGTTTCGAGAAGCTGCCGACTCTGCTCCCCAATTTGGAGACCGCAAGGCCTACCAGATGGACCCGGCCAATGTCCGTGAAGCCCTGCGCGAAGTATGGCTGGATATTGAGGAGGGCGCCGATATAGTTATGGTTAAACCGGCGCTGGCCTATCTGGATGTTATTAGAGCGGTAAAAGAACAGTTCGGACTGCCCACGGCAGCCTACAACGTCAGCGGCGAATACTCGATGATTAAGGCCGCCGCGGCCTGCGGATGGCTGGATGAAGAACGGGTCATGCTGGAAAGCATGACTTCTATTAAACGCGCGGGAGCGGATATGATCATTACCTATTTTGCCAAGGAACTGGCCGTACTGCTTAATGGTTAGAGGATTTTGCAGGAATGGCAGGGAAATTATATTAGTTAGGAGAAGATCTCATGCATCTATCCTGGAATGTTACCAACCAGTGCAATATGTTGTGCGAACACTGTTACAGGGACGCCGGAACCAGGCTGGAGGATGAATTAAACACCGAAGAGGGTAAAAAACTGATCCGGGAAATAAAGGCGGCTGGATTCCAGATGATGATCTTTTCCGGCGGTGAACCCCTGATGAGGAAAGACCTGTTTGAATTGGGGGCCTATGCAACGTCTCTCGGTTTACGGCCGGTTTTGGGAACCAACGGTACGTTGATTGATCGGGAGGCGGCCCAAAAGCTCAAGGAAGCGGGGTTTCTGGCAGCCGGAATAAGCATAGACAGCCTGGAGCCTTCCAAAAACGATTCCTTTCGCAAGTTGGAGGGTGCGTTTAACAAGACCCTGGAAGGTATTGAAAACCTTAAGGCAGTTGGCATTGGATTCCAGATCCATACTACGGTGATGGATTGGAATGTAGCGGAGCTGGAAGACATAGCCGATTTTACCGCCCGAATAGGCGCCCGGGCCTACCACGTTTTCTTTTTAGTGCCCACCGGAAGAGCGGTCAATATTGAAGAGGAAGCCCTGCGGGTGGCCGAATATGAAAAAACGCTGGCCCGGCTTATGGAAAAACAGAAGCAGGTTGATATTGAAATTAAACCGACCTGTGCGCCCCAGTTTATACGCGTAGCCGATAAAAAGGGTCTTAATCTGCGATTTAGCAAAGGATGTCTGGCCGGGATCAGCTATTGCATAATAAATCCCAGGGGATTTGTGCAGCCCTGCGCTTATCTGGAAGTGCCTCTCGGCAATGTAAGAGAGCAGCCCTTTGACCAGATATGGCGGGAAAACCAATTGTTGAATGAGTTGAGAACCATGGAATACAAAGGAAAATGCGGTATATGTGACTACCGTGAAAAGTGCGGTGGGTGCAGAGCCCGCGCCTTTTTCTACAGCAAGGGTGACTATATGGCGGAAGATGAATGGTGCCTGTACCGGCCGCCGGGAGCCAGAAAGCATGAATAAATTGGACCAGACTGATGCAAAGCTCCTAAACCTGATACAAGAGGAACTGCCCTTGACTACCCGGCCGTACCAAACCCTGGGCGAAAGCCTTGGTATAGGGGAAGAGGAAGTGTTGAACAGGCTAAATGCACTCAAATCATCGGGAATGATAAGGAGAATCGGGGCAGTTTTTAACTCCCGGTCCATGGGCTATTATTCAACCCTGTGCGCCTGCCGGGTGCCCGAAGAACGACTGGAAGAAGTGGCAGGGACTATCAGCCGGGAACCCGGGGTAACCCACAACTACCAGCGGGAGCACTTCTTAAACCTGTGGTTTACCCTGACCGTATCTGATGCCGATGAAGGAATCAGGATCATCCAAAAGCTCGAACAAGAAACTGGAATTAAAATTGAAAATATGCCCGCTAAAAAGGTTTTTAAGATAAAAGTTTCCTTTGAAATGGGTGGAACTGATGTACTATGATGATGTAGAAACCGGCCTTATAGAGATGCTCCAGAGTGATATACCCTTACAGCCGAAACCCTATGAGGATTTGGCCAGGAGGCTTGATACCAGTGAAGAGGAACTGGTTGAGCGCATCTCCGACATGAAAGAAAAGGGCCTTATCAGGCGGGTGGGGGCGATATTACGTCATCACCAGGCTGGTTATGCTTTTAATGTTATGGTGGTTTTTAAAGCCGATCCGGAAAGCGAAGAACGGGCCGGATCAATACTGGCCGGTTATAAAGAGGTCAGTCATTGCTATTTGAGACAGGTCCCCCGCGAATTTGGATACGATCTTTTCGCCATGGTGCATCTGCATGACGAGGCCGAGCTCAAGCCATTGCTGGACGATATGGCTGCCAATACCGGCCTTATTGACTACCAGGTGATAAAGAGCGTCAGGGAGTTTAAGAAAACCAGTATGAAATACATTCACCGCCGGGAAGATGGGGGAGGACTTTAGATGAGATTTGACCGTTCATCGGCCTTGTTTGAAGAAGCTATAAGTCTGATACCTGGCGGTGTAAACAGTCCGGTGCGAGCTTTTAAGGCAGTGGGTATGAATCCCCTGTTTATCAGGGAGGCTCACGGATCAAAGGTGATAGATGTAGATGGAAATGAATATATTGATTACATCGGATCATGGGGGCCTCTTATCCTGGGGCACAGCCACCCGGCGATAGTGAAAGCCGTTCAGGAGGCGGCCGCTGCAGGAACCAGCTACGGGGCGCCCTGCCCGGCGGAAATTGATCTGGCTCGTATGATAGTGAAGGCCTTTCCGTCGATTGAAAAGGTTCGTATGGTCAGCTCCGGCACCGAAGCGACCATGAGCGCGGTGCGTTTGGCCCGGGCTTACACCGGGCGCAGCAAGATAATCAAATTTGAAGGCTGCTATCACGGGCATGGAGACAGCTTTCTCATAAAGGCGGGCTCCGGTCTGCTTACCGCAGGGGTGCCCAGCAGCCCTGGAGTACCGAAGGAATTGGCTGAATTGACCCTGATTGCCGCCTACAATGATCTCGAATCGGTGCAAAGGCTGCTTGATGAGCATGGTTCACAAGTTGCTGCGATAATAGTAGAGCCTATTGCCGGCAACATGGGTTTGGTCCTGCCGGAACCCGGTTTTTTACAGGGCTTGAGGGACTTGACCCGCGAATACGGCGCATTGCTCATATTTGACGAAGTTATTAGCGGGTTCCGCTTATGTTTTGGCGGTTATCAGAATATAGTCGACATTAAGCCCGACTTGACCACCCTGGGAAAGATTATCGGTGGAGGCCTGCCGGTGGGCGCCTATGGGGGAAGCCGGGAAATTATGGACCGGATTGCCCCCGAAGGGGATGTTTATCAAGCCGGCACCCTTTCCGGTAATCCTGTGGCTATGGCGGCTGGACTGGCCACCCTGAGAATTCTTCATGATGAGACGCCTTATGCCCGGCTGGACGAATGGGGACGAACAATCACCGATTCAATTGCGGCCAACCTTTCCCAAAGGGATTGTTCTTTTGCCATAAACAGGATCGGGTCGATGTTTTCATTGTTTTTTACCGGGCGTAAAGTGAAAGCCTTCGAAGATGTCCTGAGCTGTGACACCGAGCTTTATGCCAGGTTTTACCGGGCTTTAATCAGAGAGGGAGTCTATTTTCCACCTTCTCAGTTTGAGGTTTGTTTTGTCTCTCAGGCGCATTCAAAAAATGATTTAGAGGAAACGGTCCAGGATTTGGACCGGGCTATTGATAGCGTCCTATAAAGGGGGATGAGAAGTGAACCAGGCGGATGACTGGGCCAACTTTATCAGAAAGTACCAGGCGCTGAGTGGTATTGATCTCGTTGCATATAAGCGGCCGCAGATGGAGAGAAGAATTAATAGCTTCATGCGTTCCATTGGAAGTCGGAACTACGTTGGCTTTTTGGAACTGCTGGGCAGCGATCGCGAGATATATCGCCGGTTTCTTGACCATCTGACCATAAACGTCTCCGAGTTCTTCCGCAACATCCAGCAGTGGGAGGTTCTGGAGAAGGATGTTATTCCTCAACTGCTCAACGAACGGCCCGGGCTAAAAATATGGAGCGCCGGCTGCTCAACCGGAGAAGAAGCCTATTCGCTGGCGATATTGTGCCGGGAAAAAGGAATTCGCTTGCAGGATAGAATTCTGGCTACCGATATTGACAACGAGGTTTTGGAAAGAGGGCGTCAGGCTCTATACACCCAGAAAGCCGTCGACGGCATTCAGGCTCCCTGGAGAAATAAACATACTGTTGCCGAAAATGGTCAGTATCGCATCAGTGAGGAAATCAGACGCATGGTTCGATTTGAAAAGCATGATCTGCTGCGCGATCGATTTGTTTTGGATCAGGACCTGATCCTGTGTCGTAACGTGGTAATCTATTTTACCGAGGAAACCAAGCTGACCCTGTACAGGAGGTTTACCGAGGCCCTAAGACCCGGTGGCGTCTTGTTTATAGGCAGCACCGAGCAGATATTCCAGGCAAAGGAATTGGGCTTAAAGACTATAGCTACCTTTTTCTATCAGAAGGAACGGTGATCTTAAAAACATTCTTTTAGCCTGCTTAAAAAGCAGGAAATATCACTTTCATATCGAACCATATTTAGTGATGTGCATTTTTTTACAAATAGTGAGGGAGCTTTAAAATCTGACGGTAAAATTGCCGTAGGCAAAGCATATAGAATCTTTCATG
>JBDKUE010000115.1:0-9509 GCA_039679855.1 Syntrophomonas sp.
CGGGGAGTAGGGGTTAGTTCAGCCCAGGTACGCAAAGACCTGGCCTATTTCGGCGAATTTGGCACCCGGGGAGTGGGGTACAAGGTCGAAGAGTTGTATGGCCACCTCATGAAGATCCTGGGGCTTGATCGAAGATGGAATATCATAATTATCGGAGCAGGAAAACTTGGCTCGGCCCTGGCCCTATACAATGGTTTTATTGACCGTGGTTTCAACATCAAAGCAATATTGGATGTAGATAAAAACAAAGTAGGGAACAAACTGGGTCCGGTTGAGGTTGAGCCTTTAGTAATGCTTGAGGAGCGGGTCAAGGAACACCAGATTAGTATCGGAGTAGTAACCGTACCTGCCTCCGTAGCTCAGGAGGTAACCGACAAGCTGATCGCTTCGGGCGTAAAAGCTATATTAAATTTCTCGCCCCGGGTTTTAAAGGTTCCCAACCATATCGTCTTGCGCAATGTAGACCTTTCAGTGAATTTGGAGGTATTAAGCTTTAATCTGGCCTATAACAACAGGTAGTAGATTAGTGCCGGGAAGTTCCGTTGTAGGTGGGGCTTCCCGTTTTTAACTGCCTTGTCTTTGCTTACCACTAGTGCTACACTGATAAAAATCATCCACTGGAGGTTATATGGTGGTTAGTAAGGGGCGCAGCCAACCTTCCTGGCCGGTTTTACTATTGCTTTTGTGCCTGGGCGGTATTGCCGGCGCCTTAATCGGGGAACTTATACAAAAGCTTATTCCTTCTCTAGCCTTGCTGGGCAAGGTCCAGAGCGTCGGGGTTCCTCAGTTTACTGTTGATTTACATGTTTTCAGCCTGACTTTTGGCTTTATGTTGCGCCTTAATCTTTTTGCCCTGCTGGGCTTTTTAGCTGCTTATTTGATTTATCGAAAGCTATAGAGGCGTGAAATCGATGCAAAGTATTATACTGGCCTCTCAGTCGCCAAGGCGAGAAATGCTGCTCAAGCAACTGGGGCTTGAGTTCATCAGCATGCCTGCTAATATAGATGAAGAAACCTCGCGATACCCGGATCCCACAGAAGCTGTCCGAGGAATTGCAAGAAATAAAGCAGCCTGGGTGGCCGCCAGATGTCGTTCTGGCTTGGTGCTCGCAGCTGACACGATTGTGGTTTGTGATGGACAGGTGCTTGGCAAACCGGTTAGCAGCCAGGACGCCTATACCAAACTAACCCTGCTGTCCGGTCGCAGTCATGAAGTTATAACCGGAGTGTGTCTGCAAAATGCACTGAGTTCAGAATTTGACCTGGAGCATGAAGTCACGCGGGTTTTTTTTCGTATAATTAGCGAGGAGGAAAAAAAAGCCTATATTGAAAGCCGCGAGCCTCAAGGCAAGGCGGGCGCCTATGCTATTCAGGAACGGGGAGCGGTTTTTGTGGACCGAATTGAAGGATGTTATTTTAACGTTGTAGGCCTGCCCCTGGCCAGGGTCTACCGCATGCTAGTAAGGCAAGGGATTGCAATACTTTAAAGGGGATACAATCCTGAGCCAATACCGGGTCACTATCAAGGAACTACCCGAAAATATGCGCCCGCGGGAAAAAATGCTGGCTGTCGGCGAGCTGGCTTTAAGTGAAGCCGAGCTCCTGGCCATTATTATAGGAAGAGGCACTCGCAGCCTGAACGCTATTGAACTGGCCACTGCCTTATTAGCATCGTTTGGTGGTATGCGGGGGCTTAAGGAGGCCAGTTTAGAGGAACTTACCTCCCATCATGGAATTGGACTGGCCAAGGGAGCCGCTATAAAAGCGGCCTTGGAACTGGGGCGAAGAGGAGCCCGGGATATTTGGAACAAAACTCCCATAAAATCACCCGAGGATGTTAAAAATATAGTATTGGAAGAAATGCGGTATTATGACCGCGAGCACTTTCGGGTTTTATACCTGGACCGCAAGGGTGGCCTGATAAGTATGGAGGATGTTTCCGTTGGCGGGCTGCACAGTTCGCTGGTTCACCCCCGGGAGGTATATAAGACAGCAATTAAAAGAAGCGCCGCTTCGATTATCCTGGTGCATAACCATCCCAGCGGCGATCCCGAACCCAGCAAAGAAGACATCGAAGTAAGCCGCATGCTCATTGAAGCAGGGCATCTGATGGGGATCGAGGTTCTGGATCATCTTATTATCGGAGAAAACAATTACACTAGTTTGAAAAGCAGGGGTTTGATTTAAGGAGGATGACATGGTTTTTGGCAAAGACTTGGGCATAGATCTGGGCACCGCCAATACCCTGGTTCATGTAAAGAGCCGGGGAGTAGTTATCAGAGAGCCTTCGGTTGTGGCCATTGAAAACGATACCGGCCGAGTTCTGTCCGTAGGCGATGAAGCCAAGCAAATGATAGGAAGGACTCCGGGGAACATAGTAGCCATACGGCCGATGAAAGACGGGGTTATTGCTGATTTTGACATTACTCAGGCTATGCTGCGTTACTTTATCAACCGGGCCTTGGGGTCAAGGACCCCCTTTGTAAGACCGCGGGTTATAATAAGTGTTCCGACCGGCTGCACCACGGTGGAGGAGCGTGCGGTCCGTGAGGCTGCGATTTCCGGTGGAGCCAAGGAAGCCTATCTGATTGAAGAGCCCATGGCCGCCGCAATAGGTGCCGGCCTCCCGGTACATGAACCTACCGGTAATCTTATCGTAGACATAGGTGGGGGCACTACCGAGGTGGCCGTCATATCACTGGGGGGGATTGTGACCTCCAAGTCCATCCGGGTAGCCGGAGATAACATGGATGATGCCATAATCGCCCACCTACGAAAAAACTACAATCTGCTTATCGGGGAGAGAACTGCTGAAGATATGAAGATTTCTATCGGATCGGCCCTGTGGGAGGGCGGAGAAGAGTTTTATGAAGTCAGAGGGCGGGATCTATTGAGCGGGCTGCCCAAGACCATAAGGGTTTCTTCCGAAGAAGTGCTTAAGGCTCTCAAAGAAACGGTGGAGCAGATTATTGATGGAATCAAGGTTTGTCTGGAAAAGACCCCTCCAGAACTGGCTTCGGATATCATGGACCGGGGTATCGTTATGGCCGGAGGCGGGTCTTTGTTGAGGGGACTGGATAAACTTATCAGTCTGCACACCAATATGCCGGTATACGTCTGTGACGACCCGCTATTAGCAGTGGTGAGAGGAACCGGTATTGTGCTGGAAAATATTGAAGTGCTCAAACGGGTTTTGATATCCGTAAAGAAATCTTTTTAACCGGGTGAGGGTTGTTGTTAAAACTATTACGCAGTAAATTCTTATGGTTAATCCTGCTTATTTTGCTGTCGGCGGTGGGTTTAATGATTTTTGGCGCTTCCGGGTACACGGAAGGTAAAAACTTCGGCCCCCTGCAGGTGGTCTATGCGCCTTTGCACCGTGCTGTTTCCGGAATAACCAATGGATTCAGCAACTTTTCCAGCATTTTCAGCAACAAGAAAGCCCTTCAGGCCCAGGTGGCCCAAATGCAGCAGCAATTGGACGCTTTGCAGATGGAAAACCAGTCGTTGAAAGAATATCAAAGTGAAGCGGGGCGGCTGCAAAAACTATTGGCTTTCAGGGACACCAATATCGGGACTATGAAGCTGCTAGCCGCTCACGTAATAGCCCGCAGCCCCAACAACTGGTACAAGAATGTGTCCATCGACCGGGGCAGCCAGGACGGCGTAACCAAGGGGATGCCCATCATTTGCCCGGAAGGTCTGATTGGCAGGGTTACCTACGTAACAGCGCATTCTGCTCAGGTTACCCTTATTACCGACCGGGAGATAGCAGTCGGTGCCATCCTGGAAAAAGACCGGGAGACCGGCGGGATCGTTGAAGGATTTGGCAACAACACCGAACTCAGAATGCAGAATATCCCTTTTTATTCTAAAATCCAGGTGTACGATACAGTTGTCACCTCTGATCTTTCCCAGACCTATCCTAAAGGGATACCCATAGGAACCGTAACCGAGGTAGTCAAGGAACCGGGCGGATTGCTGCTAAAAGCCAGCCTGAAACCAGCGGTTGATTTTGACCGCCTGGAAGAAGTACTGGTTATCATGTCCTATAACCCCCAGCAAGTCCCCCAGCAAGAAGTAAAGAGGTAGAGGATATTGCGCTGGTTATTACATATTCTTTTACCAATTCTGGCTATATTTTTGCAGTCGACTTTCTTCAGCTCCTATAGTATAAAAGGAGCGGTACCTGATTTGCTTCTTATCCTGGTTATATTTTTCAGCCTGCTGGGGCCAAGGAAACAAGCTCCCCTATACGGTTTTTGCTGCGGATTATTTGAAGACCTCTATATGGGGCGTTTTATAGGCTTAAACGCTATTTCCAAAGCCATTACCGCCTTTTTGTTGAGTCATCTACAAGAGAATGTTTTCAAGGAAAACATTCTGGTGGGAATGACGGCTGTTTTCATAGGAACTGTTTTAAACTCCGGTCTGGTTCTGCTACTTAGCCTTTTCAAGTTTAAAGGCATCCACTGGGATGACAGCGTATTTATGACTATCATCTTCCAGACCCTGTATAACGCCCTGTTATCGGGCCCCCTGTATATATGGTATTATAATTCTTCTCATTATGGTGTTTTGCGGGACCCAGAGGTGAGGTAAATGAAACCTATAGAAATGAAAAGTAAATTGCGCTTTTATACGATTCTGGTCATATTTTTGATGGGGTTTTTATCGGTTCGGCTGGCCTTTGTACAGCTGTTTCGAAATGAAGCCTACCAGACCCGGGCCAAGGACAACAGCATCCGTCTGGTGACTATCAAGGCCTCGCGCGGTGAGATATACTCCGGCGACAATGAACTTCTGGCTACCAATAAACTGGTGTATACGGTGAGCCTCAATTATCTGGAAATAAGCAAAGCGGATACCGATACGATAGCCGCCAACCTGTCCGCCAACCTGATCGGTCTTTATCCGGAAATGACCCCGGAATTCATCAAGGCCAAGTTGGATGAACAAAAATTTCGGCTTTTTGAGCCGATCGTCCTATTGCGTGATATACCCTGGGACCTGGTGGTCAAACTAGAAGAAAATCGTATGGATCTGCCCGGCGTAACCATAAATGTTGAGCCTTTGCGCACCTACCCGCAGGGATCGTTGGCCGGCCATGTGCTGGGCTATATTCATTCCATAAGTGAAGAAGAAATGGCCAAGGAAGAGATTAAGAGCCAGTACAGCCTGAACAGCCTTATAGGAAAATCGGGAGTTGAAAAGCAATATGAATCCTATTTGCGGGGAGCCGATGGCGCCCAGCAGATAGAAGTAGACGCCAATGGACGCCCGGTCCCCAACCGGGATATAACCACCAAGTATCCGGTAGCGGGTTCTAACGTTTATCTTACCATTAATTCCCGCCTGCAAAAGGTTATGGAGCAGAGCATGGAAGCCACCCTTAAACAGCTGCAGACTGCTCATCCCAAGGCCCGGGTGGGCGCGGCGGTGCTCATCAATGTCAAGACCGGTGAAATTCTGGCTATGTACAGCAGCCCGGCTTTAAACCCGGATGATTTTAAGGGAAACCTGAGCAGGGACAAGGCTCCCTACTATCTACCCCAGGGAGATTATAATCCAATGGAACCGGGGGCTCTAAAAAACCGGGCCATACAGGGAAGCTACCCCCCAGGCTCTACTTTTAAGCCGATTACCGGAATGGCCGCCCTGGAGAAAAGTGCAATGAATCCCCTGAACGAATATGTAAACTGCGCAGGGGCTTATTGGGTTGAACCTTTCATCAAATGCACTGGGGTTCACGGCAATGTAAACTATTATTCGGCTATGGCCCATTCCTGCAACACTTATTTTCAGGAGATGGGACGCCGTGCCGGTAAAGACGAAATTATCCGGGTGGCCAACGAGTTTGGCCTGGGTACTAAAACCGGGATCGATTTGCCCGACGAGACCAAGGGTTTGCTGCCTACCCCGCAGTGGAAATTTGAGACTAATGATATCGGGTTTAAACAACAGCACGAAACCAATCTCAATAGTATTGACGCCAAGTATGATGCGCTGCTGGCCCAGGCTCAGAGTGAGCAGGAGAAACAGGAACTGCTGAAGAAGAAGCAAAAGGAATTAAACCAGATGGAGACCCAGTTTAAAATCGACTATAATTGGAGCACTGAATGGAAGCCGTATGACACTTTCAATATGTCCATCGGGCAGGGTTACAATGACTTTACGGTAATTCAGCTGGCGCAGTATGTCTCTACTCTGGCCAACGGTGGATCTCTATATAAGCCCTATGTAGTAAGCAAAGTAATCAACGCTCAAGGTAAAGTGGTCCTGGAAAGTAAACCCACCCTGGTGCGCAGTGTGGCCGTATCGGCCAGGAGTATCGCCGAAACCAAGCGGGCCATGCTGGAAGTAGGCAGAGGGGAAGGCACCGGCGCAGCCCTGTTTACCAATTTCCCGGCCAATATTCAAGTGGCCGCCAAAACGGGAAGTGCTGAATCAGGTAGAGCCGGCGATGATGCTTTAAAAGATACCCACGGTGTATTCATAGCCTTTGCTCCCTTTAACGATCCGGAAATCGCTTTTGCCAGTGTTATTGAATACGGATTTAGCGGCGCCATTTCCGGGGGGCCGGTCTGCAAAGCGGTCTTCGAGCAATACTTCGGTATAGTTGATCACCTGGCCGCAGCAACCAATGCGGCAACTCCACCTGCTTCAACCGCCACACCACCAGCGGGGAACACTACGCCGCCGGCGGGCAGCAATCCCCCGGCGGGCGAAACCACGCCCCCATCGACCACGACACCGCCGGTTGCCACAAAACCCAACCAGACCACCCCGCCAATTACGGAAGTAAAACCGTAAATTAGTACGAGGGGACCATTTAAAGCCAGGGTGTGCACCCCTGGCTCTGCCGTTATTTACCCGCCTATTTTCACCAATAATTCAATTCTATCAACATGAAGGCCATAAACCATTATATTTGTCGAAAGACAAGCATAAAAATTGGCGCATTTTTGGTGCCCGTAAACGACGTACTCTCGGGAAAAAACCCAGGGAAAGCGGATATTTCCTATTTTTCTACGCAGGAAATATATGTAATAAATAGAAAATAATAAATAACCATGCAATAAGAGCCGGCAACTGATAGGAGGACTGTAACATGCGAGCGGCAGCCAGAGAATACGGTGAGGAAAAATTCATAGACCTCAAGGCCTTTCATACTTTTCCTGAAATCAAGGCCGGATTAGAGCGCCGCGTTTCCGAAGTTGAAAGTATCAAACCCGGCACCAGTCTGATCATCGACCTGGGAAATAAGCGGCTGACCAGCAAACAGGTGCGTGAATTGGAAGATATACTGCTGGAACGAGGCCTGTATTTGAAGGAGGTTTTGTCACGGGGCCGGATGCCCTATCCCATAAATGAAGAAGGTTTGCCGCCGGTGGTCGCAAATATGCCGAGTTATGAAGAAACCCTGTTGGTATGCCGTCATTTGCGCTCCGGTCAGCGCTTCTTCAGTCCGGGGAATCTGGTGGTCCTGGGGGACGTAAATCCGGGAGCTGAGGTTATAGCGGCTGGCAATATCCTGGTTATGGGCTCGCTTAAAGGGGTGGCCCATGCCGGGTATTTTGGAGACGAAAAAGCTGTTATCACCGCCTATCGTCTCAACCCCACCCAATTGCGGGTAGCGAATCACATAACCCGTCCTCCGGATGGTGACAACTTCATCGGCAAGCAACCGGAACTGGCACGCATCAGGGCGGGCAAGGTAATAATCGAAAAGCTAAAAATATGAATGGAGGTTTGGCAATGAAAAGCAGGGTGTTGGTCATAACATCGGGAAAGGGCGGGGTAGGAAAAACTACAACCACTGCCAATCTGGGCACGGCTCTGGCCATGATGAATTACCGGGTGGTGTTGATTGATACAGATATTGGCCTGAGAAATCTGGATGTGGTAATGGGTCTGGAAAACAGGATCGTTTTTGATATTGTCGATGTTGTTCACGGCAACTGCAAACTAAAACAAGCCCTGATTAAAGATAAACGAATCGAGGGGCTGCACCTCCTGCCAGCCGCTCAGACCAAAGACAAGACCGCAGTTACACCACACCAGATGAAGAATCTGACCAACGAGCTGCGTAAAGACTATGATTTTATTCTGGTTGACTGTCCGGCTGGAATTGAACAGGGCTTTAAGAACGCCATAGCCGGTGCCGATGACGCGATAATAGTCGCCACCCCGGAAGTGTCATCGGTGAGGGACGCGGATCGCATCGTCGGCCTCCTGGAAGCGGCCGGTCTTAGCAACGCCCGGCTTATTATAAACCGGCTGCGCTCTAAAATGGTTAAGCGCGGCGATATGATGGATATTGAAGATATCCTGGATATCCTGTCCATAGACCTTTTAGGTGTAGTGCCGGAAGATGAATCGATTGTGATTTCCACCAATCGAGGAGAACCGGCGGTCCTGGATGACAACTCTCGCGCCGGTCAGGCCTATCGCCGGATAGCTAGAAGGATCGATGGTGAAGAAATTGCCATTCAGGCCTTTAACGACCCCTCCTGGCTGATGGACCGGTTTAAAAAGATTCTGCGGCTGGCCAAATAGGAGGCGGTTATATGGCTTTATTGGATTTTATCTCTCGCTTTTTTATGAAGGAAAATCCGCCCAGCAAAGAAGTAGCCAGGGAAAGGCTGCGCCTGGTTTTGGTGCATGATCGGGCTTCGGTGTCGCCCGATTTCATAAACCAGTTAAAAGAGGATTTAATAAGAGTTATCCAGGAGTATCTGGATATTGATGAGGATGCCCTTCAGGTGAGCCTGGAGAATGAAGAAGACTCGATTGCCCTGGTTGCCAATATACCCGTAAAGGGTTTAAAGAGGGTGATAAACCAGTAATTAGCTTGACTACCTGGAAAAGTCCCGGGGAATTTAAATCCCCGGGTTTTTTCTTTTTATTTGGAAAAAAACGCTTGGTGGACAGGGCCAGACCTGAGCTTTATAATAGGCGTGGAGGAGGGTTAAGCTTTTGGAACTCAAACGCTTGAAATTTATGGACCGGACTTTTGTGTCGGTTTTAATTATATTGATCAGTTTTGGATTGGTGGTTTTAAGCAGCGCAACTGCCGCATCCACTACCAACTATTTAAGCAAACAAATTGGTGCCTTTGTTCTGGGTATCATTGTCGCGATATTTGTAATTCGCTACGACTACATCCAATTGCAGCGCTACAGCTGGGCGCTGTATGGCATTTCCATTGCTCTGCTGATTCTGGTTTTGACCATCGGCAGCGAGGTCAGGGGAACCACCGGGTGGATTAAAATCGGTCCCTTACCGCAATTTCAGCCGGCCGAGTTCACCAAAATAATGTTCATTTTGGCCTTTGCTGATTTTTTGAGCAAGCGCAAAGGAAGTCTCAATACCTTCAAGGAAATGCTGCCCTGTTTCCTGTATATGGGGGTGCCCTGGGCTTTAGTTATGGCCCAGAAGGACCTGGGCACCGGACTGGTATATATTGTAATCACCCTGGTGATGATGTATTTTGCTGGAGCTAATCC
>JBDKUE010000137.1:0-19637 GCA_039679855.1 Syntrophomonas sp.
CTGCAGTCTGAAAGAGTTTTAAAAAAGGGGGAAGAGTGATGGTTTTTGATTTAAAGATTGAAGAACAAAAGGCCCAGCCGATGCTGTGCATACGGATGAAGACGAGCATGGAAAAGCTCCCCGCCGCGATAGGTGAAGGCTACACAAGGATTATGAAGTATCTGGAGGAACTCGGTGTTCAGGCGCAGTATGCTCCCTACACCGCCTACTACAACCTGGATATGAACGACCTGGATGTGGAGATGGGCTTCCCGGTCGGAGAGATATTTCCTGATAAAGATGGTATAAAGGCTGGACAAATACCGCCGGGTAAAGTGGTCTCCTGCTTGTATAAGGGGGCTTATGCGGAAATGGAAGAGCCTTACAAGGAGATTATGAAGTGGATTGAAGAAAGCGGGCATGTACCAACCGGGGTGTATTACGAATATTATTTCAATTCCCCGCAAGAGGTCCCGGAAAGTGAGCTTTTGACCAGGATAGTGATTCCTCTGAAATAGCAGCCAGCTGCATCAGGAACCAAATAGCACCGGGCGGTTTAGCCGCCCGGTGCTTGTTTTTTTTGCCTATTAAGTGTCGGGATTTCAGTACAGCTGTATGGTTTTGCGTACAAAATAGCAGGAGCCGTTTACCGTGCGATTGGTAAAATTGCAGTCAATGCCTCCTGCTGCTTATTTAAACCCCCGCCCGAGCAGGCAATAAGGAGCCGCAAGACAGGCGTTTGAGCTTATTGATCCGGGCAATATGCTCTGTATTTATTTGCGAAGCTTAAATTCGCCGCCAACGGTACAAATATTGCATAGTTATAGTCAACTGTGGTAAAGGGGGGGTATTTGTATTGCCTAAAAAGCTGCAAAAACCAGTTCAAGGCGAACGGACTGGAATAACAACAAAGACAGAAAATATAGATCAAATTGAGCAAAAACGCGCTATCAGACAGATAGCTATGGAAAAAAACCGGGCCCGCACCGTAGTTAAACAGCAGGTTTTGGCTGAACGCATTGCATCCGCTTCAGGAGAGTTGGTCGTCGGAGTGGAAGAGACCGCAAGCGCTGCCCACGAGTTTACCCGTTTAGTGGAGGATGTGGCGTTGGGAACCGGGCAATATGGAACGGTATGTGACACCATGTACCATGGCAGTGTGGAACTGCATAAGAATGCAATTGATTTGAATAGAGTAATGGATAATATAAATGCGGAATCGGACAAGGCTATCAAAATCTCCGGAGAATCTCTGCAGACTATCGAAAACATGGCCAGCCTGATCAAAGTTGCCGCAGCCCAAAATCTACAATCAGCCCAGGGGATAGAAGAGCTGGAAATCCAATCCCGGCGTATAGGAGATATTGTTCAAGCGGTGGTAATGATCGCCGATCAGACCAACCTTTTGGCATTAAATGCCGCTATTGAAGCAGCCCGGGCCGGGGAGCAAGGCCGGGGCTTTGCCGTGGTGGCTGACGAAGTGCGCAACCTGGCTGAAATGTCTGAACGATCCGCGCGTGATATACGGGGCGTAGTAGAAGAGATCAGGGTGGGTGTCGCTGAAGCTGTTGCTGAGATACAGGAAACAGCCGGCGAATTTGAGACCATGGCCGGTGGGTTTGAAGAAGCGGTAGCGGGCTGCTGCACCTTCGCTGACTTTACCAACCAATATGGCCTGAAAATGGTAGAAGCGAGAAGTGGTTTTGGAGAGATAACCGGGGCAGCCCAGCAATTCATGTCCACCAGCGAAAACATTTCTTCCATTACAGAAGAAATCGCCAGTGGCAGTAAAGAAATCTCTAAAGCCGTAAATGAACAGACCAAAGTCCTGTCGGAGGTTTCAACTGCCAGCCAGGATCTGAGTGAGATGGCCGATGAACTAAAGAACTCCGTTAACATTGATAAATCTGCCGAGGAATTGGCGGCTACCGCTGAACAGTTGTCTGCCAATGTTGAAGAATTAAGCAGTACCGCCGCCCAGATTGCCAGTTCCATAACCCAGATGAGGGAGGCAATTCATACGGTAAACAGCCATAACGTGGAAGCTCAGGAGTTGGCTATAGGCGTACAGAGCAATATGAACGGGCGTTCCAGCAATTATAAGGTAATCGCTCAGCTGAGAACAGACCTCAATGAATCATGGATAAATATGTGGGAAAAGGCCACCGCCAATATCTCTCTTTTAGAAAAGAGCATTCTTTCATTTGACCATACGGATGACATACTGGAAGTCCTGCGGGGAAAAATCTGTCGCATCGAAAAGATCGTTGACACAATTCGGATTGTTTCTATCCAGACCAATATGCTGGCCGTCAGCGGATTTATCGAGGCAGCTGCGGCGGGCGAATATGGCCGGGGGTTTTCCGCTGTAGCAGCAGATATTCGGCAACTTGCCACCGAATCGGGTGAGAACTCCGATCAGATCAAAAGTTTAATTCAGGATGTACAAAAACAAATGTTCAGGGTGGAAATAGGGCTGGGCAAGTCGGAATCCGTATCCAAAGAGGCCCTGGCTGCCGTTCCTATGCTGCAAAAAACCAATAGTCAGGTCACTGGCGCGTTAACTGTCCTTAATAATATGGCCAAAGAATACGCAGCTGCCATGGCTTCAATAAGGGCAGCCATTCAAACCACCGTCCAACAGGTAGACGAAGTTGGCGGCATAATAGATAGGGTCGCGAGTCAGATCGATGATGCATCCAACATCGGTCAGGAACAGGCCCGGGCCATAGGTGAACTGGCTGCTTCGATCGAGGAAATGGCGTCTATTGCTGATGAGACGCAGATGGGTTAAAGGGAGGAGAATAGATTATGAATTTCAATTTAACCAAGGAACAGAAGCTTATTCAGGCTGCCGCCCGCGAATTTGCCGAGAAGTATGTTGCGCCGGCAGCTGAGCAAATTGAGAAAGAGAACCGGATTCCAGAACCAATTATTAAAGGTTTGGCGAAGCTGGACTTTTTTGCCCTCCCTTATGAGGAGAAATATGGTGGGGCTGATGCCGGATATGACGGCTACGTACTGGTTTTAGAACAGATAAGCAAAGCCTGTAAAGCGGTTGCTTCACTTCTTTCAGTGCATACCCTGGGCCTGGGGGCGATCACCAAGTTTGGGACTCAGGAGCAGATTCGGAAGTATTTGCCCAGGTGCTGCAAGGGAGAATGGCTGGCTTCTTTTGCTTTTACCGAACCGGGAACCGGCTCCGACCCAAAGCAGCTCAAAACTACAGCGGTTCAGGACGGGGACTACTACACTATCAATGGAACCAAACGTTTCATCTCCAACGGTAATTTTGAAGGGCCGATGGTGCTTTTTGCGTTAGATGTCCAAAGCGGTCGGCCTACGGCCTTTATCGTGGACAAGTTCTGCCACGGATATTCGATATCGGAACCCTGGAACAAAATCGGTACGCACGGGCAGGTGCTGGTGGACATTTATCTGAACGATGTTAAGGTTCCCGCATCGAACCTGCTCGGGGAATTGGGACAGGGATACCCGATCCTGCAATATGGAATCGGCTTTGGAAAGATCGGGATGTCGGCCAGCTCTCTGGGTGGTCTCGGTGCAGCTCTGGAAGAAAGCATAAAATATGCCCGGGAGAAAACCCACCGTGATGGAGTGATCGCCAAGTTCCCCACCATACAGGTGAAAATAGCCGACCTCGCCATCAGCCTGGAGGCGGCTCGGTGGCTCACTTATCGGCTGGGTTGCATGGCCAACGATGTAAAAGACCAGGAGGAGTTTATCAAGACTGCCGCCCTTACCAAGACATTTGTTACTGAAGCGGCCTGGCAGGCCTCCCGCCTTGCAATCGATGTTCATGGTTCTTATGGACTAATGGAGGACTACAAAGTGGCTAAAGGCTACCGCGACGCTATCGCAGGACCGATTGTTGAAGGAGTAACGGATATGCAAAAGATAATCATCGCAGGAATTTTGCTCAAGGATTAGTGCTTTAATGATTCCATTATTTCGGGAAGGGTAGTGAAGTAATGGCGCATTTGCTTCAAGGAATCACGGTTTTAGACTTATCGAGAGCCCTGCCGGGTCCGTTTTGCACGCAACTTTTAGGTGATTATGGGGCTGAAGTAATCAAGATCGAAGATAGAACTGGAGATACGGCCCGTAATACGGAACCTCATATAGCAGAAACCGGCGCCCGGTTTTACTCCGTGAATAGAAACAAGAAAAGCCTCACCCTTGATCTGCGTAAACCGGATGGCAAAGCAATATTTAAAAAGCTGGCAGCTAAAAGTGATGTGGTGGTCGATGCTTTTCGCCCCGGAACCATGGACAAGTTGGGCCTGGGTTACGAAGCCTTGAGCAAGATTAATCCGGGCATAGTATATTGCGGACTGAATGCTTTTGGGTCGAGCGGACCCTGGCGGCATACCCCCGCCCACGATATAAACGTTTCCAGCCTGGCCGGAGTCACCTTTTTAACCGGTGATGAGGAGGCTCCGGCGATGTCGCCGCTACAGACGGCTGGCCTGGGGGGCGCTCTATTTGCCGCAATAGCCATATTGATGGCTTTGTACAAAAAAAAAATCACTGGCCTGGGGCAATATTGCGACGTTTCCATGCTGGACAGTTCAATCAGCCTGCTGGCCTATATTCTGGCGGACTGGTCCGGGACCGGCTGCCTTCCCAAACGGGGACGTGGAAGGCTGACCGGGGGATTTGCCTATTTCAACATTTATGAAACCGCTGATCATAAATACATCAGCCTGGGGGTGGCAGAAGAAAAGTATTGGACCAAATTCTGCAGGATTATTAACAAACCGAACTATATCGAAATACACAAAAAACCTGAAATGCAGGATGAAATGGTGACCGAAATCAGAAAAATCATCAAACAAAAGACCCGCGACGAATGGAATCAAATTTTAGGCGGTGAAGAACTGTGCTATGCACCGGTTTTGAGCCTGGATGAAGTCAGTGAGCATCCCCAGGTGCTAGAAAGGCAGATGATGGTCAGATTAGACAACTTTCTCGATTCCGGGAAAGGCATGTATCTAACCGGACTGCCTATAAAGTTCTCTGAAAACCCGGGTGAGCTGACTCTTGAGTTCCCAGAACTCGGTCAACACAATCGGGATATATTAAGCGGACTGGGATATACCGATAAGGAAATTGATTTATTTAAATCAACGGAAGTCATATAGAATTGCAGGCTTTATACAAAACCCGAGTCCATACAGAAGGGGGAGCTGATTGGCGACATGTATTTTGAATAAGGACTTGAATGATCGTTAAAGATAGGTTATTTTTACAAGTGAACGAACGTACACTCAGTTTTTGCGCAGGGAATTTTTTACAACACCAGTTCCATATATTTGCGACAGAGTATGCAGGGGAGGTAGTATTTAATGTCTGAAGAGATCGTTTGGAAAAAAACACACTGTGCCCGGATGGACCACGGCGGGTGCGGCTTGCTGGTGGGCGTCTGTGAAAATCAAATCGTTCAGGTAAAAGGGGACCCTCAGGGCTACCTGAACAAAGGATATACCTGCTATAAGGGCCGGGTATCGCCCGAGCGTCTCAGTCACCCGAATCGTCTCCGGCATCCGCTTAAACGGGTGGGGAAACGGGGAGAAGGCCATTGGCAGCCTATTTCCTGGGAGGAAGCCCTGGATGAAATCGCTTCCAATCTGCTCGATATAAAAGCAAAATACGGGGCGCGGGCGGTTGGATTTGGCGTAGGAATGCCCAAGGGTCTGGAGCATTTTGTTCAAATTCGCCTGGCCAACTGCTTTGGCTCACCCAATGTGGTTGCGTCGCAGGATATATGCCATGCGCCCCGGGAGGTGACTGGTCTCCATACCTGCGGGTTTTATCCGGTGGCTGACTTTCATAATCCCACCGCGCTTATCCTATCCTTTGGCAGCAATCTCCTTTCAACCAACGAAGAGGGTCAAATAGGAAGCATGGTTCTGCAGCATCTAAAGAAAGGGGCTAAACTGATCGTGGTTGATCCCCGCCGCACCGATCTGGCCAAGAAGGCTGATCTGTGGCTGCAGATGAGGCCGGGGACGGCCCAGGCCCTGGCTCTGGCCTTCATCCATGTGATTATCGAAGAATCCCTTTACGATGCGGATTTCGTAAACAATTACACCTATGGTTTTGAGGACCTGGCCCAGCATGTAAAAGCCTATTCTCCTGAAGCGATGGCTGAGATTACCTGGATTGAACCGGAGCTAATTCGCCAGGCGGCCCGCATGTATGCTAAGGCCAAACCGGCTGCTCTGCAATGGGGGAACGCCATTGAACACGATATTAATGCCTTCGATGCGACCCGCTCACTGGTTTGCCTTATGGCTATTACGGGCAATTTGGAAGTTCCCGGAGGCAATATTAATGCCCATGAGCCCAATATCACCGCTTTGGGAAGATTTGTCCGGGCTGATTTAATGCCCAATAAGTTTCGGGAGATGATCGGTTCGTTTCACGGAACCATACCGAAAATGATGACGGTTCCTCCGGCCTATTTCAGAGAAGCGGTTTTAAATAGTAATCCCTACCCGGTGCGGGGCTATTATGGCATGTGCACCAATCCAATGGTGGCCTGGGCGGATAGCAAGGCCAGCTACCAGGCTTTTATGAACCTTGACTTTGTGGCCATGGCCGACATATTCATGACCCCTACGGCATCTATGGCGGACATCGTACTACCGGCGGCTCATCACTTCGAGATCAACGATATTGGCCATTACGGGATCGGCCATGGGATGATCTTTGCCCGGCCCAAGATCGTCGAGCCGCCCGAGGAGTGCTGGCCGGACATAAAGATCTTGAATGAACTGGGCAAAAGGATATCCGACCCGGAACTCTGGCACGACAATTTCGAAGACTTTTTGGATGATATTTTAAAGCCGTCCCAGTTGAGCTACCAACAGTTTGTGGAGCAGGGTTATTTAAAAGGTCCGGACCGCTTCAAGTTGCATCAGGAAAAGGGCTTTCGCACCCCCACCGGTAAGGTGGAATTAAAGCTGAGCATTGCCGATAAGTTCAAGCTTAGCCCTTTGCCCAAATATGAGGGGCTTCCTGAAGATGAAGACCCCGCTTATCCCTTAACCCTGATCAGTGCTAAAAGCCGCTACTATCTGGTTTCTTCCTATCGCTGGGTAGAAAAACTCAGAGAAAAGCGCCCGGAGCCAACCGTTGAAATCCACCCTGCAACGGCGGCGGCACACGGGATTGACGATGGAGATCGGGTTGTCATCGAAACCCGGTACGGACAAATCGTCCAAACCGCTAAAGTAACAGATATTGTTCATCCTCGTCTGGTAAGCGCCGCTCTGGGATGGTGGTTCCCCGAGGGTGATGCTAAAAACCAATACGATTGGCAGAAAGCCAATTATAATATCCTCACTTCCATCGGCAAACTGGGGAAGGAATTTGGAACTCCCAATATTAAAAACATCCCCTGCCGCATCCGAAAAATCGTGTAGTTATCTCGGATGGCATAAATAAATGCTTAGCAATACCAGCAAAAAATGACAAATCATATTTAGATAAGCCAATAAATGGGATAATTCGGCAAATAAGGCTTGTTGAATACTGGGCATTGTTGGCCCATCAGTGTTCGTCCCCAGTATAGAAATATTTTTACAAATGGACGTATTAGTAATAAGCTTTATTGGGGAGGATTCGAACATGGATATTTGGTTTGAACGCATGGGAGTAGAACACGGCAAAGAAGTTATGGAGATTTTTAATCACTATATGGAAAAAAGCTTTGCAACGCATCCTGATGCAGTGCTGCCCTATCCGTTTTATGGGCGGCTTTTGGAAACAACCAGGGACTACCCGGCTTATGTAATCAGATTAAAAGATTCAGGTGCGGTAATAGGGTTCTGTTTTTTACATGCTTACAATCCCTTCCTGGTTTTCTGGCATACTGCGGAGATAACCTGTTTTGTCAACAAGGATGAAGTTGGGAAGGGGATAGGCACCCAGGCTCTGGCAGTACTTGAACAGGACGCCAAAAAGATGGGTATAAATGTGCTTCTGGCCAGTATTGATTCCAAAAACACAGCCGGTATAAGCTTCCATGAAAAGAATGGATTTAAAGAGTGTGGTAGATTCTATGGAATAGGCGAAAAAAAAGGCCAGTCTCTTGACCAGGTGTGGATGCAAAAGTGTCTATAATTCGGGTACAAAAAAGGTCAGGCCTGATTGACATCAACAGTCAGGCCTGACCTTTTTGGCTTAATTCTTATAGACTCTATGTTGGTCGATTATTGACAATTACTTAAAGCTTAAATTAATAATGTCAGCTATAATAAGTAAAAATGGTTAACATAGGGGGAACGGAAATGACTCTTCGTGAAGCGGTTCTGGCGGCTATTAGAGAAAAACCGGGCGAATGGGTTTCAGGGGAGGCCTTGAGTCAGAGCTTGAAGGTTACCAGGACTACGATTTGGAAACAGATTAAGACTCTGCAAGCGGAGGGATACGCTGTTGAAACCTCCCCTAAAAAGGGATACCGTTTATCAAGCCCCCCCGATATTCTATCTCTGGAAGAGGTGAGCCGGGGGCTTGCCACTGAAGTATTTGGCAAAGAACACTATTTCTACTTACAGGAAATAGACTCCACCAATAATTATGCCAAACAGCTGGCCGCAAAGGGCTACCCGGAAGGGACCCTGGTCATAGCCGAACGGCAGACCGCCGGACGGGGGCGCCGGGGGAGGCAATGGCATTCGGAGCCGGGCCAGTGCATCTTTATGTCGTTGATCCTGAGGCCTTCACTGCCGCTCAAGGAGCTTTCCCGAATGACCTTGTTCATTGCGGTGGCTGTCGTAGATACCCTGGAACGGTTCGGAATAAAGTCCGGGATCAAATGGCCCAATGACGTGTTGATAAATGGCCGCAAAATTGCCGGTATTCTTACCGAGGCGGTTACGGATATGGATGGCATAGAATATATTGTCACCGGCATCGGACTAAATATCAACAACCGTATTGCCGATTTTCCCGAAGAAGTTCGCAGCATCGCTACAACGGTCAGGGAGGAAACCGGGCGCTTGGTTCCCCGGGTTGAGGTTTTACAGGAATTCCTCTGGCAGTTGGAAAAAAGCTACCGGCAATTGATCTCCGGTGGGTTTAACGAAATTTTGGAAAAGGTCAGAAGCTTATCACTGGTTATCGGCCGCGACGTAAAAATCGACAGCGTCAATGGAATAACCAGCGGGCGGGCTATAGATATTGACAACGACGGCTTTTTGATGGTTCGTGATTCTATGGGAAATATTCACCGGGTTATGTCCGGTGAAATACTATTCAAAGCGGAGTCGGATAACAGCTAAACAATGTAAACCTAATATTAATAAAATGGTTGACAATACCTCCAGATCTGTATAGTATTGTTTCTAAGTTGGGGAATCTTATATTTACGGTCGGGGGGTATTTGCATTGAAAAAACCAGCTTCCAGCCATTTGCGTAACATGGTATACGCTTCTATGTTTGGCGCTTTGACGGCTATTGGCGCGCTGATTGTGATACCTATGCAGCCGGTTCCCTTTACCCTGCAAACCTTTTTTACTGGTTTGTCGGGAGCCCTGCTGGGCGGGTACGCCGGGGCTTTGAGCCAGATAGTATACGTGATTTTGGGATGCATAGGGCTGCCGGTTTTTGCCGGTGGCAAGGCCGGTTTGGGAGTGCTTTTTGGACCCACCGGCGGTTATCTGATTGGTTTTGTCGCAGGCGCCTATATCATCGGCAAAATCATTGAAGCCAGGCCGCAAGCGGGCGTTATATGGAGCGCTGCGGCGATTCTTATCGGCGACCTGGTAATATACGGCCTGGGCACCCTCCAGCTTGCCATGGTTGCCCACCTGTCACCGGGCAAAGCCATACTGGTCGGTGTTGTACCCTTTCTCATACCCGAGCTGTTCAAGCTGATCGCTGCAGCGATCTTATCATCCCGGATTAGAAAAAGACTGCCAATCATGGAGAAAGCCAATGATCATAATTGAGGACCTGAGCTACAGCTATCAACCAGGATTACCGCCGGCCCTCGACAATGTCAATTTAAAGATCGGGGAAGGGGAGTACATTGCCCTGATAGGCCCGAATGGCTGCGGCAAAACCACGCTTATTCGTCACCTTAACGCCCTGCTGCCGCCCGGCCGGGGCAAGGTGGAAATCGACGGTTTGGACAGCCGGGAGGTGCGCAACCACCTGGAGATAAGGCGCAGGGTAGGCATGGTGTTCCAGAATCCTGACAACCAGATCGTGGGAATGAGCGTGGAAGAAGACGTTGCCTTTGGACCGGGCAACCTCAAACTGCCCAGCACCGAAGTGCGCCAGCGGGTAAACCGGGCCCTGCAGGCGGTAGGATTAATTGGGTTTGAAAAACGCCTTCCTTTTACTCTTTCCGGGGGAGAGAAACAACTACTGGCTCTGGCGGGCTTACTGGCGATGGACCCTGCTTATATAATTCTAGATGAGGCTACTTCATCCCTGGATCAGGGCGGCAAAGAGAAAGTCCTGGCTATCTTGCATGGACTCAAAAACCGGGGCCTGTCTATTATTCATGTTACTCATAGTATGGAAGAAGCGCTTCGGGCTGATCGCGTGATCTTAATGGACCGGGCCCGGGTTATAGATGATGGGACTCCGCGCGATATCCTGGTAAAGGGTGAACAGCTTCGAACATTAGGTCTGGCTCCCCCTTTAATTGTAGACCTTATGGAGCGTTTGCGGCCGGTTGGTCATGAAATAGATAAAAGAGTCCTGACGATAGATGAAGCTGTTGCCGAAATAAACCGCTGGCTGCAGGGAAGTTGTACTAAGGAGAATGGCAACTATGTATGAATTGGGCCAGTATTTACATTTGGATTCACCGGTTCACAGGAGCGATCCGCGTGTAAAAGTACTGGTGGTGCTGGTTTTGAGCTTCTTGCTCTTAAGGTCTGGCCCGGCTGGTCTAATCGCGGTGACGGTTCTTATTTTGCTGCTCTCCCTGCTTGGAAGAGTGGGCTGGGAGAGGCTCTTCGGAACGACCCGTCCGTTATGGAGCTTCTTTACAGTGCTTTTTATGATTTATTTCCTCTTTACTCCCGGCGTTTCCATCCTACCGTTTTCAACCGGGCCCTTAAAGATCAGCTATGAAGGTTTGCATGAGGGGGCGATTCAGGTAGGAAGGTTCATGCTTTTGATCCTGGCCGCCTCTCTGCTGACAATTACCACTTCACTGTCCGAGCTCACCATGGCTTTGGAATGGCTGCTGAGGCCCCTTGCCAAAGTCGGCATATCTTCACACAACACGGCCTTGATGGTGAACATGGCTCTGCGGTTTTTCCCCACCCTTCAGGGGGAAATGCAAAATATCAAGGAGGCTCAATTGGCCAGGGGAGCTGATTTTAAACCGGGCAGCCTGATGGGAAAAGTCCGTTCCCTGGTATTCATTGCCACCCCCTTGACCCTTAATATCCTGCGCCGTTCGGATGAACTCGTTGAAGCCATGGAAGCACGTGGATACCAGCCTGGACCTCGAACCTATTTGAGCGAACTAGCCTTTACCAAAACTGATTTTGGGGCTGTGCTGCTGATTACTATGGCCATAACCGCCATATGGTTAATAGGCTGAATAATTAATCCCAGCGCCCAACTTGTAATCCCAATTATATTTCCAACCTAAAAGCCAATGCTCTCCGGCTTTCTTTATCTTCCCACTGTTATTAATGCCGCGTTTCTCATCTTCTTTTAAAACTTTGTTTGTATTTGGCATACTTTTTGCATAACAATAATTAATTTAATGTTTGGGAAGTGAAAAGATGAGGAATTATTCACTCAATCAGAAGGTTATTCTTAGGACCTACGGCAATGAATACGAGGAAGTAGGCATTATCGTAGCTATTATGGGCTTCAGCAATCTTGATATGGAACACAATGAAAATGATACCGTGCGACTAAAGCTCCGGATCGGCAATATGATTACAGACTGGATACCAGAGTCCGTAATTAAGGGACTTCACAAACTGGCAGGGTAAATCTTTAATAGCCAACACGCTTATTTGCATCCTCTTCAGACGAACCCGTTTACTCCTTGCTTGCAGGGTCGGCACTCTACTGCAAAGCAAAGGAGTAAACGGGGGGTGCAGGCAAATGGGCTTAATACAGACGATCAGGAACGGCGATAATACATTGCGTACTGTTGACCGTTGTTCCCCTAAACATACACCTGTCCGGACAACCGGACAATAATTTGACGTTTCTGTTGTAAGGTTTGACTATGGTGCTAGAATGTTGCTGTCAATTGGCTGGAATTACTTCATCCTCTTCATTATATTAATCAAGCCTAAGACCGCTGGAGCTAGATCTCCAGCGGTCTTAGGCATAGGTTGAAGGCTGTAACCCGAGGTTATAGCACTTAAACAATACACTTAATATAATACCTTTTCCGAACCGGACTTTGGGGCGAATAAAAAAACGCGACGCCAAGGGACAGTTATTTCTGGACAATCAATCGGCTAATGGTCTTGGCACAATATTTGCAAAATTATATCAATATAGGTTTAATACCGAAAGGCTGCAGCAAACAAGTGCATTGGAAAAGGATTGATATAATGGCAGTGTTGGTTACAAAACATGCTATTCAAAGATACCGGGAAAGGCTGTTTGATTATAACTCATCATCGGAAAGGATCGGTCAATTACTGAAGGAGATCGTAGCCAAAGGCCAGCCGGTTTGCCTGCGCCCAAATACTCATGACAATTGTTTTGAAATAAAATATCGTGGTATATCGGTGGTTTTATTGAAGAAAAGAGAAGACGTAATCGTAGTGACCTGCCTGGGAGACTCCAAATATAGGAATTGGATTAAGCAGAAGGAGGCCAACTCCAGGGTATTCCAAAGCCTTCGCTACGGGGTCAACTGAGTGCTTATCGGGCTTTTGGCCATGCTATACAAGTCAAAAATATTGTACAGGGGATTTTCAGGTGGTACAGCTTCCGACCAGTGAGGTCCGTATTGGATTGCAGGCATGTTTTAGGGTAGCGTGTATTATATGGGGGGAAGGGATAAAAAATGAGTCCAAAGGCTTTAAACTCAGCGTCATGGTTAACAGTCAAGCAGATGATGAATACCAATTTTCAGCTGCTTCGCCTGGATGACACGCTGCGAACGGTGATCAGCTACTACGACGAATACAGATTGACTACCCTTCCGGTAGTTGATGAAAAGGAAAAACTGATCGGCGTTTTCCCGAAAAAAAGGCTGTATCAAGCATTACTCAACGGGGCCAACCTGGATGATGCCTGCGGACCGTATATCGTATACAATCCGGTATTTGTATCGTCCGATTTGACCTATGACGAGGTGTCCCTTGTAGTGCGGGTTACGCGCAGTAAGGTAGACTACGTGGTAGTGGTTGACCATTCGGGCAAAGTGGTGGGGCTGATTGGCACATTGGAATATCTTCGGGAGAGCATGAATGTCATTATCAAATCATCGGCCATCCTGGAATCCCTGTTCAATGCCAATTATGAAGCGGTAGTCATCGTCGATAACAAGGGTTACATTTTGCGGCTTAACCCGGCTGCTGAAGGAATGTTCGGCCTGCAGTTTCCCAATATTAAAGGCAGACATTTGAAGGAAGTCCTGCCTGAAATAAACATAATGCAAAAGCGGCTGCTAGGTGTGAAGCATATGATAAGGTCACTCCCGGTGATCGTGAACCAGATACCCATTTATGAAGACGGTTTTTATATTGGCACCGTTATAACTCTTCTAGATAAATCCGATGTCGAAGAGATAGTCAATGAACTTGAGGTAGTCAAGGATATGCATACCACCCTGGACGGGGTGCTCAATGCCACTTCCGATGGCATACTGGTTTCTGATGTTTACGGTCAGGTAAAATATATAAACAAGAGGGCCAGTGAACTGCTGGTTAAAAATTCGCAGAACATTGTTGGCAAACAGGTGGCGGATGTATTAAAGAATGAAGGCGCCAGACATGCGCTGAAAAACGGGTTGCCGGAAATAACCGAATGCATTATTGGCAATAAGAAATGCATTATTTCGCATATACCCATAAAGAAAGCCAAAGATGATCACTTTGTAATTACCGGCGTGGTCAGCACCATATACCTTGATGATAATATTCTGACCGAAGAAATAGCCACCAAATTGCTGTCCTTAAAACAGCAGGTAAACTATTATCGCAGTGAATTGGAGAAAAAGGGCGGCGAAAGCCGATTTGAACAAATAATATCTAATAATGCCGAATTCAACAACATGAAAAGCGAGGCTCTACGTATTGCCCGCAGCACATCTACCGTTCTACTTACAGGCGAAAGCGGGGTTGGCAAGGATATGTTTGCCCGGGCAATACACGCGTCCAGCCCCCGCTCCAAGCATCCGTTTGTCAAGGTGAATTGCGCGGCAATACCGGAAACCCTTTTGGAATCCGAACTCTTTGGATATGCTCCGGGGTCGTTTACCGGCGCCTCCCAAAAAGGCAAGCCTGGCTACTTTGAACAGGCTCATAAGGGGAGTATATTCCTGGATGAAATAGGGGATATGCCCCTTTCGGTTCAGGTTAAAATTCTGCAGGTTTTGCAGGAAAAACAGTTCATGCGGGTAGGCGGCACCAGCCTGCAAACCGTTGACGTCAGGATCGTCGCTGCCACCAATAAGGATTTACGAGAAGCTATCCGAAAAGGAGCTTTTCGAGAAGACCTTTTTTACCGATTAAATGTAATAGAGTTTCATTTACCCCAGCTCAGGGAGCGCTTCGAGGATATTTTGCCCCTGGCCCACAAGTTTATCGAAAAGTATAACAACATTTTAGGCTCTCACATTACCGGTATTAAACGGGAGGCGTGCCATGTCCTTGAAAGCCATTCCTGGCCCGGCAACATCCGGGAGTTGGAGAACGCGATAGAAAGGGCCGCCAATTATGCCTGGGAAGGGCAGATCGGAGTTGAGCATCTGCCCGCCCACATATTTCAGCCGCAGGCCAAAAAACTGGAGCCTTCGAACTACCGTTCCGCGCTCTCCGATGTTGATAAGAATATTATCATTGAAGCCCTGCAAAAAACCAAGGGAAACAAGAGCGCTGCAGCCAGAATGTTAAACTTAAGCCGTTCCGCCTTTTATGAAAAGTTGAGTAAATACGGAATAAGTTGATTTTCAAATATAACATTGCTTCCCGTAACCGATACTCAGGGATAGAAAATAGACCAAACACAGGGAGGTTAATCATGTTCAGAACGGCTTCCATCCGAAGGAAGATGGGTATACTAAACTGCATGCTTAAAATTACTTCTTTAATTAAAGCAGGTAAAGCTCCTTGTGTTGACAGGGAGCTTTTTTTGTAAAAAATAGATTTATTTGAGAAGTTGGCTTTAAGATGCCCTGTTTGCCTGGCGAGGTGTATGACTAAACATACACCTGTCAGGAAGAACGAACAACATCAGGCAGGACAATGTCCGCCAAACTTTTGGACAAAGTGCAGTAATAATGGGATTAGCAACGTATATCAACCCCTTGGCATGAATGTTGCGTTTATAAAGGTGAACCCAGGAACGCAACATGAAATGGGAAGGGGGTATTAGGCCAAGCTGTTAACAACGGGCCTGGCAGACAGTAATAAACGCTGCCAGTAAAGGATTCTATTAACCTAGGGGGTTGAGAAAAATTGGGAGTCTATAGTGATCTATACGCCAGCAAACTTCGCACTGCTGATGAAGCGGTAAAAGCAGTTCAATCCAATCAATGGGTATGGTACAGCCACTTTGCCATGGGACCCCGCGCTCTGGACCAGGCCCTTGCCCGTCGGGCCGGAGAGCTGACCGGTGTCAATGTTAAAGGTGTATGCCTTTTGTACGAACCCGAAATCGTAAAAGTAGATCCTGAACAGAAATCATTTTTATATCATTCCGGTCATATGAGCGGACACGAGCGTCATATGGGAGACCATGACCTGGCCTATTATATTCCCGGCAACTATGGCCAGTGCCCGGGCAACACCCGTGCCGGCAATATGTATCCGCCCAAGGTAGCCATGATTATGACCACCCCTATGAACGAATACGGCTATTTTAATTTCGGACCGGCCTGTTCTTATGCCAAAACTATTTGCGACGCGGCAGACATTGTAATTCTGGAGGCAAACCCCAAGGTGCCGTGGTGTCTGGGCGGGGAGCAGGAGTCCATTCACATTTCCCAGGTTGATTATATAGTTGAGCACGAAAGTCCTATGCCGGTTTTTCCCTCGGAATTTCCGGTATCCGACGCGGAGAAGAAGATCGCTTCTATACTGATCGAGCAGATTGAAGACGGCTCCTGCCTGCAGTTCGGCATAGGCGCGATGCCTTCCATGATCGGAAAAATGATCGCCGACACCGACCTGAAAAACCTGGGCATACACTCCGAAATGATGGCCGACTGCTTCATTGACCTGGCCGAAAGAGGCATTGTCAACGGGGAAATGAAGAACATCGACAAGGGTAAAATCACCTACACTTTTTCCATTGGTTCGCAAAGACTTTATGACTACATGCACAATAATCCCCGTTTAGCCACATACCCGGTGGACATTACCAACAATCCAGACATCATAGCCATGAACGATAAAGTAATCGCCATAAACAACGCAGTTGAAATCGATCTCTACAGCCAGATCAATTCCGAGTCCTCCGGTTTCCGCAATATTTCCGGCACCGGCGGCCAGCTGGATTTCACCATCGGGGCTTTGAAATCCAAAAGCGGCAAACCATTCATCTGCCTTACTTCCACCAAGAAGCAGGGCGATAAAATGGTTTCCAGAATCGTTCCCTATTTCGCTCCGGGAACCATCGTCACCATGCCCAGAACCTATGCCCCATATATAGTAACCGAGTACGGCATAGCCAACGTTATGGGCAAATCAACCTATAGGAGAGCCGAGCTGCTCATCGGCATAGCGCATCCCGACTTCCGCGATGACCTTATCAAAGCCGCGCAGGAGCAGCATATCTGGACTCGGACCAACAAGATCGATTAAGAACCCGACGTTTTGAATAAACCAGAAGGGGTGTTGGATTTATGGTTATAGCATGTGTAGTGGCCTATTTTGCCTTAACTACGGGCATCGGTTTCTATATGATGAGGCAAAAGAGTACTCTGGCCGGGTATTTCGTTGCTAAAAAAGATTTAGGCGCAATGTTGATTATCCCCCTGCTTTTTGCAGAAATTATCGCCGGTGCAGGCACGGTCGGCAATGCCGCCCAGGCTTTTCAGTTTGGAATATCGGCGGTATGGGTTAACTGGGGTATGAGCATCGGCTGTTTAGTAGTTCTGTGGACGGCCGCCAAGTTCTACCGGGTTATCGGTAATAAATTTAATTCAGTATCGGTGCCTCAGGTCTATGCTGCAAGGTTCGACGCCAAAACCAGAATGGTAATGATGTTTGTGCTGGTTTTGGTTTACGCAATCCTTTTTGCCATGCAGCCGGTAGCGGCAGGTAATATACTGGCGCCGTTGCTTGGTGTCAACAAGACTATGATTACCTGGGTACTGGGAATTCTGTTCATAGTTCTATGCATTACGGGCGGAATGAAGGGTATGGCCTGGATGAACGCGCTTCATACTATTGTGATGTATGTTGGTCTCGGGACAGTGGCTATTGTCGCCGTAAAATGGGCGGGCGGCATTGGGCATATGCAGGCTGTGCTTCCCCCGACATTTTTCCAGATGGATCAGCCTGACCTGTTAACCATGGCAGGCTGGGTAATAGGTACGGCGTTGTCGTTCTTTGCGGCTTCGGTGCTGATAGCCGCAATTTTTGGAGCCAAAGATGAAAAGTCATATAAGCAAGGATTCACCTGGGCGGCAGTACTAACGCTTATATTTGCTTGCTTCCCGGCGATTATTGGTCTTGTTGGCAAAGTGATGCTTCCTAATGCTGCGAGCGGAAGTATCCTGTATACGGTGGCAAATTCCCTGGGGCCAGCTTTTGCGGTTTTGGCTTCCATGGGCATACTGGCAGCAATTTTGTCCACCGGTCCGTCATTATTACTGCTTACCAGTACCATGTTGAGTGAGGATGTCTACAAGTTGTTCAAGCCGGGTGCGGATGAAAAAGAACGGTTGATGTTTTCACGTATAGCTATGACTGTGGTCGGTCTGTTAGCAACCTATTTTGGCATGCATGCCGGTTCCATACTGGGGCAGATGGCTGGCGCTTTTCAGATCAGAGCTATTGCCGGATTAGTGTTGTTAGTGGCTATATTCTGGCCGCGGGTTGACAGCCGGGCAGCATTCTGGTCCATACTGGTTGGCGGTATTGTAGCGGCGGTGTGGCATTTTGCCGGCAATCCTTATTGTACATCGCTCTGGCCCTCGCTGGCGATTGGAGTTCCTATCCTGGTAGTACTGACCTTAATGGCGAAGAAACCGGTAGCCGATGGGTATGAGGTATATCAAGAGGCCCTTACCGAGGCGGAAGCAACTGGTAATTTGTAATACAAATTTAAGCCCCAATCGCCAGGAGTGGGGTTCTGACGACGGGTTTTAGGGAGTTTGGAGTTGGCGGTGCGGGTTGTGGAGCGAATTGTTTCCCAGCCCTCCCCCTAACTGCCAGACTCGTAAAGCGTCAACTTTATTAAATAGTGTACTAAAAAAACTATTTGGCAGGCCATAAGTGAATCGAGGATGGTTAGCGGGCCAAATAAATGTATTTGATTAGATTTGAACAGGTTGAATGTTTGTTATTTTCACGCCTTGTTTTAGACTCGGCGACTAGGCTCGTGAACTAATTAACAATATCGCGGAGAGGAGAGTGGACTATGTCATACCGCGATAAAGAGTACCAGTGCATAAAAGTCACTATTGAAGGCGATATAGCCATAATCCAGTACAATCGTCCGGAGGCCATGAATGCCGCCAATGCCCAGCTGGTTATAGAACGCAGTGAAGCCATTTTTGAAGCGGGCCAGGATCCGGAAATAAAAGTGGTGATCATGACCGGCAATGAAAAGGCTTACAGCGCCGGCGGGGATCTGGCGTCCATGGTGCATTACGGGGTCAAAGAAGCCAGGGAGTTTATTGATAAGAATGTGCAGGGTGGCCTGACCCTTACCAATCTTTCCAAACCCACCATTGCCATGATAGCCGGAGTTTGCATGGGCGGCGGCTTTGAAAACGCCCTGTGCTGCGACATAAGAATAGCCGCCGACAACGCCAAATTTGCATTGCCGGAGATCAATGTCGGGATATTCCCCGGCGGAGGCGCGACCCAGAGGCTGCCCCAGCATATATCACTCTGCCAGGCCAAGGAACTGATTTTCACCGGGCAGATGTTCGATGCCCAAACGGCCTTGAATTATGGACTGGTAAACAAGGTTGTTCCTCTGGCCGAATTAAAAGAAACCACCATGAAGCTGGCCCGGCAGCTGGCGCAAAAACCCGCTTTTTCTTTGCGGATGGCCAAGGAAGCTTTGAATGCGGCCTGGAGCAGCAGCCTGGAGAAGGGCTTGCAGATTGAGACCCATGGCTGGTCCATGACCTTTGGAACCAAAGACGCCAAAGAGGGTATGAATGCCTTCCTGGAAAAACGCAAACCCGTATACACCGGGGAGTAGTAAATAGGAGGAAAAACGCAAATGGAATACAGATACAATATTCGCGACTTGAAATTTATATTGAAAGAATGGCTTCCTT
>JBDKUE010000250.1:0-8910 GCA_039679855.1 Syntrophomonas sp.
ATTAGGCGTACATCTTCATCCACAATCGCTTTAAGCATGTCGTAGCGGGTCAGAAAGTCATTGATGCTGGTTGAGGACAATAAAACCTGCAGGTAGGAAACCGTGCCTCCCTCATAGATATAGACCAGGCGTTCACCCAGTGTATCGGTCTGCTGGCTGATGGCCAACTGCTTTTGGTTGATCTCCTGCTCGGTCTGTTTTATAGTGCCTTTGAGCTGGTTTAAAGAATAGTTGGTGGAGTTGATATCCTTTTGGGTTTTATTCATATTGGTATCCAGGTCTTGTATCTGACCCAGGATGCTTTTTTGCTGCTTGGATGCCTGATCCACCAGATACTGCTGTGATTCCATCTGCTGGTTTACGGAGTCCAACTCCTGCTGTTTGTCATCCAGTTCATCGGCATAAGCCGGGTAGAAAGCATTTATCAAGAAAAACACCATAATGAACAGTAAAATAGGTCTTTTATGTATAGAGTTACGCATGTATGTATTCCTCCCTACTCATTATTTCGGATGCCAATGGAAAAAACCTTAATCAAACATCCAAATAACGATTCAAGGAAATCAATGTGCCAAGCGTGCCCAGAACCGCCCCGGTCAAAAGCAGGCCGCCGTAGACCGTAAACAGAACCCCGGAATTGCTGAGCAGCGATATGAATAATACCGTCTTAACATTGTGCAAAATGGACGAATAGCCGGCCGCTAAAAATATAAGGGCTATCAGGGCTCCGCAGGAACCCAATAAGACCCCCTCCAGGAAAAAGGGCCAGCGGACAAACCAGTCGGTCGCTCCGATCAATTTCATCAGGTAAATCTCTTTGCGCCGGGCGTAAATAGCCAGGCGGATAGTTGTGGCAATGAGGAAAACCGCCCCCATGGCCAGGAGTATAATGATCACGATGCTGATGGTGCGTATCCATTTGGTCAGCTTGAACAGCCGCTCCACCAGGCCCTCGCCATAGTTTACTTTGTCCACGCCGTACAACTGGTCGATCTGGGCGGCCAGAGCGGGGACATTATGAGGGTCTTTAGCTTTAATCTGGTAGGAATTGGGCAGCGGATTGCGCCCCATGGTTGTGCCCAGATTGTAGCTCTCCCCGCCAAAGCTCTTCTGCAGGTTCTGCAAAGCCTGATCCTTGGAGACGAACAGCACCGAGTCTATGCCAGGCATGGCTTCAATCTGGCTTTTGACATCGGCTATCTGGCTCTGGGTCAAATCTTTGTTTAGAAAGGCATTTACTTCCACATCCGATTCCAGGTTGCTCATGAGGGTGCTGGTATTGAGGAATAACAGCAGAGCGACACCCAGTATCAAAACGCAAACGGTTACGGTTGTGACTGTGGCCAGGCTCAGCAGGCGGTTACGCGAAATAGAGTTAAAAGCCTGACTAAAAAAATATTTAGTATGATGTAAAATCATTATTAATATCTCCTGGGCGCTTGTCGGATATCAACCGGCCTCTTTCAAGTTCAAGAACCCGCTTCCGTCCGGCTTTTACTAGATCCAGGGCGTGGGTGGCCATTACTACCGTGGTTCCCTTATGGTTAATATCGTATAACAGTTCCATGATGCCCAATGATGTGTCTCGATCCAAATTACCGGTAGGCTCGTCAGCTATCAAAAGCAAAGGCCGGTTTACCAGAGCCCGGGCAATGCCCACACGCTGCTGTTCACCGCCCGACAACTCTCCGGGAAAACGTTCTTCTTTACCCTTCAGCCCCACCATCTTTATTACTTCCGGAACCCTAATCTTTATCTCTTTGGTGCTGGCTCCGATAACTTCCATCGCAAAAGCTACATTTTCAAATACGGTCTTTGTATCCAGCAGCTTAAAATCCTGAAAAACCATTCCAATACTGCGGCGCATTTTAGGAACCTGGGTGCGTTTCATCCTGACTATGCTGCGGGAATTGATGAATATTTGCCCCCGGGTGGGGGTTTCTTCTCTAATAAGCAGTTTGGTCAAAGTGGATTTGCCGGCGCCGCTCTGCCCCACTAAAAATACAAATTCTCCCCGGTCTATCTTCAAGGAGATGTCATCCAGGGCTTTAACCGCGTTGGGATAAATCTTGGAGACATTATAGAATTGAACCAGCATTATTCTCCTCCATCGGCCTCACCGAGAAACCAACAACTTGAAAACCATCAATCCCTCCAGGGGAGTTCTACATTATTATAGCAAATCCTTTTTTCTAATCCTTATTTTTTATGATTTTTCGGACATTTTTCATGATTTGTTCGACATTTAGACCATAATAATCCAGCAGTTCATCGGGGCTCCCGGATTGTCCGAATTTGTCCTCGATTCCCAGCCGGTAAACCGGCACCGGGCAGTGGGCGCATACCGTCTCGCAGACCGCTCCGCCCAGGCCCCCAATAATACTGTGTTCCTCGGCGGTGACAATGGCTCCCGTTTCGCGGGCCTTTCGTATTATCAGTTCTTCATCCAGGGGCTTTATGGTGTGCATGTCGACAACGGATACCTTGATCCCTTCCTGTTCCAGAATGCAGGCTGCCTCCAGGCATTTGGCCACCATCAGCCCGCAGGCGATCAGGGTCGCATCGGAACCCTGCTTTAATTCAATACCCCGCCCAATCTGAAAATCGCTGGTTTCATCATATAGCAGCGGGATCGAAGGCCGGCCCAGTCGTAAATAGGCCGGACCTTCCGCGCCGTATAGGGCTAGAACCGCTTTGCGTGCACTCATCCCGTCGGCCGGAACCACAACTGTCATATTGGGTATACTGCGCATAGTGGCTATATCTTCAACCGACTGATGTGAGCCCCCGTCTTCTCCCACGGTGACCCCGGCATGGGTTGCACATACCTTGACATTCAACCGGCCGTAGGCCAGCGAATTGCGAACCTGTTCGAAGGCCCTTCCGGTGGCAAAAACCGCAAAGGTGCTGGCGTAAACCACCTTACCGCTGGCTGCTAAACCGGCGGCCATCCCTATAAGGTTTTGCTCGGCTATTCCCGCGTTTATAAAACGCCCGGGGAACGCCTTGGCAAAATCAGCTGTTTTAGTGGATTTGGAGAGATCGGCATCCATAACCACCACATTATCATGTAAACCGCCCAGTTCCACCAGGGCCAGTCCATAGGCATCACGCGTTGCCTGTTTATCCAAGTTGTGCTCCTCCTTTAACTATATAGGTGAGTTTGGGATGTCAGGTTTGAAATGAGTTTGGGGACGGTTCTTCAACTTATTTTCTCAAAAGTTTGGCTTTTTCACCGGTCTTATTAAAATGAGTTGAAGAACCGTCCCCAAACTTGCTATTCACTCAGTTCCAGTATGGCCCGCTTGGCTTCCTCCGGTTTGGGGGCCACTCCATGCCATTCCGCCCGGTCTTCCATAAACGAGCAGCCTTTTCCCTTAATAGTACGAGCCACGATTACGGTGGGCTTTCCTTTTACCTCTTGGGCCCGGTTGATGGCCTCCATTATCTCGCCTACCTGATGACCATTGATCTCAATTACCTTCCAGCCGAAAGCCTTGAATTTGTCGGCCACCGGTTCTGGAGACATTACATCCTTGAGCCGCCCGTCTATCTGCAGGCCGTTGTAGTCGACAAAAGCGATCAGGTTGTCCAGGTGGTATTGGGCGGCTGCCATGGATGCTTCCCAAACCATCCCTTCTTCCAGTTCCCCATCGCCCAGAAGGGCGTAAACCCGGTAATTCTTTTGGTCTATCTTCCCGGCCAGAGCCATGCCTACCGCCCAGGAAATGCCCTGCCCCAGCGATCCGGTTGAAGCCTCCACACCGGGAACCTTAAGGCGATCCGGATGCCCCTGCAGAGGGCTGCCCAGTTTGCGAAGGGAATCGAGCCATTCCCTGGGGAAATAACCCTTCTCGGCCAGGGCGGCATACAAAACCGGCGCGGCATGCCCTTTGCTGAGAACAAAGCGGTCACGGTCTTCCCAGGCCGGATTGACTGGATCAACTTTCATAGCCCAGAAATAGAGGCTGGCAACTATATCGGCTGCTGACAGGGAGCCCCCGGTATGGCCGGAGCCGGCCTGGGCCAGCATCTTGATAATGTCCTGGCGAATCAGCCGGGCCTTCCCGGCAACATCGTCAATTATAGCCTGATTGATCTCTCTCATTTTAATCTCCCTTGCTTATAATTCCTTTTAAAAGCTTTAGATGTTACAGACTACTAACGGCGGATCAGATAAGTATATATGAACTCATCCACATCTCCGTCCAAAACCGCCTGCACATTGCCCACTTCCAAATTGGTGCGGTGGTCTTTGACCAGGGAAAAGGGATTCAGGGTGTAGGTCCTGATCTGACTCCCCCAGGCGATTTCCTTGTATTCACCCCGCATTTTCTGCAGGTTGTCCTCGGCTTCCTTTTGCTTCATCTGGTACAACTTGGCTTGCAGTATTTTCATCGCGGTCAGGCGATTGGCATGCTGGGAGCGTTCATTTTGACACTGCACCACTATCCCGGTAGGCAGATGGGTTATGCGCACCGCTGAATCAGTCTTGTTGACATGCTGGCCTCCGGCTCCACCGGAACGAAAGGTGTCAATGCGCAGGTCCTCCGGGCTGATAACCACTTCCAGATCATTGCTAATCTCGGGAAGCACGTTTACAGCGGCGAACGAAGTATGCCGCCGTCCGGATGTATCAAAGGGCGATATCCTGATTAAGCGGTGCACACCTTCTTCACATTTTAGTTTTCCATAGGCGTAGTCGCCCTTAACCAGGAACGTCACGCTCTTTATCCCGGCTTCGTCTCCATCCAGAAAATCCAGGATTTCCGCCGAGTAAGAATTTCTCTCACACCAGCGGGTATACATGCGCAAGAGCATCTGCACCCAGTCCTGAGCCTCGGTGCCGCCCGCCCCGGCATGCAATGACACTATGGCATTGCCCCGGTCATGGGGACCGGAAAATAGGAACAGAAGCTCATATTCACGGAAGTCTTTCAATAGAATCTCAAGTTCTTGCAGGCTTTCGTGTAGAAGGTCTTTTTCGTTTTCTTTTTCCGCCATGTCTATGAGATCCTGCAGGTAGTTTACCCTGTCCCACAGGTTTTGAAAGCGTTCGATCTCTTCTTTATAAGTGCTGATTTGCTTTAAGACCGCCTGCGCCTCCTGGTTGTTGCTCCAAAACTCCTCTTTCATGGTCTGCTGTTGGAGGGATTCGATCTTGCTCTGAAGATGATCTATGTCAAAGAGAAACCCTCATCTCATTCAAACTGTCGATAATTTCCCGGCACAAGCCCCGGGGATCTTCTATCACAATATCACCCCTATTATGGTTTATTGGCGGCCGCCGTCCCGTTGGCAGCCGATTGGTTTTCGCCCATTTTAGGCGGCTCAAAATAATCGTATTTCTGTTTTAGAATGACTATATCCACCCTCCGGTTCATAGCCCGGGACAGGGCGTCTTCATTGGGCACCAGGGGGCGGTACTGGCCGTAGCCAACCACGCTGAGGCGGTCCGAGGGAATCGAATTTTCGAGCACATGCAAAACATTGGCGGCCCGCGCTGCTGAAAGCTCCCAGTTGGAGGCAAAGCGGCCGTTGCTGATGGGCAGATTGTCGGTGTGGCCTTCCACCCGGATGTAATTGCTCAACTTGACCAGGGCGCTGCCCACCCCGGCTATAATAGTCCTGGCCCGGGGGGTCAATTCGTCAGAGCCGCTGGCAAAGAGCAGGGTGTCCTTGAAGCTTATGACCAGCCCCCGTTCCTGCTCATATATAATAATATTATCACTCAATTTTATCACATCGGTATTTCCGGCTTGCTGCTCCTTGGCCGCTTCCTGGTCCTGATTTTTAATAAAGTCGCTGATAACTTTTTTAACTTCCTCCAACTGGGCTTGATTCGCAGCCTGTTCGGCGCTTCCCTGTTTAACTTGCGCGCCAGAAGTTCCGGGCACCACCGAAGGTCCGGCTGTTTCCAAAACCGAAGCCGATTTGCCGGTCAAGACCACTGAGAGCGAATTGGCCATGGCGGCATATTTTTGCACATCCACTTTGCTCATGGCGTACATTACGACAAAGAATACCATGAGCAGGGTGATAAAGTCAGCATAACTGAGGAGCCAGCGCTCCATGCCGCCGCCGCCTTCGCCCTCGCCTTCACCGCCTTTTTTCTTTTTCTTGGCCATGGTCTAGGCCCCCTTCTGCAGCGCTTCCTGCTCCTGGACAATGTTCTTGATTTCGGGGGGTAGGAAGGTCATGAGCTTTTCCCTTATTACTCTGGGATTCTCCCCGGCTTGAATGGATAGTATTCCCTCCAGGACCATTTCCATGAGCAGCGCGTCCCGGCCGGTCTTTAATTTGATCTTGTTGCCAAAAGGTATCCACAGGAGGTTGGCTGAAGCTATACCATAAAGGGTGGCCAGAAAGGCCACCGCTATCATCGGCCCCAGTTCGTCAGGATTGGTGAGGTTGGAGAGAACCGTGACCATGCCCATAACCGTACCTACTATACCGAAGGTGGGTCCAAAACCGCCCATGGTCATGAACATTTCCACCCCAACTTTTTCACCGTTTTCATAGGCCTCGATTTCCATCTCCAGCATATTTCTGGTCAGGTCGGGATCGGTTCCGTCTATAACCAACTGCAGGCCGCGGGCAAAGAACTTGTTGTCGATGTCCCCCAGTTTGCTTTCCAAACTGAGCAGACCTTCGCGCCGGGCCATATCCGCGGTGTCTACCAGGGAATCAAGTATGCTGACATAATCGACCTTACTATCGGTAAAGATCCTTTTAAAAAAATAGGGAAATTTCTTGAGTTCCTCGGGAGAAAAACTTATGGCTGTGGCGCCGAAGGTTCCTCCAAATACTATCATGGCCGCTGTTAAAACCAACAGCGATCCCATGCTTCCTCCTTCGATAGCGAATGCCGCCAGCAGTGACGCCAGTCCCAATACAATCCCTATTATTGATGTAAGGTCCATTAATTAGCTCCTCTCCCACAGCACTTCTTGTACTTTTTCCCGCTTCCGCAGGGACACAATTCGTTGCGGCCTATCTTGGCACCCGCCTTCACCGGCTTTTTCACCGCGTCCTCGCCCTGGTTTTCCACCATGGCCTTTTCCTCCAGTTTCTGCACTACCCGCACCCGGAGGATAAAGCGCACCACGTCTTCCTTGATGCTGTAAACCATGTTTTGAAAAGCCTCGTAAGCTTCAAAACGGTATTCCACCAGGGGATCCTTTTGCGCGTAGGCGCGCAGACCGATGCCGTTGCGCAATTGATCCATGGCGTCTATGTGATCCATCCATTTTTCATCGATAATGCGGAGCAAAACCATCCTTTCCAGTTCCCGCATGGTCTCTGAGCCCAGTTCGGCTTCACGCTCTTCGTACAGATCGTGGGTTTCATCCTGCAGGAAAACCTTCATGTCATGGGCGGTCATCCCTTTAAGGTCTTCCAGACCGAAGTCGGGTTGGGGAAGAACATTCTGCTCAACATAGGTATAAAGACCGGGCAGATCCCAGTTGTCGGAAAACTTCTGCTCTCCGGCAAAATTACCCACCACCTGGTCGATGACATCGTCGATCATGGTGGCGACGGTTTCTTTCAGGTCTTCGCCGTAGAGCACCTTGCGGCGCTCACCGTACATGACTTCTCGTTGCTGGTTAATAACATCATCGTATTCCAGGACGTGTTTCCTGATATCAAAATTGTGGTTTTCCACTTTTTTCTGGGCGTTTTCCAGTGCCCGGCTGACCATGCTGTTCTCAATCGGCATGCTGTCATCCATACCGAACCGGTCCATCAAGCCCTCGATATTGGCCGAACCGAAAAGCCGCATCAGGTCGTCTTCCATGGAGACGTAAAAACGGGATTCCCCGGGATCGCCCTGGCGCCCGGAACGGCCGCGCACCTGATTGTCTATGCGGCGGGCCTCATGCCGTTCAGTTCCCAGGACATATAGTCCGCCCAGTTCGGTAACCCCTTCACCCAAAACGATATCGGTTCCGCGCCCGGCCATATTGGTAGCAATGGTCACGGTGCCCGGCTGACCGGCCTGGGCGATAATCTGGGCCTCTTTCTCGTGATGCTTGGCATTTAAAACCTGGTGTTTAACGCCCCTTTTAGCCAGCATGTTGCTGAGCAGTTCCGATTTTTCTATGGATATAGTTCCTACCAGAACCGGCTGCCCGGTTCGGTGCCGCTCGACAATGTCTTCCACTACCGCCTGAAACTTGCCCGGCTCGGTGCGGTATACGAAATCGGGACGGTCGTCGCGGACCATTTCCATGTTGGTGGGAATAGCCACCACGTCCATGCCGTAGATTTTTCTGAATTCCTGTTCCTCGGTTTTGGCCGTACCGGTCATGCAGGCCAGCTTTTTATACATGCGAAAATAGTTCTGAAAGGTAATGGTAGCCAGAGTCTGAGACTCTTTTTCGATCTTTACCCCTTCCTTGGCCTCAATGGCCTGGTGCAGCCCGTCGCTGTAGCGCCGCCCAAACATCAAACGCCCGGTGAATTCGTCGACAATAATGACCTCACCGTCCTTGACCACATAGTCGCGGTCGCGGCGCATCAGGTTGTTGGCCTTCAGGCCCTGGTTCATATGGTGGGCCAGTTCCATATTGTCGGCCAGGTTTTCAATGCCGAAATATTTCTCCACCTTCCGGACCCCGTCTTCCGAGAGGGTCACCAGGTGGGCCTTTTCATCAACGATAAAGTCTTCTTCTTTGACCAGGCGGGGAACGAATTTAGCGATACGATAGTACAGATCGGTCGGCTTGTCGCCTTCCCCGGAGATGATCAAAGGAGTTCGGGCCTCGTCCACCAGGATCGAGTCAACTTCGTCGACAATGGCATAATTCAGAGGCCTTTGCACCATGTTTTCATAGCTGACCACCATGTTGTCGCGCAGGTAGTCAAAACCCAGTTCGTTGTTGGTGCCGTAGGTAATATCGCAGGCAT
>JBDKUE010000136.1:0-17750 GCA_039679855.1 Syntrophomonas sp.
CTTCTTATCTATATCCACTGTCTCCCCTCCTTCAATGGTGGAACACCTTAAAAGCTTCTACAGGCAGGGGAGAATACCTTCCCAAAAATTAACTTCATAATAGATAGGTTTCGGCAAATAGTTTCAGAATTTCCCGCCACAGTCCAGCTCGGGGCACCTCCCGGGCGGCAACCAGGTTTACCGACTTTAGCACCTGGCCGTCCTTTAACACCCTAATCTCACCCAGAACCTGGCCTTCCTGAACCGGCGCGTTTATATAGGGAAGCACTTCTTTTTCGTAGCTTACCTTTTTTTCTTCTCCTTTTTCTACAATGCTTCCCACGTTTCCCTGAGCAACGGCTTCAACCTGGTTTTCGGTGCCCTTGCCGACCGTCACGATGCCGCATACATTGTCTTTGGCAAAGAAAGACTGGAAGCCATATCGGGCGAACCCGTAATTCAAAAGCTGCATCGAATCCTTGAAATGTCCATTTGTTTCAGGGGTTTTCATTACAACCGCAATCAGGCGCAGAGGCCCCCGTTTGGCAGTTGATACCAGGCAGTGCTGCGCTTCATTGGTCCATCCGGTTTTAAATCCATCCGCCCCCTGGTACCACCACAGCAATTTGTTGGTATTGTACAGTTTGAACTTGCCCTGGCGCAGGTTGTATTCCTTTATGGATGTGTATTCCTGAATCTTGGGAAAGTTGAGGGCATACTGAGCCATTACGGCCATATCATAGGCACTGGTTACATGACCCTCGGCCGGCAGGCCATAGGCGTTGACAAAATGAGTGTTGGCAAGCCCCAGTTCTTTGGCCTTTTGATTCATTCTCTCTACGAAAGCCTGGTGGCTCCCTTCCAAATGCTCGGCCACCGCGACACAGGAGTCGTTGGCCGATCCTACCGCTATGGCAATGAGCATTTCTTCAAAGCTCATTTCTTCCCCGGGTTCCAGATATACCTGGGATCCTCCCATTTTCCAGGCATTTTCACTGGTGCTGACCCGGTCTTTCAAACCCACTTTACCCAGTTGCAGGTCTTCAGCAGCCAGTATCAAAGTCATTAATTTGGTCATGCTGGCTGGAGCCAACTTCTCTTGCTCATTTTTAGCCAAAAGAAGTCTGCCGCTGTCCGCATCCATGAGTACGTAGGCTTCAGCCTTTACATCGGCTGCCGCGTTGGCGTTGGTTTTAGGCTTTGCATCATTGGCCCCCAGAACTGGAGGATAGGCGGGAACGAGTAGAAAAGCCAGGAGCAGCAATCCCAGTACAACCCGTTTGCACATCATCAGGCAGGCACCTCCCCAAAAATCCGTTGTTAGATTATATTGGGGAAAACAGGCTATTATGCCAGACTTGAGTCCACATCCTTACGACCGGGACATCCCAGGTGCCGTTCTGTATGGTCTTAAGAATCGGGGAGTTCTAATATTCGGTAGTTGTTATTTTAACCGCAACATCGGCCGGTTTTCCAAAATATACCCAGCTGGTGGCGATGGCATCTGCGCCGGTCCGGGCATAGAGCGCTGCATTGCCATCATTTATACCGCCAGCTACAATCAGGCTAATTCGGGGATTAATCTTACGGATTTCTTCTATCATTCTGGACAGATCATCCGGCTTCCATTTATCGAATTGAATACCGTCGATTCCTGCCCGGGCCATTAACACAGCCTGGTTTTCATCCTCGACTTCCACAATTATTTTCTTTTCCCTGGTTTCAAGACGCACTCGCTCAAGAAGATCCGGCAAGGCCTCGAATCCACCCAGAAAATTGACATGCTGTTTAAATATGAGCACCGTTTCCGATAAACCCAGGCGGTGGGGGAAAGCCCCACCGGCCAGGATTGACTTTATACTTAGCTCCTTGGTCCCGGGGAAGGATTTTCTGGTGGCTACGATGGAGATGCCTGGATTGACTAACCTGGCTTCATCGACCATTCGTCTCGTTCTGGTGGCAATACCGGAACAGTATTCAACCAGGTTGAGGCACACCTTCCAGGCCATATGCAGAGAGGCAGCGCTACCTTCTCCGGCAATTAGAAGAGTTTGGGGAGAAACCCTTGTGCCTGAAGGCAGGTAGTGAAGAACCTTGATACCCAGTTTGCCGAAGATCCTAACTACTTCTTCAATTCCAGAAAGGACCGTGTCTTCCCGGGAGGTAAAAGTTATTCTTCCTGCCCTGCCGCCTATTCCCAGAACGGTTGTGGTTAAGTCCAGGTAGGGAATGTCTTCCTTTATCAAGTTGTCTAAAAATTCATCGCTCACATACACCATGTTTTTCCTTCCCTTTTGCTTCCTTGAAATTTTCTGTACCACAAGACAGCGATTACTATCTTATTCGATAGTTTTTCTATTTGGCTTTTTCAAAACCGTATTTGGCATACACTTGCATGGCTTGATCGCTCTGTAAAAACTTCAAGAAATCTTCGGCAGCGGCGCTGTTCTTGGAAGAACTTATAACAGCAGCGGGCAGCACCACCGGCTCATGAATCGAAGGCGAAGCCGTTGCAGCAACCCGGACCTTATTTGAGGTAATGGCTATGGTGTTCCATACCAGCCCGGCATCCGCATCCCCCGCTTCAACCCAGGAAGTAATCTGCATGAGGTCTTTTCCCACTACCAGTTTGGACTGTATCTTGTCCCACACCTTAAGCTTCTCCAGGGTCTGCTGAGCAGTTCTGGCCGCCGGAACGGTCTGGGCTTCGCCAATTCCTATTTTCTTTACTTCCGGCCTGACCAAATCTTCAAAGCTATTTATATTAGTATTGCTCTTATGAACTATTAAAACAAGTTCATCACTTAAAAGATCGACCCGGGTACCGGCTTTGAGCAGATTCTTCTGCTCCAGGTAATCCATTTCCTTCTTTCCCTGGGAAATGAAAATATCGGCCGTGGCGCCCTGCTCTATCTGGGTTTTCAAAGATCCAGAGGGGCCGTAATTAAAGGTTAACTGCACATCTGGTTTGGAACTGGTATACATGACTTTTAGCTCTTCCAACGGTCCCTTAAGGCTGGGGCAAACAGATATTAGTAAGTTGGTCGGCTCAGCAGATGTGGTGGCCGCCTTTTCTTTATTGGAGCAAGCGGCGAGAGTGGCCATGATCATCATAAGGGCCATAATAAAAACCAATCCCCGCTTCAAGGCCGGGCTCAATACGCGTTTTACTTTCATAGCCATCCTTCTTTCCTATGTCCATATTTATAGGTTTTCAAAAGGTCCTGATCGTCAAATGTGCTTATTCATGGCTTTAGAGTCATGATCTTGTCTGGATCCAGACAGATCTTCCAGGGCAGCGGCTGGTCTTTCAATTCCAGCCACCGGTCCCGGGGCATCTCCCACTGCAGATGATAATCGCCGGGGCCGGACGGTTCTCGTTCCAGAGTTAAATAAACCGTGTTGCGAAACGGGGTATCGTTTACAAAACTGGGCCAGCAGTTGAAGACATTTTCACGCCTTTCCTCCCCTGCCCGACTCAGATAATGGGCTCTGATTCCTATATGGCTAACTCCAGCCTCCCCTACCGGCCGGACCTTTAGCTTCACATCCCAATCCAGGGCTTGAACCTCGTTGGGACATAATATTTGGGCTTCTGTGAAGTTTTTACATCCGGTAAGCCTGGCTGCGGCTACCGTAGCGGGGTTCTGAAATACGTCTTCCTTGACCCCACAGGCTTCAATCCGGCCGTCGACTATAACCACCAGTTGCCCGGCCATCCGGTAGATCTCCTCAATGTTATGGGTCACAAACAGGGTGATGCCCTGATAGCCGGACAGTACATCCAGCAGTTGTTTGACCATCTGACTGCGCAGGTGTTCGTCCAGGGCCGAAAATGGTTCATCCAGGAGCAGCACCCTCGGTTCGGCAGCCAGAGCTCTGGCCAGGGCCACCCGCTGCTGCTGCCCGCCGGAAAGCTGGTAAGGATATCTTTTCTCAAATCCCTCCAGTTCGATCATCTCGAGCATCCTGCTGGCGGTTTCCCGTTTTTCGGCCTGTTTTTTCCCATCCAGCGCAAAAGTTATGTTTTCCTCAACTGTCATATTAGGGAACAGAGCGTAATTCTGAAAAAGAAAGCCCACCTTCCTCTTGCGGGCCGGCAGATCTATGCCCTGGGACGAGTCGAACAGGACCTGCCCGTTTAGGATGATTTTTCCCTCATCCGGCTTTTCCAGCCCGGCAATACAGCGCAGAGTCATGCTCTTGCCCGCACCCGAAGCTCCCAGCAAGCCGGTAACATCGGCTCCAGCGGCAAACTTCACCTGCAGGGTAAATCCAGGCAGTCTCTTTTTTATATCAAGCAATAGTTCCATATCACCACTTGCCGGTCGGCGCCTGCTTTCTCTGGGCATCCACCCAGTAATTCATTATGCTCATTAAGACCAGAGATATTAAAAAAACCATAAACACCCAGGTCATAGCCTGCTCCATCTCTCCGTTTTCCACGGCGAAGAAGATGGCCACTGGAATGGTCTGGGTCTTCCCCGGTATATTACCGGCTATCATGAGAGTGGCGCCAAATTCGCCCAGAGCCCGCGCAAAAGCAAGTATGGTCCCGGCTATTATTCCGGGCCAGGCCAAAGGCACAGCTACTTTCCAAAACACCTTCCATTCTGACGCACCCAGGGTGCGGGCAGCGTTTATTGTGTTTACATCGATCTGTTCGAAAGCACCCCGGGCAGTTTTATACATCAGGGGAAAGGCCACTACTGTAGCCGAAATCACAGTAGCCGGCCAGGAAAAGATGATTTGTGTACCGAGGAGATAGAGAACCTGGCCAAAGGGGCCGTTCTTTCCCAAAAGCAGCAGCAGGAAAAACCCCACTACGGTCGGTGGCAGAACCATGGGCAGAGTGAGCAGGCCATCAATAAAGCCTTTAAATTTCCCCCGGTACCCGGCCACCAGCCAGGCGGTTATCAGGCCTAGAAAAAAAGTTGCCAGCGTTGCTGTGATTGCTGTTTTTAGCGATATCCATAAAGGAGCCAGGTCCATATTATGCGATATTCTCCTTTAACTATTTAGCCAGTAAGGTAAATCCATATTTCTCGAAAACAGCCTTGGCCTGGGGTCCGCTTAAATAAGCCATAAAGGCCTTGGCGGCATCAACATTTTTACTGCTTTTTATAATCGTAGCGGGATAAACAATTGGTGTGTGGGTGCCGTCGGCAGCAACAGCTATAACCTTAACTTTATCTGATGTTTTGGCATCTGTCTCATAAACTACTCCAGCATCGGCGTTGCCGGTGGCCACCCAGGTGAGCACCTCTTTTACGTCCTTGCCGTAGACCGCCTTGGTTTTAACCTGGTCCAGGATATTAAGCTTTTTGAATACTTCTTCGGCGTACTGTCCGGCGGGAACACTCTTGAATTCTCCCAGGGCCAGTTTTTTGATGCTGTCCCCGGTTACTCCTGAAAAGTCAGTTATAGTAGCTTTAGAATCATTGGGAACGATCAAGACAAGTTTGTTCCCCAGCAGGTTTTTGATGGTGTCATCCATTGTAAGTCCCTTGGCTTTTAGCTGATCGACCTGCTTGGTAGCAGCGGATAAAAATACGTCGACATCTGCTCCATTCTCGATCTGCTGCTCCAAAGCCCCAGAGCTGCCAAAATTAATGGTAACTGTTACATTGGGATTGTCCTTGGCATAATTGGCCTTAACCTCCTCCATGGCATCCTTCAAGCTGGCAGCGGCGGATACGGTAAGGGACGCTTTTTGCCCCGGTGCGGTAGTGCTTGCATCCTTTTTGGAACAGGCGGCCACACTACATAAAAGTATAAGGGATAATAGTGCGGCAAGAATGATTCTGACTTTCTTCATTGACAATACCTCCTGCTTTCCCAAAACATTAGTAAGGCATGCTAAATACCGAAACGATCTGTTATCAGCCTATAATTCCGTTCGGACAACCCCTTTATAAGCCATTTATACATGTCGTACTTAAACGTTATTTAGTTGCGTTAATAATGTTTTGTATTGTTTTGTTGTCTTTTATTATAAATAAGCAGCGCCAGATTAGGCAAGCACAAGCTGTTTTCTTTAATCACAATCTACTGCAATAATAGATTGAATCCAATAAAGGCCATAGCGAAAGTCAGGCCAACATGATATTATGAAAAATAATTGCTTTGTCATGGTAATTAATGTAACTTAATGCCCTGTTACTTCATGCCGAAAGCCTTTTTAGTACTGCTGTCCTGAACAAATGGAGCAATAACCGTCTTAGAAACAAGCGTAAAGGAGAAGCTACATGAGTGATAATGTTTCCTTGACTCCCCAGGAAGTAGCCGACATTTTGAAGATTGCCAAAAACACCGTTTATGAACTGGTCAAAAGAGGAGAATTGAACTCCTACCGGGCCGGTAAAAAGATTCGTTTTGACTTAAAGGATGTAGAAGAATACAAGAGCCGGACCTCCAGCAGGAGCTATTCAGAACAATCTGCTTACGCTTCAGCTGCCGTTCTGGGCACCGAAAGAGGTTTGTCTCCCAGCATAATCATCAGCGGGCAGGACATCATGCTGGATATTCTGGTAAGGCACTATCAAAGCCGCTACCCCAACCTGAGCGCCCTGCGCTCCTATGACGGCAGCTACAACGGTCTGTATAATCTGTACCTGGGCAAAATCCAGGCGGCTACCACCCATTTGTGGGATGGTGATTCCAACCAGTACAATATCAACTATGTACGCAGGATGCTCCCCGGCATCCCGGCCCTAATCATTCACCTGGCCTGCCGCATGCAGGGCTTCTATGTAGCCAAAGGCAATCCCAAGGGTTTGAAGGATTGGAATGATTTCAGGAGGGAAGACCTGGTGATGGTAAACCGGGAAAAGGGTGCCGGAACCCGGGTTTTGCTTGATGAACACCTGAGGCTCCTCAATATTTCCCCCTGGAGCATAAAAGGCTATAACACCGAGGTCACCTCGCACCTGGCGGTGGCGGGAAGCGTGGCCAGGGGCCAGGCCGATGTCGGAATTGGCAGTGAAAAAGCCAGCCTTCAAGTTAAAGATATAGATTTTATTCCTTTACAGATGGAACGATTTGAAATGGTGATAAAAAAAGAAGACTCCAACCAGGTCTGGTTCGAAGCCCTGATGGGAATCATCCGCTCCCCGGAATTCAGGGCCGAGTTGGAGGGAATCGGGGGCTATGAGCTGCAAGAACTTGGCCTGAGCGTCGCTGAGACCTAAAAGGTCGGCTTTATCACCTGCTCAAGCAAAGCCTGCAGTTCTTCAAATGACGGTTTTACCAGACTGTTGCTCAGGTTCTTGGCCTGAGCGCAGATCGCTAAAAAGGTTTGTTTCTCTTCTTCGCTCAACATCGGCACCGGCCCGGTTAAATCCAACATAACTTGAAAGAAGTCATGCAGTCCCCTAAAACCTGCTATTTCCAAAGCCTGCCCGGCCCTTGCCTCCCCTTTGCCATTAAGGAACCAGGCCAAAGCCGGTATTATATAACCGTTGGCCCGGCCATGGGGAGTTCCTTTAAAATAGGTGAAAGAATAGCCCAGGGCATGCGGTATGGAAGTTCCGGTCTGGCTTATAACCGTGCCCGCCAGCATAGATGCGTAGAGCAGCTGATAGCGCATCGCATCATCGGGCAGCCCTTTCGTCTTATCAAGTTCTCTGAGCAATCCACCCAAAAGGAACATGGCTTCGCGTGCCAGTACATCACTCATGGGACTGTGCCGCACAGTCAAATATGATTCAAAAGCATGAGAGAAGGCATCGATGGCTGTGTCAACAGTTGTTTCCCGGGGCAGAGACCTGGTATAGGCCGGGTCAAGCAAGGCCACCCTGGGAAAGAGCAAAATCGAAGCAATACTCTTTTTACTGTTTATGGCCGGGTATGTCAAGATGCTGTACTGGGTGACTTCCGAGCCAGTGCCGGCGGTCGTGGGAACCGCGGCCAGGGGCAAAGCGCTGTTAAATTGGGAATTGAATAGCTCTTCATCGTTCAAGCTATTGCAGGCCAGAACTGCGATAGCTTTGGCCGCATCCAGGGGCGACCCCCCGCCGATTCCGATAATAAAGTCGGCCTGCTCCTTGCGGGCGATAGAGGCCGCTTCTCGCATGGCCCCTACTTCCGGATTGCTTTGCACTTCATCATAAACAGCCCAATCAATATGTGCCGTTGCCAGGGCCCGGCAGACATCATCCAGGGCTCCGTTTAGCCTTGCCGAACCGCCCTGCCCGCAGACTATAAAGGCCTTTCTACCCAGGGCCAACGCATCGGGATTATTCGCAACCGCCTTCCAGCCGAAAATTACCCGGGTAGGGCAGTACCATTGCCAGTTCATCTTATCACTCCCATTTTGAACTTATTGTCTCAATAATGAGTTTGGGGACGGTTCTTTAACTCATTTTCCCAAACCAGGGCTTAACTGATAGTCTCAATTATCAAGGGGCGCAGCTCCGGCGCTGTATCGTCTATCCGCAATGCCTCTTGCAGGCTGCGGCAGGCCGCCTCCAGGTTGTCCGCGCACCGGGCATGGATTATGGCCAGGACCTCGTTTTCTTGTACCGCCTCTCCGACCTTTTTACAGAGTTCGACGCCCACGGCCGGGTCGATCGGCTCACCCAGGCGCTCCCTTCCCGCGCCCAGACGGGCGGCGGTAATGCCAACCTGCAGGGCGTCCCAGGACCTGATATATCCGCTTTGCCTGGAAGACCAGGCATATTGTACAGGCGCTTGGGGCAGTCCGTAGCCCGGTTTACTAAAATCCAGGCAGCCGCCCTGCGAAGCGACGATTTCCTTAAGTTTGGTAAGGCCCCATCCCTTGCACAGGGCCTCTTTCACCCAGCTCTCGGCCTCTTTAAGCTCAGTGAAGCGGCCGCCCAGAACCAGCATGTGGGCTGCTAGATAAAGGCAGGCTTCCTCTAAATCAACCGGCCCCTGTCCCATCAGGGTTTGTATGGCTTCCTTGACCTCCAGGGCGTTCCCCACCGCCTGGCCCAGGGGCTGATTCATATCCGAGATAACCGCCACCACCCGGCGGCCCGCTCCGGCTCCAATCTTGACCATAGTCCGGGCCAACTGAACAGCCTGCTCCAGGTCTTTCATGAACGCTCCCTGCCCCACCTTGACGTCCAGGAGGATGCCTTCGGCGCCGGCGGCGATCTTTTTGCTCATCACACTGGAAGCTATAAGGGGTATGCTTTCTACCGTTCCGGTCACATCGCGGATGGCATAGAGCCTTTTGTCAGCCGGAACCAGGTTGCCGCTCTGGGCGATAACCGCCGCTTTGACTTCCCTCACCTGCTTGATAAATGAAGACCGGTCCTGTTCCACCTTAAAACCGGGAATTGATTCCAACTTGTCAATGGTCCCCCCGGTATGCCCCAATCCCCGGCCAGACATTTTAGCAACCGGGACTCCGGCCGCCGCCACCAGGGGCAGGATGATCAGGGTGGTCTTGTCCCCGACCCCACCGGTGCTGTGCTTATCAACCTTGATCCCGGGTATATCGGAGAGGTCGACCACATCCCCGGAAAAGGCCATAGCCATAGTCAGGTCCCGGGTTTCCCGCTCACTCATACCCTGAAAGTAGACGGCCATAGCCCAGGCTGCTATCTGGTAATCCGGCAGCGAGTGATCGCTTATCCCCCCGACCAGCCAATCTATTTCGGCCTGGCTCAATTCAAAACCGTTTCTCTTTTTTATAATGAGCTCCTGCATATTCATAGCCTATTTCTCCACTTCAGGTAAAAAGCTGTTGCCGGCTAAATCTTTAGCGGGCACTCCCAGGTATTCGGCAATGGTCTGTCCGATATCAGCAAAGCTGCTTCTGGTTTCAAGGTCTACACCGGGCTTGAAATGAGGCCCATAGACCAGAAGCGGAACGAACTCCCGGGTGTGATCGGTGCTGTAGCTGACCGTAGGATCGCAGCCGTGATCAGCGCTGATTATCAGAAGGTCATTTTCCTTAAGCCCCCTAAGCATACCGGGCAGGCTCTGATCAAATTCGGCCAGGGCCGCTGCGTAGCCCTGCGGGTCGCGGCGGTGTCCGAAGCTCTGATCGAAATCCACCAGGTTGGCAAAAACCAGGCCGGAGTAGTTGTTGGCAAGCTCGTCTAACACCCGTTCAATCGCGTCCCGGTTGCTCTCCACCGGGTGGGTTTCGCTGATGCCGCTTCCGGCAAATATATCGTAAATTTTGCCTACCCCAACTACCCGCTGCCCCGCTGCCTGAACCAGGTTCAGCAGGCTGGGGGGCGGAAGCAGAGAAAAATCATGACGATGGGCAGTTCGTGTAAAATGACCGGGATTGCCGATAAACGGCCGGGCTATAACCCTGCCCACGGCATGTTCACCGGTCAGCATTTCCCGAGCGGTTTTGCACATCTGATAGAGATCCGCCAGAGGTATGATTTCCTCGTGAGCCGCAATCTGAAAGACGCTGTCAGCCGATGTATAGACTATCGGGAAACCGGTATTCATATGTTCCTGCCCTAAACGGGCGATGATCTCGGTGCCGGAAGCCACCACGTTGCCCAGAGTTTTGCGCCCGATGCGCCTTTCAAACTCGGCAATCAATTCAACCGGAAAGCCCTGGGGGTAGGTGGGAAAAGGGCGGCTTAGCACGATGCCCATCATCTCCCAGTGACCGGTGGTTGTATCTTTGCCCGCCGAGCGCTCCTGCATTTTTCCGAATGATGCTTGAGGTGCGGGGCTGGGCTCTACACCCTCAATAGGGGCTATGTTGCCTAAACCCAGCGATTGAAGATTGGGCAGCCTCAGGCCGCCCACCGCATAGGCCGTATTGCCCAGGGTGTTGCAGTCATGATCGCCAAAGAGCTCGCAATCAGGAGCAGCACCAATCCCGCAGCTGTCAAGAATTATTAGAATAACCCGGTTGTTCATTGTTCCCTACCTCCTATGCTCGCGGATGATACCTTTGAAACACTTCCCGCAATCTACTTTTGGTGAGATGGGTATATATCTGAGTAGTTGAGATATCGGCATGTCCCAGCATTTCTTGCACAGCGCGCAGGTCCGCCCCATTCTCCAGGAGATGGGTGGCAAAAGAATGGCGCATGATGTGCGGGGTTACTTCTTTTTTGATCCCGGCCTGCTCGGCATAGGCAGCCAGGATTTTAAAAAAGCCCTGCCGGCTTAGAGGGTGGCCGTGGGCATTGACAAACAAGGTGCGTTCCAAATGGTTTCTCACCAGGTGATTGCGGGCTTGAGCCAGATAACGCTGGGTCCAGTCGATGGATGTCTGGTTGACAGGGATTATTCTCTCCTTGCGGCCCTTGCCCATGCAGCGCAGAAAACCGGCCAAGGTGTTTATATCTTCTATCTGCAAGGCCAAAAGTTCTGACACCCGGACGCCGGTGCCATACATGAGTTCCAGCATAGCCCGGTCCCTCATTCCCAAAGCCCGGGTAACCTGGGGCATAGACATTAGCAGGTCTACTTCTTCTATAGTCAGCACGTGGGGCAGGCGCCGCTTTATCTTGGGCGTCTCCAAGTCCACGGTAGGATTCTTCTGGGTCAGGCCCTCCAGCGACAAGAACTTGTAATAGGTCTTCAGAGCTGAAAGGAAGCGAGCGACAGTGGCACGATTGAGGCCGTTGTCCAGTTGCAGGCTCATATAGTCCATAATGTGCTGCTTATTAAGCTCGTCCGGCTTGTTCCTTAAGCCCCGTTCATCGAGGTATTGGAAAAACTTCTCCAGATCCCGCTTATAGGCAGCGAGGGTGTTGGCAGACAAGCCTTTTTCGAAATTTAAGTAGTCGAGGAAGGCGGACAAATATAAGGTCAAGGCGTTTCCTCCCGGCTTTTTTTATTATTCTTTTGACAGGTAAGGCTTATTCTCCTGCCCAGTACTCTGTTAATCCTAATTCTGTATATTACTCGTCGAGTGAAATTTTTGTAGGGCAAGGCGGAGGAATGAATAATACTGGACGTATTACGATTGACGACAACGCAGTCATACGAAAATTTGACCGACGATAATATATAGAATTAGGGTTAACAGAGTACTTATACAATGTTTGCTACCAGTTATTCCTTGTTGTAGAAATCCTGCACCTTGAAAACGAATCGATCCACCATCTGGTTGAATTTACTGCTGTTTTGCTCCTGTTCTACCCGCATGGGATTGCCGCTGGGCGGGTCATCCTCAAACCAGCCGTTAAAAACTGGAACGTGCTCCAGGAAAAGGCTGCTTAAGGTCGGGAAAGCCGCAGCCAGGGCAATAATCAGTAAGACAACTGTTAACAAACGCAGGATTTTACGCTTCCAATCTCGGATAATGATAAACATCAAAAACACCTCCACATTTTACATAAACAAATTGAGCAGCCAGGGAGATAAATAGGCTTCTATAACCGCCCCCAGCAAAAAGAGAAGGAGAAAAACCAGCATCAACAACGTATAGCCGACCATTCGGCGCATTAATCCGGGAAAACCGGAATGAGCGCCCTTTAGCACCTGCAGAGAGAAATTTATCGATATAACTCCCCAGACAATAAGTAGCGGTATGTAAACCAGGTTTTGTGGCAGTATGGCCAGAAGGCTTATTAAGACCCCGCCTCCGGCTTTCTCGCTTATTAAAAAACCCAGCGTAAAACCGATTGAGAATCCACGCAGGAAGACCACACCCAGAATCAATGGCAAACCGATCACGGTTAGACCCAGAAACCAGATGGCCAGGACCAGGCGAGCCTGGTTGATAAAGGCCTGGATTAAAACACTGGACCCCACAAAACTTCCGGTCATTTCTCCCTGGATATACTGATCGACCAGAGATAGAAGCTGGCTCTTTACCGTTCCGTCGACCCCCGGTACTTTATAATTCCCGAGGACTGCCCCGGCCAGAAATACGACAGCCAGAAAAAAGTATTGCCAGCGATTCTCACTTATGTGCCGTTTAATTAAATGCCTGTTCATCTAAACCGGCTCCTTTGGCTGGGCTTTATCGCGTTTTTACAGCAACTGGCTGTATAGATTAAGCAGCCGTTTCAACACTGGCGGCCCTAGGAAATAATATTTCTTGTCCATGCACTTTATGCCCAAAGCAGAAAATAATAAACCTCCCGGCGAGGAGGTAGGCATTTATATTTTGTTGGTGAAGTTTTCCTCCGAGCAAGCATCACTTTCTACACATTCGACAACCTTCCAGAGCGAGCGACGGAAGTGAAGAGCAAGGCGCGCAACCTTATTTGTGAGCGGAGCGAACATGTGTGGTGCCTGTGGTGCTTTCGCCGTTCGCTCTGGGTTTAGCCGAGCAGGTCTTTGCGACGCAGTGCATCATATATGACAGGCAGGATCTGCTTCTTGCGGGACATCACTCCGGGCAGGTAAATCCGGTTTTGCCCCGACGTGCTTCCCAGGGCCTGGTCAAGCAGGAAGCGCTCCCGGCCTGCAATCAACAGCTCGCTGGACTCTTCAAGTATATCGGTTAACATCAGACATATAAAAGCATATCCCCGTTCCCTGCAGAGCACCTCCATCGCGTCAAAGAAGGCTGTCTTTCTGCCTTCCAGGCCGGATACGTCAATGGTCTCAATCTGAGCCACCGCAAAAAGCAGCTCCCCACTGCTGTATTCCTTGAGGTCTGAACCCAATAATTCGCGTTCATCCCTACAACCCAACTGCATAGCCTGGGAGAAGATCTGTTTCCCCCATTCGATCGGATTTAACTCGGAAACCCGTTCCAGGTAGGCCGCTGTTTTTTTGTCCTTGGGGCTGGTGGTGGGAGACCGGAAAATGAGGGTGTCGGATAAAATGCCTGATAGGAGCAGTCCGGCCAGATTCTTGCCAAGGATTACCGAACTGTCCAAAAACCGTTCCGCCACCAGGGTCGAAGTTGATCCCACCGGCTCATTGTGAAAATAGATAGGCGAAATGGTCTGAAGATCGCCTACCCGGTGGTGGTCAATTATCTCCAGGATTTCAGCCTGCTCAATCCCGTCCACCGCCTGTTGTTTTTCATTGTGATCCACCAGGATCAGTCTTTTTCGTTTCATCTGCAGCAGGTGGTAGCGGGATATCATTCCCAGGTAGCTGTTTTTTTCGTCAACCACCGGGTAGTTGCGAAAGCGGGACTTCAGCATCTGTTTGCGCGCTTCATCAACCGGGTCCTCCGGTTCGAATACTACCAGGTCGCGGCTTTTCATTATTTCTCCAACCTTCTGTTGCAAAACCCGGCTCAGGATCTGGGGGCTCTGCTCAACAGCTCCGTCGTCCCCCAGGTTTTCCATAAAGATCAGGGCCACATCTCCTATAGTGAGCAAACCCAAAAACTTGCCGGCTTCATTGAGAACCGGAACCGTCTTGATTTTTTGTTCGCGCATCATCCGGCTCAATTCAACCAGGCTGGTTTCGGGATGCACATGCGGGAGCTGCTGATCGTCCAATAGATCCTCAACCGTATTGGCTACGCTTTTTAACCATAAAGGTTTTTCGAAACCCAGTGCATTCAGAACCCAAATTGCCTCATCATTCAATTCGCCTGCCACCGCCGCCTGAAAAAAGCCCTCACCACTGGCCTGCTTGTAAAACTGGTACCCGATAGCCGACGCCACCGAATCCAGATCCGGATTTTTGTGTCCGATTATATAAACTGGTTTCATCGCTCCTTGTTCGGCCTGAAGACTTCCTTAAGCCCTCAAGCGCTCCCCCTTCTGAAGGTCTTGACATATTCTAGCATGAAATATGCTTAAGGGTTAACAGGGTACTGGAGTCTTCTTTACCCGATCCGGTTATAATTGGATATAATAAGAATATTAAACTTGTGCAACCGTTCGTTTATCTATCAATTAGCCAACTACAAATCTTCAATATAGATCAACAAACTGACGGGGAGGGAATCAGAAAATGATAAACGAGGAACGCCTGCAAAAGCTCTTCATTGAACTGGTAGAGATCGACTCTCCATCCGGGCACGAGGCCCGACTCCGCGACTTTCTTAAAAACATCTGGCAGCAACGCGGCCTTTCAATAAAGGAAGATGAAGCCGGTCAGCGGCTGGGCGGTGATTCGGGCAATGTTTTAATCAGGGTTCCCGGCACCAGTCCGGGTCCGACGATATTGTTTTGCGCCCATATGGACACGGTTGAGCCTGGACGGGGAATAAAAGCGCGGCTGGACGAAGACGGCTACGTCCGCAGTGCCGGGGAAACCATCCTGGGATCAGATGACAAGGTAGCCATAGCCGCACTGGTGGAAGCCTTCGATTGCCTGCGGGAAAACCAGCTGCCCTATCCGGACCTGGAATTATTGTTTACGGTCAGCGAGGAACAGGGGCTTTTGGGCTCCAAGGAATTTGATTTCTCCAGGCTTAAAGCCACCCTGGCCTATGTCCTTGATGACGGGCACCCTCCGGGCTCCATAGTGGTCCGCTCACCCTGCCAAAACGGGATGGAATATATAGTAAAAGGCCAGGCCGCCCACGCTGGAATGAACCCTGAAAAAGGCGTTAACGCCATTCAGGCGGCCGCCGCCGCCCTGGCTAAAATGCCCTGCGGAAGGATAGATGAGGAAACCACCTGCAATTTTGGCCTCATTCAAGGCGGAACGGCGCGCAATATCGTTGCGGATTACTGCCAAATTAACGGTGAGGCCCGCAGCTTGAATGAAGAAAAGCTGAAATCGTTAACCGAGCAGCTCAAGTCTATCTTCGTTGCGGAAGTTGAACGCTACGGAGCTTCGGCCCAGGTAAATGTCAAGTTCCTGTACCCGGCGGTAACCCTGGACACCAGTCAGGAGGTTTGCCGGCTCGCTCAAAAAGCAGCCTCCCGGGTTGGCTTGCCCTGCCAGGAAGTAAGCACCGGCGGCGGCAGCGATGCCAGCATTATAAACGGGCACGGCATCCCCTGTGCCAATTTGTCGGTCGGAATGCAGGAAGTTCACACCTGTAAGGAGCAGATAGCCGTTGAGGACATGTCACGAGTGGCCCGGTGGATTGTAGCCATAATCCAGGAAGCCGCACAATAATTATTAATGTAGGTTCAGGCGTATAAGCTCCAGCAAGGTTGTATCCGGTGGGTATTGATGTAAAAAGCTTAAGATATCTTGAAATCGTCCCTGAATAAATACACCATGGGCATATATCTGCATCTGCATTTTTTTCACCTCTGAAGCAGTGTATGCATAGTTCTCCCAAACCATACAAGGAGGTTAACCATTTGGATTTCACAGAAAAAACTCTGGAATCGACCGCTATATTTGAAGGAAAAATAGTTAAACTGCGGGTTGAACGGGTGACTTTGCCAGACGGACGGGAAGGCAGCCGGGAAATTGTTGACCACCGGGGTGCGGTGGCTATAGTAGCTCTCGACGAGGATGGCGACATTATACTGGTCCGGCAATATCGCAAAGCCCTGGAACTAACCACCCTTGAAATACCGGCCGGGACTCTGGAAGACTGTGAAGACCCGCTGGCCTGTGCCCGGCGTGAACTGGAAGAAGAAATAAAAATGAAGGCGGCCCACTGGGAAAAAATCCTCGACTATTACAGCGCCCCGGGTTTTTGCAATGAAATACTGCATCTTTACCTGGCCCGGAATCTGTCCGAAAGCTTTGCCGAAGCCGATGAAGACGAATTCCTGGAAGTAGTTAAGCTCCCCCTGGCAACCGCGTACAGATATATATTCGAAGGCAAGATAGTGGACGGCAAAAGCATCATTGGCATTCAACAGGCCTTTTTAGCTCTTAGAGGCGAGAATCTATGAAGACATACTTCTCCGATCTCCATGTGCATATCGGGCAGGCCGGACGCCAGGCGGTCAAGATAACCGCCTCCCGCGATCTGCAGTTGAAAACCCTGCTGTACCGCGATGCCCCTCTGAAAGGCCTGGATATAGTAGGAGTGGTCGACGCCGCCTGTACTCCAGTAGAACGTGAAATCACCGAACTGGTCAGACAGGGCGACTTGCAAGAGCTGGCGGCCGGAGGCTTTTTAGCCAGAAATGGAGTTTTGCTCATCGCCGCGGCTGAAGTGGAAAGCTCGGAAGGGGTTCATTCTATTATTTACATGCCCTCCCTGGACAGCATCCACACCTATCAGAAGTACCTGGGCAGCCGGGTCAAAAACCTCTCCTTGTCGACTCAAAAAGCCGCCACCAGCATCAGGGAACTCATCAATCTGAGTATTTTACTTGACGGAATATACTGCCCGGCCCATGCCTTTACCCCCCACAAGGGGGTTTATGGCTGCTGTACAGCCAGCCTGGAAGAACTGTTAGGGCGGGATTATACCTGTATTAAAGTTTTGGAGCTCGGTTTAAGCTCCGATTCGGATATGGCCGATCTTTTGTCCGAATGCCGGCATTTCAATTTTTTATCCAATTCCGATGCCCATTCATCAGCCAACCTGGGGCGTGAATACAATCTGCTGCGCATGCGGGAAAAGAACTTTGCTGAATTGAAGCTCGGTTTGGAAAACCGGGAAGGGCGCAAGATCATCGCCAACTACGGCATGGACCCGCTCATGGGTAAATACCACCGTAGTTATTGCCCGTCATGCGACCTCATCATAGAACTGCCCGCTCCGGTTCAAGCCTGCCCGGGGTGTGCCGGCACCAGCCTGATAAACGGGGTTTACGATCGGATTATCGAGATCAAGAGTTACGAAGAGCCCCATCATCCCCTCTTCCGGCCGCCCTATAATTACCGGGTTCCTCTGCGGCAGCTGCCGGGCGTCGGAGCAAAAAAGGCCCAGGTTGTGCTTCAGGCCTTCGGCAGTGAAATTGAACTTCTGGAACGGGCTGAAATCGATAAAATTGCCAGAGTGGGCGGAAGTGATCTGGCCAGGATCATTC
>JBDKUE010000031.1:0-35296 GCA_039679855.1 Syntrophomonas sp.
CCGGGCGTCGGAGCAAAAAAGGCCCAGGTTGTGCTTCAGGCCTTCGGCAGTGAAATTGAACTTCTGGAACGGGCTGAAATCGATAAAATTGCCAGAGTGGGCGGAAGTGATCTGGCCAGGATCATTCAGCGCATGCGCCAAAGCCGCCTGCCCATCAAACCGGGGGGCGGCGGCCGTTATGGCAAAGTTGCGCCTTTGAAAGACTGGCTGGACTAAAAAAGGGGTGGAGTTCTCAATAATCAGAATCGTGATATACCTATTTAATCCTATTTGCTTCGTTCTTGAACAACTAGTACTATCATGACCCGCACTGCTTAAACTGACGAAGTTTTATGGATCTAACCGACAACAAAATAGGAAGCAAAAAGAACATTTCTTTGCCTCCACCGGTAGTCGATACTATGCCCCAATTATTCATTGTTTTTCATTATTTTGGTTTTGTAAAATCTTATTCCTTCCCCAATAAGGACACCAATAATGCCAATACCAATTATAATGCCCAAAATTTTAAGAATAGTTTTAGTTCCTTCCACGTTAATTCACCATTCTTCCTTAGATATTTTCTCTACAATGAAAATGTATAAGAGATTTATTAGCCTTCTGTTAGCAGTTTATCATTGTCTCGTTATTTCTTCCTACAATGATTTTAACAATAATTAAATATAAGCTTTTCAGGAATAAGCTAAATGCCATTTGAAGAGGTCCTGTAAATGATAAGAGTATCAACCGAATTCCTGGAGAAAATGGAATCATTATATCCCGGCATTGTTGAGATTATCTACTATTTCGATGGTTTGAATCTACCCATCTGCCCTAAATGCGGATCCGAAAATACAGCCAATGTTGAAGTGGGAGTAATCGGCCAAACTTTAATATTGGCTATTGCCACCACCCGCTTTCATTTGCTGCCCGAAGGTAAACCCGGTGATTATCACTGTAATGATTGTAAAGCGTATTTTTAATAAATCCACACCTTATCCAGAATTCTTAGACATAAAGAAAACTGACCATTTATCACTTATTATTGGATTGATGGATAAAAATAGTTTAGAGACAGAATTTATACTAAAAGACCCTTGCAGCCGTAATAAATCATGAGATTGTCCAGTTGATGCTCAAAACCCGGTCATAAAAATACCGCCTATTTATTGGTCTTTTTCATAACCAATAAATAGGCGGTATTGGTTGGTCAATAATTTAAAAGTTGGTAGGTCTAAAACATACCCTTTTTCGAAAATTGGTTAGTTTCGGCGATTAAGCAAAAATCGATAGTTCGTTTACTAGCTAACTTTATTCTCCAGTCTCAATCTGTCGGCGATGATGGCTATAAATTCAGAATTGGTGGGTTTGCCCTTTTCCCCGCTTATTGTATAGCCGAAGAATTTGTTGATCTTGTCGATGTCCCCACGATCCCAGGCCAGTTCGATGGCATGGCGGATGGCCCTTTCCACCCGGCTGGGGGTGGTGTCATATTTCTGAGCAATAGTGGGGTACAATTCTTTGGTAACCGCGCCCAGATAGTTTATTTCTTCAACAACCAGCATTATTGCGTCACGCAGATACTGGTAGCCCTTGACATGGGCCGGCACTCCTATTTCATGGATTACCTTGGTGACTTCCACTTCCAGGTTTTTCGGCGAATGAACCGGCATACTGATGGCGCTAATGGCTCCTTTACTCTCGGTACGGGGTTTGATGTCTCTCGCCACTTGACGAACCCGCTCACCCAAAACCTGCAGGTTAAAAGGCTTCAATATGTAATAGTCGGCGCCCAATTCAACAGCCCTCTGGGTTATGTTTTCCTGGCCGAAGGCGGTCAGAATGATAACCTTGGGCTTAGTATCCGGTCTTAATTCATTCAACTTCTCCAGGACGCCAATTCCGTCCATATAGGGCATAATGAGATCGAGGATTAATACTTCAACTTCTTTCTTCTCCAGCGTTCCCAGCACTTCCATGCCGTTTGAACAAACGCCGGCCATTTCAAAATCAGGCTCATTGGCAAAATAGTCCCTTAGGATTCCACAGAATTCTCGATTGTCATCCGCTATTAATACTTTGATTTTGCTTTCACCGAACATCCAGCATTATTCCCCCTCACCCGTGTTTACCGGTTATTATGTTGATTTACAAACGGATTCGACTAGCCCTCAGGCATTTCCTCCTTTTATTTTCTACGAAATTAGGATATATTACCGCAACTAGAAACATTATGATACATAGAAATACAAAGGCAATTTGCCGTTTAACTGGTATATTTTCTATAACTGTCCAGCCGCCTCGGGCTGTTTTAAGTATAGCAGACTCCCATTCAGTTTGTCGAAAATGTATTACATTATTGACTAAAATTGAAGTTCCGACAACATCTGATCCATGTAAATTCCGTATCCCCTGGTGGGATCGTTCAAGAATACGTGGGTTATAGCTCCAACAATACGAGAATCCTGGATAATAGGACTCCCGCTCATCCCCTGGATAATCCCCCCGGTCATGTTGAGCAGACGGGGATCTGTTATCCTTATCACCATTCCCTTGCCGCTGTCTCCTACCGGATAAAGCTTCTCAATATAAATATCGAATTTCTCAATTTCTTCTCCATTGATTACGGTATAAATTTGCGCCGCTCCCAGTTGCACCTGATGGGCATAGGCCACTTCCATGCTGCTCTCAGCCAGGGGATTCTGTATATCCCGAGTGGTTTGACCGTATATACCGTAAAAGGAGTTTTTGGCAATGCTTCCCTCTATGGCGCCCTGAGCATTAAAAATACCGATTTTTTCCCCGGGGTGTCCCGGAGTTCCCGGCTTTATGCTCTGTATCGAGGCCGATACTATTTTTCCCTGTAAAACATCAATCCCCTGTTTTGTGTCAGCATCCAGGATAATGTGCCCGAGAGCACCAAAGTCCTTGCTCTCCGGGTCCCAAAAACTTAAGGTTCCAACTCCCACTACCCCGTCGCGTACATAGAGCCCAATTCGATAGCGATTGGTTTCAGGACAGAACTTCGCTTGGACCGGAATGGAGAGGGTCTCATTTTTTCTCTTTATCGTCAGGGTGGTTAGCTGGCCTTTTCCCTCATCAATGGCCCGGGCCAGGTCTTCCTCGCTGTTGACGACTTTATCGTTGGCTTGAAGGATCAGATCGCCCAGCTCTACCCCCTGCTCTCGGGCCGGATAACTCTTCTGCCCATCGGCACCGCGTACCGGTGCATATCCCACCACCATGATTCCCCTCGATTGGAGCACCACCCCTATGGAATGGCCTCCGGGAATTAAGCGCCGGGTAGGCAGGGCTTCCACCGATATCGATTTGATAGGTATTATCCCCAGCAGTTTAAACTCAACATCTACCACACCCGGTTTTACGCCGGTTATCTGGTACCCATCAGCATTATGGCTTACTGCTATGGGCGACTCCTGGGGAGCGGCAAATACGCTTTGCGAAGGCCTCAAAACCTTCATCTCAATTTTGCCGTCCAATTGCGGAGGGAGTTTCACCGGGATTATGCAGGTCTGGCCCACTACCACCTTCTGGCTGGCAGGCAGGCTCAAAATAGTGCGGGCCTGAGGTGTGATGCAGATAGCCAATAAAAATAAAGAAATAATAATTCCCAGAACAGGCCGTATTCTTTTCAAAGGCTTTTCCTCCCGGGACGTAGAATATCACTATTCTTCCCGTTTTAAATACCGCCTATGCAGGCGGTTGGAGGTTTAAAAGTTCTGGTTTTTTTAATATCGAGGGTTGTTCAGGAAGGTTTGTTCAAGATGCCTGACTCTCCGTTGCGGTCAGCATTTCCCGGGCATGCTGGAGAGTGAGATCACTGTAGTTTTCACCGCCCAGCATACGGGCCAGCTCGCGGATGCGGCCTTCCCGGTCCAGGATCTGCACTTGGACCAGAGTGAAATTTTGTTCTTGTTGCTTTTCTATCAAAAAATGGCGCCTCGCGTAAGCGGCCACCTGGGGGGAATGGGTGACCAGGATCACCTGATGACGCTCGGCCAGTTCACCGAGTTTGCGCGCCATAGCCGCCAGTGATGTCCCCCCTACCCCTACGTCTATTTCATCAAATATCAGGGTGGGTAAATTGTAGACTGCGGCCAGGGCTTTTTTTAGAGCCAGGACTACCCGGGAGAGTTCTCCACCCGATGCCACTCTGGCCAGGGGACGCATCTCTTCACCCGGATTGGCACAGAACATGAACTCAAACTGATCCCATCCCACGGCTGTGGGCTTGGGTTGCCGGCCGTTTCGAACCTGAAATTGGGTATGGGGAAGGTTCAGCTCCTTCAATTCGCGGTTGACCTGCTCCTGCAGGACGGCTGCCGCCTCTCTTCGAGCGCTTGACATAAGTCCGGCCCAGTGTTCGTATTCTCCCTGGGCTTTCAAAAGCTCCTGTTCGATATTTTGCTTTTCTCCCTGGCTGTTCTCCAGGCGTTCATATTCTTCCCGGCTTTTGGCCAGGTATGTAAGTACTTCCTGAATGTCTTTTCCATAGCGGGCTTTTAGCCGTTCTATACGATGCAGGCGTTCCTCCAGCACATCCAGCAACCCCGGTTCAAAATCCAGGCTTTCCCGAAAGCTGTCCAGGCGGATGGCCAGGTCTTGAATGGTGTAATAGGCTTCTTCCATAGGAGACAACAAAGAAGCAAAAAAGGGATCCTGCCCCAGGTTGTGGACCACATCCAACGCCGAAGCTATTTGATCCAGAGCGCTCGCCTGCTGCTCCCCTTCACGAAGCATCATGAGCATTTGTGAAGCCCCGTCAGCCAGTTTACCGGAATTGCGAATGCGCTCACTCAAGGCGCGGTGTTCTTCCTCCTCGCCCAGCTTGAGGTCGGCCTGTTCTATTTCTTTAATCTGGTAGGAGAGAAAGTCAAGCATCTGCAGGCGGTTTTGCTCCTCACTACACAGGTCCTGGAGCCGGTCCTTGAGATCCGTCCAAATCTTAAAAGCTTGTCCCAGGTTTTGCAACAGAGGTGGTCCCTGTTCTATAAAACTGTCTATATAGCTAGTATACATCTCGGGCCGGAGCAGGGTCAGGTGATCGTGTTGCAGGTGCAGATCGAGCAATCGGGCGGCCAGCTCGCGAAGAGCCGAAACACTGACATTCTTTCCGTTGATCCGGGCCGTGCTGCGGCCCTGAGGTGATATTTCGCGGGTGATTATAACCGAATCATCTGTTTCATCTATAAGACTGGCTTCTAAAAGGTAACGGCGGGACGTCTGGTCCTCGTCAAGGGAAAACACTGCTTCGGCTATGGCCCTCTGGGCTGGATTTCTGACCAGGTCGCTGCTTATCCTATCGCCCATAACCAGGCCCAGGGCATCGATAATTATTGACTTGCCTGCACCGGTTTCTCCCGTCAAGACGTTAAATCCGGAGCAAAACTCCAGGCGCAGTTCTTCAATGAGTACAAAATTCTTTATGTATATCTCCTGAAGCATTTTCCCCTCCATCGGTGCCGGGTGGGATTTTAAGTCCCGTTAGAATTCCTGGGATCAGGTGCGCAGCATCTGCAGCAGCTCGTCAACCAGGATCGGGGCCATCTCTTTTGGCTTTACCACCACAAATATGGTGTCGTCCCCGGCTACCGTCCCCAGCACACTGTCCCACCCCACTGCATCAATAAGCGAGGCCACCGCCTGGGCAGCTCCGGGAGTAGTCTTGATGACCACCAGGTTTTCACTGTGATCAACGTATATGACCGAATCACGGAAGAGCCTTTTGGTCCTCTCCTGGACTCCAGCCCGCTTGGCGGAATCGGGCAGAGCATAGCGGTAACCATGTTCGTCTGGAATCTTGATCAACTGCAGGTCTTTGATATCCCGGGATACGGTGGCCTGGGTAACATCCAGACCCCGGTCGGACAAGGCCTGACAAAGCTCCTCCTGAGTGGCTATCCGTTCACTGTTGATAATTTCTCTGATGGCGAACTGGCGGGCAGATTTCACCTTATCCCTCCATTCAGCTTGTTTAATAAAAGCAGTACCGCAGGATTGTTCAACTGGTTCAAGAAGCTTACTTCAATTACTTCCAGGTAGTTCTGGGGAATTCCTGCTAAATACTCTTTAAGGGCCTGCAGTTCTTGCAGCCCCCCGGGATGCCCGGTGTAGCAGACCAAAGTGATGCAGCCTCCTTTGCCGAGAAGACCAATAGCCTTTTCCAGTGCATCTATAGTGGTCCGGGGAGCGGTGGTTATCCGGTGATCACCGCCCGGCAGGTACCCCAGATTAAACATGATAAAACTGACCGGTACACCCACATAGCGGTCCATCAAGCTATGGTCTTCATGAATCACTTCAACCCTCTTAGCAAAGCCCATCTGCTCGTTCAGCGCCCGGGTTGAGCGGGCCGCTTCTTCTTGAATGTCAAAAGCAAATACCCGGCCCCTATCCCCTACCAGTTCTGCTAAAAAAGCGGTATCATGCCCCCGCCCGCAGGTTGCGTCAATCACCCTGTCCCCCGGTTTTACCCGGCAGCGGGCCAGATAATGTGATATGTTCAGGGCATTTCTATATATATTGCAGTTGTCCACGATTATTAGACCTCGTTGCGGCGCAGCCGGCCTTCCAGGTTGTCAAACAGGAGTGCTCCGGTCAGGTTGACCATGCGCAGGGGGTTGGCGGCCCGTTTTATCCTCACGCTGTATTCGGGCTCAAATTCCGTATGAACCTGTCCATCCACGCATATAACTGCGTCCCGGGCATCCCGTGGTTTAATTACCAGGGGGTGCTGGGCTCCGATAACCAGGGGACGGCGGTGGGTAATGCTGGATGCAATAGGAGTGACTATAAAAGCCTGTAGAGAGGGATCGACGATCGGGCCACCGGCTGACAGAGAATAGGCGGTAGAACCGGTAGGAGTGGCCACTATGAGTCCGTCCCCCCGGTATATACCCTGTGATCGCTCCTTTACGGAAAGCATGAGTTCTATTATCCGGGGAGCGGTTGACCGAAACACAACTTCATTCAACCCCCCAACCGTCATAATGGGCAGGTCGCCGTCTACCACCTCGACCTCAATTACCATACGTTCGTCTATAGAATAGTCCCCCTTAAGAAGCCTTTCCAGGTTTTCCTCCAGTTGATTGCTGGCTATGTTGCTCAAAAATCCTACCCGGCCCATATTTACCCCTAGGACTGGAACCCCGCTCTGGGCATATTCACGAGCGGCTCTAATAACAGTTCCGTCCCCGCCCAGAACGATAAGCAGATCAATGCTTACCGGGCCAGGTTTCTGGATCCCGTTGTCTATAAAGACCTCCACCCCCATAGCTTTAAGCTTCATCTCCATCAGCTGAGCCATGTGTACGGTATGGGGTTTTAGACGATTATTAAGTAGAAGAACCCGCATCCTTTTTCCTCCCCAGTTGTAAATGTGCTTCCTGTACGACATCACATACCTGGCTGCTCACATCCCGCTCCTCTTCAGGGAGGGGAGACAGCAGGAGAAAATATTCGATATTGCCCTGCGGCCCGGTTATAGGTGAAAAGCAAAGATCCCGGCAATATAGCCCGGCGCTTTTAGCCGACTCTATACAATTCAATAAGACCTCCCTGTGTACCAGGGGGTCTCGAACTACACCTTTTTTACCTACCTGATTTCGGCCTGCCTCAAACTGCGGTTTGATCAAGCTGATTACCAGGCCGTTGTCTTTGAGCATATTCCTGACTACCGGAAACACCTTGGAGGTTGATATAAAAGAGACGTCTATGCTGACAATATCAACCGGTTCGTCCAGTCCTTCCAGGTATCTTATGTTGGTCCGTTCCAGGCTGACAACCCGCGGGTCGCTGCGGAGCTTCCAATCCAGCTGGCCATAGCCGACATCAACCGCATAGACCTTCGAAGCGCCTTTCTGCAGGGCATAATCAGTGTAGCCGCCGGTGGAGGCACCCACGTCAAGCACCACCCGGCCCTCGAAAGCAACCCCGAATACTTCGCCTGCCTTTTCTATTTTTAAGCCCCCGCGGCTGACATAAGGACAGGTTTTGCCTTCCAATTCTATAAGGCTGTCTGCAGCAACCGCTGTACCCGGTTTGTCTAAAACCCTGCCGTTTACCCGCACCTGCCCGGCCAGAATCATCCCCCGGGCCTTTTCCCGGCTGGGGGCCAAACCCTTTTCAACTAGCAGCATATCCAGCCTATTTTTCTCCAAATCTAAGCAGCTCCAAGGATCGGTTGCGGGTCAGTTTGGGCCATTGATCAATTATCCTGGCCAGCACGGAAGCGGGGTCCATACCCAGGCATTCGAACAACTGCTCAACCCGACCATGTTCAACAAAGTCATCAGGCAAGCCGACACGAATCAACCGGCAGTCATTCAGGCCCTTGTCAGCCAGAAGCTCCAGTATGGCACTGGCAAAGCCTCCGGCCAGACAGTTGTCTTCAATAGTAACAATATTAGTAAAGCGCTGGGCTATACCGGCGATGCCTTCTAAATCAAGCGGTTTGGCAAAACGGGCATCATATAGCATGGCCGATATTCCATTTTGCTTAAGCAGTTCGGCCAGTTCACGCCCCATCTTGATCCCCCGTCCAATAGCGATAATAGCCAGGTCATGGCCTTCTTGAATAATTCTGCCCTTACCAATTTCTATGGGTCCGGGCTCGGTGGCTGAACTTTCAGCAATTCCCCGGGGATAGCGAATGGCCACCGGTCCATTCACTTCCAGAGCCTTATCGAGCATGGCGGTAAGCTCGCGACCATCCGCCGGAGCCATAACGGTCAGGTTGGGTACTATTCTGAGGTAGGCCAGGTCAAAAGCCCCCTGGTGAGTAGCTCCGTCCTCACCTACCAATCCCGCCCGATCAACGGCGAAGACCACCGGCAGGTTTTGTATGGCCACATCATGAACTACCTGGTCAAAAGCCCTCTGCAAAAAGGTCGAATAAACAGCCACCACCGGCTTAAGCCCTGCTTTGGCCATACCTGCCGCCATGGTTACAGCGTGCTGTTCACATATTCCCACATCAAAAAAGCGCTCCGGGTATTCAGAGGCGAAATCAGACAGCCCGGTTCCGGAAGCCATAGCAGCCGTTATGGCTACCAGGTGCGGTTCTTGCTGGGCCTTGCCCACCATATAGTCGCCGAACAGCTGAGTATAGGTTTTGCATGGTTTTTTTACCTGACTGCCGGTGTTGATGTCAAAGGGGCCAACTCCATGAAATACATCGGGATTCTCCAGGGCCGGACCATATCCCCGGCCCTTCTGAGTAATGGTATGTATCAAAACCGGGCCTTTCATACGCCGGGCATTGGACATCACCAGGGTCATTGCCTGCAGGTCATGACCGTCCACAGGGCCAATATACGTAAAGCCCAGTTCTTCGAAAAAGATGCCGGGCACCATAAGATACTTCACCTTGTCTTTAAATCGGCTGGCAGCACTGGCCAGGCTGCTTCCGATCCGGGGAATCCGATGAAGAACCGTCTCAATTTCTTCTTTGGTACGAGAATAGGAAGGGTCGGTGCGCAGACGGTTTAAATAGCTGGATAAGGCCCCGACATTCTTGGAAATGGACATCTCGTTGTCATTTAAAACCACCATCAGATCGGTTCCCAGATGGCCGGCATGGTTGAGCGCTTCAAAGGCCATACCTCCAGTCAGGGCTCCGTCTCCGATAACCGCTATTACCGAGTAGCTTTCCCCCAGCCGGTCCCTGGCCAGGGCCATGCCCAGAGCCGATGATATCGAGGTGCTGCTGTGGCCGGTATCAAAAGCGTCATGAGCGGACTCGTGGCACTTGGTGAACCCGCTCAAGCCTCCAAACTGCCGCAGGGTATCCATGTCCCGAAAGCGGCCTGTCAAAATCTTATGCACATAACTCTGATGTCCTACATCCCAGATAATTCGATCGGTATGGGTGTCAAAAACCGAGTGCAGAGCAATGGTCAATTCCACTACCCCCAGGTTGGAGGCCAGGTGCCCGCCGCAACTGGCCACGCTCTTGACCAGTATATCTCTAATGTCCTGGGCGAGCTTCTGCTTTTCGGCGAGTTTAAGTTTTCTAACTCCTTGGGGAAGCTCCAGTTCCTCCAGTATGGTATACAAAGGATCACCTTCTATCCGCGAAACAACTCTATTCTGGTGAGGCCTTCCCACCAGCTTATAATCAACGCCACCCGGAATATGATCTGGTTGGCATGATTTATAGCTAAAACCTTTCCGAACGCCTTGCCACCCACGGTCAGGGAAGCTATCAGGCTGGTCATCACCGCACCCGCCAGAGTCAGATCGAGGAGGGCAAACTGCCTGGCCAGGCTTATGACAATCCCGGCGCCCAGGGCCCCGCTCAAAGTCCCGGCGATGTCTCCCACCACATCGTTGCAAAAATTGGCCACCAGGTGGGCGTTCTTAATTATCTTAACCGCCTGCCGGGCTCCAGATATTTTTTTGGCCGCCCTGGCATTGAAAGGCGGCATTTCGGCGGCGGTGGCGGCAGTTCCAATTATATCAAAAACTATCCCTAGAAAAATAATCAACAGCAGAAGCAGTAAAGACAAAATAAGGTCATTTACAACTTCAACCAAAACCTGCGACCCGAGATTTACCACCAGGGCAATGAAAAAGGTAATGAACGCAATCAGCAATCCGGATATCAAGTTTTTTCGGTTTATGGTTCCAAACAATGCTAACTTTCCTTTATGGTTGACTAACACCGGTCAGAGGTTGTTCAACGAGTAAACGCTGCGACATAGGTCCAGCAGGTTTTCCCAGCGGGCGTCCCAGTTGTTGCCAAGAGGGCGGTTTCCCTTTATGCCCACTCCGCCACGTTGCCGCTGGCGGGGCTGGATTACCACTAAGTACGCACTTTAATCCTCGTCAAACCGTGCGCCTGACACTCAGTCTAGGAGTTTTCCCCGACAATCCACATCAGCTCTAGCCTCTTTTGCAGACACCGGTTTCAAAGCGGGCGATAGGACCCTGGCCAAGGTCGCAACCACCCTTATATGCCTATCCGCCGCCGCCACTCAAGGCAGGCTACACTGCACCCAGCAGCTACCAAATGCAGGTTTTCTCACCAAATTTATTGATGAGCCTCCACGGATGAAGGGGTCAGTCCCACATGCCATTGTGGGGTGCCCCAGCACCCTTAACTCCCAGCAACGACCCCTGACTGGGCGTCACAAGCCGATACCAGAATCTTCATCGATGTGCCCGGAACGGATTTTTAGGCCCGTCTTCGAGACTGATAAGATTGACTAGAATACTGCAACCTCCTGACCGGTTGCTGTCGATAAGATATTATAGCACAGGGCTCAAATTCATGCCAGTCAGCCATTTTATTCAAAATAGCTCCCTTTTACGGCACAAATCACAGCCCCGGTTTTCTTCTACTTAATAAATATACGTTACGATTTAGTCCTAACTGTCCCTTTCCAGCAAAAAAAGGGCCAGACTGCGTAGGAAATCGGCGGACTGGCCGAATCCCTGCAAGCTTGCCAGGCACCTATCGACATTTTCCCGCGCAAGGGCCCAGGCTCCTTCCAGACCGTAGAGCCGGGGGTAGGTTACCTTATTATTCTTTTCGTCGCTTCCCACCGGTTTGCCGATGAGGGCTTCGTCGCCTTTTACATCTAAAATGTCATCGGTAATCTGAAAAGCCAGACCAAAACACCTGGCATAACTATCCAGACAATCCAGTCTTTCTTCTTCCATGCCGGCCAGCAGGGCTCCGGCTCTAAGCGCGGCTTTAAAGAGCTCCCCGGTCTTGAGATGGTGGATGGTTTCCAGGCCCGGTTCATCTAAAACCTTGCCTTCACTTTCCAGATCCAGAACCTGTCCTCCCACCATTCCCCTGCTGCCTGCTGCCTGGCTCACTTCCTCAATGACGGTAAGAACTCGCAGCGGTTCCACCTCTTTCACCTGCACGTTCTGGGCCAGAAGTTCAAAGGCCCGGGTCAACAGCGCATCACCGGTTAGTATGGCGTTGGCTTCGCCATAAACCCGGTGGCAGGTTGGTTTTCCCCGCCTGAAGTCATCGTCGTCCATAGCCGGAAGATCATCGTGTACCAGGGAATAGGAGTGTATCATCTCCAGGGCGCAGGCCGCCGGAACTACAGATAAACGTTCTCCTCCAGCCAGGACCGCCCCTTCAAAGACCAGAATGGGCCGCAGCCGCTTTCCCCCGTTGAATACCGCATAGTGCATTGCTTCGTGAATTACCGGGGGAAAAGCATCGGTATCGTTTAAATACTGCTCCAGGCAGCTGTCTACAAACTCCTTGCGTTTTTGTAGTTCCTGCTTGAATTGTTGGCAGTCAAATTCCATTCCTTAACCCTCCCAAGGGCATATCATATTAATAGTTTTGGTCCTTCATCAAATTTTTTGGGACAAGCATGCTAAACATCAAGGTCGTCAAGCTCCAAATCTCCGCTCAAGCTTTCAACCAGCCGTTGGACGCGCCCCTGGGCCTGCTCCAGTTCTTTCTGGCAAAACAGGCTTAAGGTAATACCTTCCTGGAAGGTTTTAATCGAAGCTTCTAAATCCAGCTCACCGGACTCCAGCTTTTCCACCATTTCTTCCAACCGGTTTAAGGCCTCTTCAAATTTCATCTTATCCATAGCGCAGTTTCAGCTCCTTACTTTCAACCACAACCTCAAGATCGGCATCGTTTAGAGCCACGGTCAGATGGTCGCCGATTTGCGTTTCGCTGCCGCTTTTTACAATATGCCCTTCTCTTTTCACCACCACATATCCCCGGTCCATGACTTTTAAGGGGCTTAAAGTATCCAGGGAACGAGCCGCCAAGGCAAATCGGTTTTCCTTTTCCCTTAACTTATCTTGAACGAGTTTTATCAAGGCTTCACGGTTGGCCTGCAAATCATCCCATTTATCCTTAAGTAATATTTCCGGTTCATACCACAGCTTCTTGCTCATTATCCGGTCCAGACATTCGTCCCAATAAGCCAGCCGCCGTTCCAGAGCCCGCTGCATCCTTTTTTGCCGGTTAATGAGTTCCTGTTCCAGAGCGCTCATATCCGGCACCGCCAGTTGAGCGGCCTGACTGGGGGTGGCAGCCCTCAGATCAGCCGCGAGATCAGCCAGAGTGAAGTCTATTTCATGACCCACCGCCGAGATTACAGGTATTTGTGATTCATAAATGGCCTTTACCACTTCTTCGGTATTAAAAGCCATCAGGTCTTCCAGAGCTCCTCCACCGCGCCCTATTATAATAATATCCACCTGGCCATAGCGGTTTAAAAGAGCGATGCCCCGGGCCAATTCCCGGGGTGCCTCGGCCCCTTGAACAGCACTGTGTACTAGAATGACATCAACCCGCCGGTGCCTCTGTTTTAGAATTCGGACCATATCCCGCAAAGCGGCCCCGTCCTGGGAGGTAACTATGCCTATACGGTTGGCCAGGGCCGGCAGTTGTTTCTTCTTTTCCGGGGCAAAGTAGCCGCGGATTTCCAGGTCCCTTTTAAGGCGTTCCAGGAGCAGCAGGATTCCGCCCACGCCATAGGGTTGGATTTCCTGCACATACACCTGGTATCTTCCCTGGCGTCCAAAGACGGCCAGGCTGCCTCGCAGCAAAACTTCCTGCCCATCCTGGGGCTTAAACTTTAATGACCGAACCCGGCTTTTGAACATGACGCAACTGACAGCGCTTTCCTCATCTTTAAGGGTAAAATAGAGATGCCCCGACTGCTGGTACAGCTTGCAGCCTGATATTTCCCCTTTGAGCCAGCAGTCTTGAAGGATCTCGTCGTTCTCCAGGAGCCGGTTTATATATTGATTTAACGCGGTTACGGTCAGGAATTCCTGCATGCAGTTCTCCTTAAGGCAGCCAGCGTTACATTTTCCATCAGCTTGGCTACAAGAATGGGGCCCATGCCTCCGGGAACCGGAAGCAGGCGGCCGGAAAACCTTGAGAGTTGTTCCCGTTCAACATTTCCCTGCAGCCCCTGGGGAGTCACATAAAACCCGGCGTCCAATATAAGCTCGGGGCCATCCTGCCCCAGATTTTTTATAATCCCGGCTCCGCCCTGTTCTACGACCGCAATATCACAGTTGTCCAAAAGTTCCCCGGACGGTTCGGGAACAACTGCAACCCGGCAGCGGGCCTTCATTAAAAGCAAGGTGAGGGGCATGATCAGGTCAAAGGATTCGCCGACCAGCAGCACCCTTTTGTCCTGCAGCGGCTTGGCGTATCTTTCTATAACTTCCAGGCAGGCCAGGGCGGCGCAGCTAGTGAAGGCGGGTTCCCCGCCCAGAAGGCTGCCCCGGTTTTCCTGGTGAAATCCGTCAACATCCTTAAGAGGTTCAATGGCCTTTAAAAAGGTCTCCCGCTGCGGTTCCAGATGAGCAGGCAGCGGAAGCTGCAAGATAATTCCATCCACCGTATCATCCCGGTTGAGCCGCTCGATCAACTCCAGCAAGGCGTCGGCGCTGGCGGCTTCAGGAAGGGTTTCCAGGCAAAACCGGCCCCCGATATCGAGAGCGGCCTTTTCTTTTAGCCTGACATACATGGCGCTGTCTTCCTGAGAGCCCACTAAAATAACTGCCAGGCACGGCATAAGGCCCAACCGGGTGTTTTCATTCCGCAGCCGGTCTCTAATCTCTCCGGCAATTTGCGCTCCGCTTATGGCCTCCATCAATTTTCCCCCTGGTCCTCGCTGGTCTGCCAGCGCACCGCCTCGACGGTGTTCTTCATCAGGTAAGCTACCGTGACCGCCCCAACCCCTCCGGGCACCGGGGTTATAAAGGCAGCCCGTTCCCGGGCTGCTTCAAATTCCACATCACCGACAATCTTGTCACCTACCGTGTTGATCCCGGCATCAATGACAATGGCTCCGGGCCTTACCCATTCCCCTTTTATTACATCAGGTTTACCTACTGCCACTACCAGTATTTCTGCCCTTCTGACATGCTCCTCCAGGAGACCCCTTTCAGCCGTGGCTTCATGACACATGGTAACCGTGGCCTGTTCATGTAAAAGCATTATAGCAGTGGGTTTGCCCACTATATCGCTGTGACCGACAATAGTAACCTCTTTTCCCTTAAGATCTACTCCGGTGGATTTGATCATAGCCACAATGGCCTGGGCAGTACAGGGCATCAAACCGGGGACGCCTAAAAACATACGGCCCAGATTGTAGGGAGTTACCCCTTCAATGTCTTTGCGGGTGGGGATAGCCCACTGAGCCAGTTTAGAATCGATATGCGAGGGGAGCGGCATCTGCAGTATTACCCCGTTGATATAGGAATCCTCGTCGATGTTTTTAATAATATTAAACAATCGTTTTTGGGAGGTGCCTGCAGCATACTCCATCATCTCAAAATTAATGCCTATGCTCTCGGCAGTCCGGCGCTGGGAAGTCATATAGACCCGGGACGCCGCGTTTTCCCCCACCTCAACCGTCATGAGCAGAGGCACTATCTCCCGGCTCTTTAATTCCTGAACCTCTTTGGCTACCTCCTTTAAAACCTTGTCGGCAATGCCTTTACCGTAAAGAATGTTCGATTTTTTCAACACATCTACCCCCAACAATCTTTTTGCCGCTCCAAATCAGATGCCAGCAAGGCAACCCCGACAGCATTGTCGGAGCTTAAGGTTGGTTCGGCGAAAAACAACTTTATACCCACCGCCTGATGCTCCAGGCGGGATCTAAGCCTTTTTTTGATGATAGAGTTGGCCATTACCCCTCCCACCAGCAGTACCTGTCCTATGTCATAGCGCTGGCATTCCCGGAGCAAGGCTTTTTCCAGGGTATTGGCAATAACCCGCAGGGTGGCCAGGGCTATATCCGAAGGAGGTATTCCTTCTCTGATATACTGCATAGCCCGGGTTTCCACTCCGGAAAAAGAGAAGCCCTGCTCACCTACCGAGGCGGGCAGGTGCACCGTCCGTTCTCCGTCCGATTGAAGGGCCAGTTTCTCCATTTCTCTTCCCGCCGGAAACGGTAGACCCAGGGCAACGCCTACTCGATCAACCAGTTGTCCGGCGTGTATGTCGCTTCCGGCCATGGTCATCTCTATATCGTAGCACCGCTCCTTGCCGGGTCTAACCTTTAAAATTTCCGAAGTACCCCCGGAAAAATGCACGGCCAGCAAGCCATTCTCAAGCTTAAGATCCGGGTTGCCCGCCATGCCCACCCGCACATGGCCTTCCTGGTGGCTCACTTGAAACAGAGGAACCCCGAGAGTAACAGCCAGGGTGCGTGCGGCAGCTACTCCGGCTAAAAAAACCGGCATGTAGCTTCCCTCAACCGGGCGGGGCCAGGCACTTACTGCGATACCCTGAATCCGTCGAAATACGTCGAGCTCAAGTCTTTCGACCAGATCGGGGAGGTTTTTGATATGTAAAAACAAGGCATCTGATTGTCTCAACCCCCGCTTGCCCTGATCAACCTGCAGAATAAGCCGCTCATCAGAAAAAATCTGGCCTGTTTCATCTACTAAGGCCAGAGAGGTCGTGTAAGCACTGGTATCAATACCTAGATAATAAGTCATCCTCTTTCACCCAGAACTTTGTCCAGGATGGCATTAACAAAGCTGGCTGAGCTTTCGTCGCCATATCTCTTGGCGATTTCAATCGCTTCGTCGATAGCGACCACCGCCTGACTGCGCTCCGTATTATGAATTTCAAAGGAAGCCATGCGCATAATGTTCCTGTCCACCGATGACATGCGGTCCAGGCTCCAATCCTTGGAATAACGCGCCAGGCCTGCGTCTATCTCATCAATCGACTTTAAACAGCCCTCGACCAGGCTCCAGGAAAAATCTCTTTCCTTATCGGCCAGGCTGTTTTCCCCCAGCAGATAGCTGAATGCTTGTTTGGGATCGGCACTCACCTGGTCAACCTGAAACAAAACCTTAAAAGCAAGCTCACGAGCCTTTCTCCTGCTCAATTATATCCCCTTTCGCTGTCAATCTTTGTCTCCCATGAATTTCTTGATTAGGCTGTTGAAGCTTTTGTTGTCGTCAATTCGTTTTCCTATAAAGTACCCGACAACGATGCAGAAAATAACAAAAAGTGAGCGCCAGAAGCCAAAGGTCAAGATCAAAATGGCCCCTAGCAGACCTACTATTATGCCGATAAACTTGCCCCGGTGCTGATCAAGAATATCTTGAAATAATTTTTCCCACATAAAAAAGCCCCCTTAAGCCCCGGCATTCCTGTTGGAGATATTAAAATCGTCCACCAGGACCCTGACTTCGGACACTTTTAGCCCCCCGGTCTCTTCGAGGTATTGCCTCACAACTTCCTGGATCTGCTGGCACATCTCCGGAACACTGTGATCAGGGTTGATCATCATGTGCAGTTTGACAATGAGACCACCTGGGCCTTCACTTACCGTGGGCTTGATGTCGCGAATTCCAGGAACTTTTTTTACAGCCTTCATTATTATCACGTTAATGGCAGGAACGGTGATTGAAACATTGCCGGACAGGCTCTGGTCAACGGTAACCGTTTTCCCCGGATCTTCGTATTTAAGAGCTGAAACCAGGGCGGTAAGGGCCACAACTACCAGGACCACCGCACAGGTGCCGAATATTATACGGTTTTCCGGAGTAGAAAGGGCCATGTTTATGTAATTGACCGGTTCAGGCCTCCCCATGGCTGCCGCCACTGCTATCGCGGCCAGTACCAGCAGGAGAAGGTTGTATAATATCATTACAAAGCGCCACCAACTGGACATCAAATCACCTCTTCAACTTGCGATAATTTATAAACCCCCTGCCGAAACAGGGGGTCAGAGCGGCAATAAAAGCGATTCACGGCTCCTTGGCATCCTGCCACCGCCACACTAGCCCGTCCATGGGCGTCGTCTGCGTCATTCACAAAACCCGCTCACTCGACGTAGCTATAGTACGCCAAGTTAGCGGGATTTGTTCATTCCTTGATCTTCACTTTCCTTGCTCGCTCTGAAGAGCCCGCTCTGAGGGTCTCCCTCATATTTTATTAATCCATATTTATCTCGGCGCTGTCTTCTTTCTTGATTGCCACGCCCACAACGTGTATGTTAACCGCGGTAACAGTCAACCCGGTCATGGTTTCTACGGCTGTCTTAACTTCCTTCTGCACAATTTCAGCTACCTTCGGTATTTCATAGCCATAGTCAATTACCACAAAGATGTCTATTTTGGTCTCCTGATTGCTTACTTCAACCTTGATTCCTTTTCCAAAATTTTTGCGACCGAGCTTCTCAACCAACTCGGTTCCCCAACCGCCACTCATTGATGACACTCCATCAACATCGATGGCTGCTAGACCGGCGACCGTAGAAACGACTTCATCCGCAATGCGTACAACTCCAAGCTCACTATTTAGTTCAGATTTCTGCATTTCCATGATCAGTCCACCTCCAGATAATTTATTCCGGTACACTGCCAATCCTAATTCTATGTATTAGTCGTCTAGGAAAATTTTCGTAGGACAAGGCGGAGGCGGCTCCTTGCCGTCCTGGCATCGCCGCACTAGTTCGTCCATAAACGTCGGAACGAGTAATACTGGACGTATTACGACTGACGACAACGCAGTCATACGGAAATTTAACAGACGAATAATGTATAGAATTAGGTTTGGCAGTGTACTAATACCTAATCGTATTGTACCAGAGATTTAGTAATATTATCAAATTAAGCACTATTCAGGACTGACAATATTTTTTATCCATCAGCCATGCGCCGCTGGATAAAGTTGGTGTATACCTCGCCCCTTATGAAAAACGCGTTGCCCAGTACCTGTAAATGGAAAGGAATAGTGGTTTTAATATCACCTATTTGAAATTCGCTCAAAGCCCGGCGCATTCTGGCTATGACCTCATCCCGGCTGGCTCCCCAGACGATGAGTTTGGCCACCATGGAGTCATAATAGGGGGGTATGTTGTAGCCGGTATATACAGCCGAGTCGACCCGCACTCCCGGTCCACCCGGGGGCAGATAGAGAGTGACGCTTCCCGGGCAGGGCCGGAAATCATTGGCCGGATCTTCAGCGTTGATCCGGCATTCCATAGCCCACCCGTTGAGCCGTATATCGTCCTGACTCAGGTTCAGTTTTTCCCCGGCCGCTATTCTGAACTGTTCTTTCACTATATCGATACCGGTGACCATTTCAGTGACCGGGTGTTCTACCTGAATGCGGGTATTCATTTCAATGAAATAAAAATTACGGTTTTTATCAACCAGGAATTCGATCGTTCCGGCACTGAAATAACCGGCCGAACGGGCTGCTTCTACAGCCACCCGCCCCATCTCCTGGCGCATTGGCTCGTCAACAAAGGACGATGGAGATTCTTCCAACAGCTTTTGATGCCTTCTCTGCAGGGAGCAGTCTCGTTCGCCCAGATGTACGATGTTGCCATACTTGTCTCCCAAAACCTGAATTTCAATGTGACGGGGCTCCTCTATGTATTTTTCCACATATATTTCATTATTGCCAAAAGCCGCTCCGGCTTCCATGCGGGCCATATCCAGGGCCTCCTGCAAAGAAGCTTCATTATGGGCCAGGCGCATTCCCCGTCCTCCCCCGCCGGCGGAAGCTTTAATTATCACCGGATATCCGATCTGTTTAGCTATTTCAAGGGCTTCATGATAATCGCCGACCGCTCCCGGACTGCCCGGCACCAGGGGCACGTTGGCCTGGCTGACCACTTCCCTGGCTTTTACCTTGTCACCCATCAGTTCGATAACTTCGGCGCTGGGACCGATAAACGTGAGATGGTGGGTTTCGCACAAGGAGGCAAAATAAGCATTTTCGGCCAGGAACCCGTAGCCGGGATGTATAGCGTCAGCTCCCCGGGATAAAGCCGCCTGGATCACGTTGGGTATATTCAAATAGCTCTCCCGGGCCGGCGCGGCTCCAATACATACTGCTTCGTCAGCCATTTTCACATGCAGGCTGTCCCGGTCGGCCACAGAATAAACCGCAACCGTCTTTATTCCCATTTCCCGACAGGCTCTGATAATTCGAAGCGCGATTTCGCCCCGGTTGGCTATCAAGACCTTGGATAACAATCTATCACCTCTAATCTTCTTCAATGACAAACATTACCTGGCCGTATTCGACGGGGTCGCCGTTATCCACCAGTATGCCTGCGATAATCCCGGATACTTCCGACTTTATCTCATTCATCAGCTTCATAGCTTCTACGATACAAAGGGTCTGTCCGGGTTTGATCTGTTCTCCCACCCGCACATAAGGGCTGGCGTCCGGCGAAGGAGCCGCATAAAAAGTGCCCACCATAGGAGCTACAACTTCTACCAGGTTTTCCGGTATTTCGGCAACTGCAAGTTCCTCATAAACCGTAGCCGGTGCCGCTTCCCGGGGAGCGACGGCTGGTGCCGGTGAACCCTGATGGGCACCCGGTTTCTTCATCATTACCCGGAAACCGTCCTTTTCCACTTCCATTTCTACTATGCTGCTCTGGTCCAGCATCAGCATCAATTCTCTTATTTCATCAATGTTCATGTCCTCATCTCCCTCTACAGCTAATCTTTTCTTGGCCCTGCTGGGGGCCGGGCGCGGCGGGGCTGCCGCCTTTTTTTCCTCCACGGCAATTCCAGCCGCTACTTCATCGGTGGTCTGAATCTGAGGTATATCTTCAAGCCCCCTGTCCTTCTGGTATTCAAAAAACTTTACCGCCGGCTGCGGGAACAGCGCATAGGTGAGGGCATCTTCCTCCGACTCCGACCACCGGGCCGATTCCCGCACCGCCTTTGGCCAGCCCGGTTCAAGCCGATCAGCCGGCCTCACCGTAATGATCTCTTCATCACCGACGATCTTTTTCAAGACTTCTTCTTTGATCGGCGCCGGGGGCTTGCCGTAGAAGCCCCGGGCATATTGTTTGACCTCCCGGGAACAGAGTTTATAAGGTTCCCTTGCCAGTACATTGGCCACTGCCTGAATAACGATCAACTGGCTGGTGGGCGTAACCAGGGGCGGATAACCAAGATCTTCCCTGACTTTTGGTATTTCCGCCAGCACTTCATCAATCCGGTCGGCGGCCTTTTGCTCCTCCAGCTGGGAATAGAGGTTGGTTATCATTCCGCCGGGAATTTGATGCTCAAACACCTGCATGTCGGTAATGCGGGTTACCCCACGCTCAAAGCCCTTGTGTTTTCTTATCTGTTCAAAATGATTGGCAATTTCGAACAATTTATGCAGATCAAGGCCGGTGTCCCATTCTGATTCCTGTAAAACCCGCACTACCGTCTCGACCGGAGGCTGGGAAGATCCAAAAGCCATGGGCACGCTGGCCGTATCGATCATGTCCACCCCGGCTTCAGCCGCTTTTATCAGGGTAGCTATGGCCAGTCCGCCGTAATAATGGGTATGTAACTGCACTGGCAGGCCCAGATTCTTTTTAAACAGGCTGACCAGTTCAAACGATGCATAGGGAGCCAGAAGCCCTGCCATATCCTTGATGCAGATCGAATCGGCCCCCATGTCCTTGAGCCGTAAAGCGGTTTCTAAAAACTGCTGATTGGAGTGAACCGGGCTGATGGTATAAACCACACAGGCTTGGACGTGTTTGCCGTTTCTCTTAACCGCTTTTATAGGGACCTCCAGATTGCGAATATCGTTTAAAGCATCAAAAACCCGGAATATATCTATGCCGTTTTCAGCTGCCTTTTCCACAAACTTGTAGGCAACATCATCCGGATAATGAGTGTATCCCACCAGGGATTGCCCCCGCAGCAGCATCTGAAGTTTGGTTTTTTTAACGATTTCTCTTATTATGCGCAGGCGCTCCCAGGGATCTTCGTTTAAATAGCGGATGCACACATCAAAGGTAGCCCCTCCCCACATCTCCAGAGAATGGTATCCGATGTCATCCAGGGCAGAGAGCACCGGCAGCATATCGTCGGTAGTCATGCGGGTTGCCCACAGGCTCTGGTGGCCATCCCTCAAGCTGGTATCGGTTATCTTGATTTTGCCCATATCGTCCCTCCCACTACTTCCAACCTTTAATCCGTTCCAACCCGGTTTTGTTGGCAATTCTCCATAATACAAATAGGCCCAGGCTAAAGCCTGAGCAAATACTGTTCCGTTCCCTATGCTACCAATAGCACTTCTATACTATTATAAGGAGAATGGTTTATCTTTTCAATGGCTGGGATCGATGTATACATGGCCCGATCGCCCTTTATAGCGGCTGTTTTAGCCCTTCTTTGCCATATATATGCACTGTAAGTACATGACGACAACGCAGTAATTCGGAAAAATCTGCCCAAATTATGTGCAAGAATATCAAGAATATACGGAACGTTGTACTACGGTTCAATCAAGGTCAAAAGCAGTTTACCCGAATTTTTAGTTTTTCCTATGGTCTGGCGAATATCGGCTTCCTGCTCGCTGTTCAACTGGCTGGCGGATACAACCACGCTGGTGGCATCTTCCTGGAAGATCACCACGCAATCAGAATAACCCTTGGATTTGATCAGGTTTTCCGCTTTCATTTCCTTTTCCATGTCTTCGCTGATCTGGACCAGCCGCAGGGATGCGGCCTGGCGGGCTGCTTTTTCAGCCTTGGGATCGTTTACGATCCCGGTCAACATTTCGGTTAGTTTTCCGCGCATGCTTTCCCTTTCCATTCTGTATTCTGCAAAAAAGCCCTTTTGGCCACGCTTCTCTTCAAGTTTGCTGACAATGCTCTTTTCCAGGTTCTTATTCTGGTCGGCTACTGAGCTGCTAGGGGTTAGGGAAGTGCCAAAGCGGCTGCTTATGGCCCAAACCATAATAATAAACACCAATACGGCAGCACCTGCCGCCCAGAGGCGACGGTTGGCAATATTAAAGACTATCATCATATTCCTCCTTCCCGGGGCATAACCTGCACTTTGTAAAGGGGCACGTCCAGCAGGGTGGCCGTGGCTTGCATCAATTTTTCCCGTACGAAGGCATCCCTGGCTCCGTCAGCTACCACCAAGACGCCGATAACTTCAGGTCCTTTGGTTTCCAGCAACAACGGGTTGCCCGATGATACAGAAAGGTCATTGCTCGTATTTTCCTCGACAGTTGTCTTTGCAACTCCCTTGGCGTCCTTTTCTTCAGTGGTACGCTTTTCCTGGCGGGTGTTGGTAGCATAACTTTTGCTGCCGTCGGAAGCCAGGGTAATACTCACCTGTACCTTTCCCGCCCCGGAGATTTGGGCCAATATCCCTTCCAATGCAGCGGTTGTCTGGCGTTTGACGGTTCCAGTCCCGGCGTCTGATTGATATGAATCGCTGACTGCCTGTTTAGCTTCTTCGGTTGAGGTAACCGGCCACAACAGGGCTAGCATCCCCAGGCAGACCAGGACCACTAAAAGATGTTTGCCCCGAAAGCGCTTTAACCACTGCATTTTCCCGGCATCGGCTTTGAATTCCCTTATCCATTCTTCCAGCATTTCCTTTAACCCCCTTCAAAAATAAATTCTACTTTAACGCCTTCCAGTCCATAAAAATTTTGCAGAAGACTGGTCAGTTTGTTTTTTATCTGCTCACGGCTCTTATTTTCGGCCTTCTTATCAGTCAGGGCCGGGGTTGCCTCCTCCTGGTCCGACTCTTTAACCTCCTCTTTTACACTTAAGCTCAAGGCTTTGATGGCGCCGTCCCGGTCAAGCTCTGCCCTACTCTCTACCCCGGCCACTCCCGGCACCAGCTGGGCCAGTGAATTGATCTGTCCTTCCAGCTTCTGCTTAAGGCTATTACTGCCCGCACCGGTTATCTGCTCTTTAAGCTCCCGGCCTTTCTGTTCCACTTCACCCTGACTGGAAACCTGCTCCTTTACATCCCACCATTTGATTTCAAAATTATGATCCCGGAAAAGATATCCCAGCACCGGATTTAAAACCGCAATTATTACAAAAAGCCCGATGGCAAAGCGCACAAACGGTTTTATGCCTCCTTCCGGCAGCATCAACTCCAGGAAACTGGTTATGACGATGATGATCATCACGTGTTTAACAATTTCAGCCAGGGTGCTCATTTAAGCCTCCTAATTGCGGAGCATGGCGAAGCCGTTGGCCATGCCGGCCATTATTGCGATCATGATCAAAAACATAAGGCCCACGGCGGCCACCGCGGCCAGCATGAGAAAAAGATGGGCGCTCATGCTCTCCAGTATGGTCGCCGTTTTGGAATCACCCAGCGGTTCGGCTAGAACCGCCGACACCCGGTAGATAAGGCCGATAGCCATAATTTTGAGCAGCGGAAGGATTATTATCCCCAGAACCACGAGCACTCCGAATACCCCCAGAGCCTGTTTGAGCATCACCACGTAACCGGCCGCCACCTCAACCGTATCTGAAAAGATCTTGCCGACCACCGGGATGGCGTTATCGGTGACAAACTTGGTGGTGCGCAGAGTTACTTTGTCCAGCACCGAGGCATAAAGGCCCCGCAAAGTCAGAATTCCCACAAAAAGCGTCAGGAAAAAGGCCAGTGAAATCTGGGCCATCTGGGTGAAAAACTTGCTCATTTTTTCCACCTTGAGGCTGTCCGAGAGGTGGTTGACGATGCTCAATATGGCCGACATGATGATAAGGGGAAAGACTATATTCTTGATGGCGCTGGCAAAAGCGGTGGCAGCCGTTATGAGGATCGGGAACAGCATAACCGAAGCGTTTACATTGCCTAGTCCGGCAGTCAATACCAGCATTTGCGGCAGCATGGCCATCATGAAGTCCGACATAGTGTCAATAGTCTGATGCCCGATCTCCAGCACGGTTCGAAAAGAGGCCAGGGCCAGTACCGCCAGGGCCAGGTAGCAGGCCCAATAGGATATCCTGGCCACACCCCCGGAAAAGGAATTTTGCAGGTTGATGAGAAGGGCGGCCAGGACCGACAGCAGAATCAGCTTGCCCAGTAAACTGAAGTTGGCCATTATTTCCCCCAGGAACTTCTTCAACAAGAACTGGCTGGTATTTTCGGCATCGAAATTCCAGTCCCCTTTTATAAAATCCATAAACCACTGGGAGAGTGATTTATCGCTGATATATTTCCCCAGTTCGCTGTCGACTTTTTGCTTGTACTCTTCCAGAGCGCCCAGATCCATGCTGTTCATCGCATCTTGAAAAGTAAACGCTGGTTGGCTGGCATCCTGGGTTTCACCAGCTGCAGCCAGGTTGGGAGTCAAAACTATTAGCATACCTAGCATGAATAAAAAGACCAGCTTACTTTTCATGAATGGGCACCCCCTCTCCTTTAATAGCCCTGGTGATGGCCTGACCACTTTCATCAGAGCGGTTTATCCTGCGATCGCTGAACTGGTGCTAATTGGGCAGTAGTTGAAGCAGCGATTCGAGTATGGCAACCATTATCGGCAGGGCCAGAACCGCGATTATGATCTTGGCGGCGAACTCAACTTTCTTGGCTACTGCATTTTCCCCGGCATCCTGGCAGATCGAAGCGGCGAATTCACCCAGATAAGCAACTCCCAGTATTTTAATAACCGTCGCCATGAAGAAGTAGTTGACCTCGGCCCGGCGGCTCAATTCTTTCATCAAGTTGATGATCGAGCTCAATTTGCCCATCATAAGCAGGAAAATCATCACACTGAAAGCAACACTCAAAAGCACCGCCATCACCGGTCGCTCCTGCCTCAATATAAGCAGCATAATAGTTGTAACCAGGGCCAGTCCTACGATTTGGGCGATCTCCACAGCTTTCTCCCCTTCATGTCAATATAGACAATCTAATGGTTCACAGACTGAAAACGGAGCGCACCACCGTAAAAAGCTGGCTCATCAATTGAACAACAATGATCAAAACAACCACTACCCCGGCTAGGGTAAGCATTTCGGCCTGTTCCTCCTTTTTCGCCTGCTTCAAAACAATTGACAGCACCGAAATCAGAATGCCGATTCCGGCAATGCGGAAAATGATATCGATATTCATATTAATCACCGTCCCCCTTTTTATATGAGCAGGAGAACCACTACCAGACCGGCAATGAAACCTCCATAGGCATAGAGCTGTTGTTCAGCCTGGGCCTTATTTCGGGCTGTCTGTTCGGCAATGTTCAGGTGCTCTTGAATCAAGCTCAAGAACTTGCGCTGCCCGGCAGCGTCAGAAGCCCCCAATTGATCGGCGGCGCTTTGTATGAGCAAAAGGTCGTCCTTCTCTAACGGTGAAAGCAGTGACAGCTTCTCAACTCCCGTTAACCAGGCGTCCCGCGCGGTAATTCCCGACCTTCCCTGCAGCAAAGCGCTGCTTACTGAAAAGAGCTGCGCAACCGGCTCCGGTGCAAATCTTGCGGTATTAGCCAGGGCCAGGGGGAGGGGGTTGTAAATGCAGGTAATCTCTTTTTCCAGGTATCCAAAGGCCATACTCAGTTCCTGAAGATGCCGGGCTCTCTCCCTTAAGCGACGGGCGCCGTAAAGGCCCCAACCGCCCAAACCGGACACTACGAACGCCGCACCCATTATTTTAGTCAACATAGTCATTCATCCTCACAAAGCTTTCCAGGCTGCCCGGGCCCTGACGGCGAGACAGGAAAACGGCCAGGGAGAAAACCTTCAAATTAAGAAGTTCATTAAGCATGGGCCTCTTGTGGAGCTCCTCCAGGCTTGAAGCGTGCACCGTACTTATTACCTGAACACCGGCGTTAACACATTCCCTCACCGCTTCTACGTCCTCCCGGCTGCCCAATTCGTCGGTTATTATTACCCGGGGCGATAATGCCCTCAAGGCCATACCCATCCCCAGATGTTTGGGGCAGCCATCCAGAACATCAGTGCGTGGGCCTACGTTTAACTGGGGAATCCCCTGGTAGCAACCCGCCAATTCAGAGCGTTCATCTATTAAAGCCACATTGCATCCCGGCCACGAACTGCCGCCCGATGACAAGAAGCGGGCCACATCCCTCAAAATGGTGGTCTTTCCGCAGCGCGGAGGAGATATGATCAAGGTGTTTAAGATCTCCTTGGGCCGGGGGCAAATCAAGCTAAAAAGAGGCTTGGCACATCCCAATACCTCTCTGGCCAGGCGTATGCAGAGGCTGGAGAAATCCTTTACCCGCCTGACCTCTCCCCCCTGAGCCAGAACCTGTCCCGCCAACCCCACCCGGTGGCCCCCGGGTATGGTTATAAATCCCCGGTTGATATCTTCCTCATAAGCATAGAGGGAATTATCCATTATACAGGCTATAGTTCGGCGCAGATCATCCTCGCTTACCAAATACCCCCGGTCCAGTTCGTTATGAACCCGCCCCTTGTTGTCAAGGGTGCATTCCCGGTCATTTATGCGCAACAACAGGGGCCGCTCTATGCGCAGCCGTATTTCTTCCAATTCCCGGCACTCCGGTTCGTCAAGGTATTGCAGTATTTTTTCCAGACCGGGCGGAAGGTAGGCAAGCACCTCCTTCAGTCCTTTGGATGCCGGAGAATTTCTCATCTGACAACACCACCTTGCACTACAATAGATATGGCATTGTACGTAAAATATTCCAGTCTAAATAACGCGGGGACAGGGGTACAGGTGTATTCTGTGATTAAGCCAGACTGACGTGCGCTATATATGTTACAATTTCCCTCATGCAGGAGGTTACGCCAGTAACAAGACAAGCTCATGTTTTAGACCCAGCGACCTGAATTTAGCTGTTTGCGAGTGGGCCGATTGCATTATATGGTACTTGAACATCAAGAGGCAGAATGGGGTGGGATACAGCATTAGTACAAACAAATATATGGAGGCCTTGCAGAGCGTAAGGAACTCATTTACCGCCAACAATAAGAAGATTGCTATGCTCTATTCGGGAGGCAAGGACAGCACTGCGGTGCTTCTGGCGATTGCGAAGGAATTTCCCGAAGCCCAACTATATCTTTATGCGCTGAACAACGGCTGCATGTATCCGGAAGAAGTCAAGGGTAAGATTGTGGAAAAGCTCGATCTTTTCAGGGATAGGGGTCTTGTTAAAAACAAGATTGAAGCCATTTACTTTGATATGCGAGAAATGATGGCATATTTGGGTTTTAGAACTTTTTCGGATGATATGGCGCGATATCCCACCGGCCTGTTATGCTGTTCGTGCAAGCTCATTATGCACTTCATAACAGCCAGGTATAGTCAACAAATAGGGGTTTCCAAGATCGCAGACGGCTACAGCTATTTTGAACGCTTTTTACCAGAACAAACTCTAGAATTCCGAAGCGTTGTCGAAGGGCCTATTGCCGAAAAGTACGGTGTAAAGATGATTTCACCCCTGTATTCCGTTTTTGATGGGCTGGATGCACCTATGCAAATAATCAGCGGCTTTGGCCTGGACCCCAAAACATTCTTGGGCGAAAACCAGGGACAAGGCGTGTGCATGCTGGGAATGCTTTATACGATTCCCTATGACGTGAATAATTCAGATGAGCCAACGAATCAATTCTTCACTGCAATGAAGAAGGCGGTCGTCGAGTATACCAGCGACAAACCGCGGTTTATAAGCGGTCGGAAAACCCAACAGTTAATAATGCATGATTCCTATGGCAACGAACGTCTGGCAGACATTCCCTACGACCAGTTAATGGATAAAATAATCGCTGCCAAAGAAATATTCTTTGAAAATTAGTCTGCCTGTGCATTCAGGTGCACTACCTCCCGTTTCTTTATAGAGACTCAATCTGGTGTAGACATTTCATCAATTTAGAGCGGCACGGGTACAAAGAAAGAGTGACGGTCCTATTAGCTTCTTAAAGCTAATAGGACCGTCACTCTTTCTTTGTACCCAGCTATTTCATATTTCAACCTTTTTAATTTCGGTTTTAGAGCCAATTTTGTCTCGAATAATCCTGGCAAGTCCGTAGAGCCCCATTATCAGGAATATGCCCCCAGCCAGGCGGTTGATGATATGGGGGCCCAGATATCCAGCCAGGGTCATACCCACTGTTACTTCCACAAGCACGCAGCAAGAGAGGGCCAGGGCTGAAGCCAGAAATATGGTCCAGCGCCGGCCGGGATTCTTGCTGGTCATAAGTAATACAGCCAGTTGAGTTTTGTCGCCCAATTCACACAAAATTATTATGATGTAAGTGCTTATCCAGGTCAGTAGTTTAATTGACACAATCCGTTCCTCCCCTTCTCCCTCAGATCTCTGTATTTCCGATCAACCCCAAAACCAGCAGCAAACCGAGCAGGGTAAATATCAACGCTGAAAGCAGATGGATGGTATCGGGTTTGAAGATTCGAGAGAGCACCTGGGAGGCTATGATCACTTCCAATAGCGATGCACAGATAAGAGCCATGGCAGACCCCAGGCCCACCCATAAAACCAGGGTCGGTTTGGCGCCGGCCAGTAAAAGGGTCGTAATTTGAGTTTTATCTCCCATCTCACTCACCAGTACGAGTCCAAAAGCCGTAAAAAAAAGCCGCGCCTGCTGCGTGGATAAACGCATAATCTGATAGCCGCCCCCCTGGTAAAGTTAAAGGTGTACTGTCCGCAAAGGTATGAACGGACTTTTGACATCTTATTCTGGGGGATGTTAAAAGGTGAGTTGAGAGCTAAAGATGAGCAAAGCAAAAAAATAGGACGCCCAATTGGTGCGTCCCGTTGTTGCCTTCATGACATGCTCCTATGAATGTAAGCGACTGGCCTCTCTTTGCTCCCCCTCCTCATCGATTGGAGTGGGTTCAAAATCGAAGGCGCCATCGTGGATGAAGACCACTTCATTGCAGCTGGGGCAGATAATCTCTAGTTTATCTTCATCTTCCAGGACCTCGGCGTCAAAGTACAGTTCCTCACCGCACTTAGAGCAGGTCAGCTCGATGTAATCGTCGTCGTCGTCATCGTCATCTTCATCTTCTTCATCAATCAGACTCTCCTGTAGTTCGAAGAGATCATCGTCAATCGTCTGTAAATAGTCGCGAAAATCACGCAGGCCACCGCGCAGCTCCCGGGCTTCGGTGGCAAGATCATCCAAAACCGCCAGAATTCCAAGTATAATTTTGCCCTGGGAAGTATTTTCCCCTATATTCATACCCTCGCATAAGCCTTGAAGATAGCTGATTTTTTCACTTATTTCCCTCAATGATATATCCTCCTTTACTTTGAGACAACTCTCTCGCGTATAGTTATTATTTCATCAAGGGACTATAAATACGCCTCAAATAAAAAAAACCATATCAACCATATGAAGGCTTATGCTCTAATTTTTGATACAGATAAACGGGTTAAAAAATGAAAAAAGACGTGCCTTTATAATCAGGCACGCCTCTGGCTAATTTATTAAAAAATTATACGCGCTCCATGTACTGCCCGGAGCGGGTATCTATTCTCAAACGGTCGCCGGTATTGACGAATAGAGGAACGGATACCACTGCCCCTGTTTCGAGAGTGGCGTTCTTAGTGGCACCGGTAGCCGTATCGCCTTTTATGCCGGGCTCGGTTTCCACCACCGTCATTTCCACAAAATTGGGTAAATCCACCCCGATAATATTGCCCTGGAAGAAAAGCACCCCGATATTCATGTTTTCAAGCAGCCATTTAACCCCGTCTCCGATAGAATCGGCACTGATGTTCATCTGCTCATAATTTTCGTTGTCCATACAGACAAAATCTTCTCCATCTTTATATAAATACTGCATTTCCCGGCGATCCAAATGGGCCTTGGCCAGTTTTTCCCCGGCCCGGAAGGTCTTTTCAACAACTCCCCCGGTCTTTACATTTTTTAACTTGGCTCTGACGAAAGCCGCGCCCTTGCCCGGTTTAACATGCTGGAAATCCACCACCTGGTAGGCCTGTCCGTCAAGCTCAACTGTAACTCCCGTTTTAAAATCGTTTACTGAAATCATCCTATCCCTCCATTAAACTATTAATAAACCCTTATCTGATCGGGTAATAATTTCGCATCCATTTGATTGTACCACAACCGTGTCTTCGATTCTTATTCCTCCCCACCCGGGGATGTATATTCCCGGTTCAACGGTGACCACCATGTTCTCATACAATACGGCACCACTGCGCTGGGACAGGGAGGGGTACTCATGTATTTCCAGCCCCAGGCCGTGGCCGGTCGAATGTTTAAAATAGGATTCCAAATCAGCCTTTTGCAGGACGTCGCGGGCGGCCTTGTCAACCTGGCGTACCCCTACCCCGTGTTTAACCTGATCCAGAGCAGCCATCTGGGCATCGAGCAGCACCTGGTAAAGAGTCTTAAAACGCTCCGAAGCCTTTCCCACCGCAACCGTCCTGGTCATATCCCCGGCATAATATTCAAAAAACCCGCCATAGTCCATAGTAAGCATATCCCCCTCAGCCAGCAAACGGCTTCCCGGGTGGCCATGGGGCAGCGCGGCATGCTCACCTGCCAATACAATTGTATCAAAAGATTCCTTACTGCAGCCCTTTTCCCGCAAAAGAAAAGATATTTGCCTGGCCAGCTGGGCTTCACTCACTCCCACCCGGATATGCCCCAGTAGTTCCTGAAACACTTCGTCTCCTATACGGGCGCTCTGCCTCAGGCAGCCCAACTCCCCGGGTTCTTTATAGGCCCTCAGCATTTCCACCATATTTTCCTGGGCTATCAATTCACTGGGCAGGGTTTGCTCCAACTGGCTGTAAAATTGGTAGCTTATATCGTGTGCTTCAAATCCCAATTTTTCTATGCGGCGGGAAAGCCTGCTCAACTCGCCCCATCCGGGGGGTTTTTCTTCGATAATAGTCCATCCCGGGCATTCGTGTTCGGCCTGTTCCAAATAGCGCCCATCGGTGAGAATTATCGCCTCCTGGTCATCAATAAGCAAACGGGCGTCGCTTCCTCCGGTAAATCCTGACAGATAAAATATATTTTCAGCCTTGGTGACCAGAAAGGCATCCAATTCCTTTTCCTGCATCACCCTGCGCAATGATTTCATTCGCTGTTTAATGCTTTTCACCACCTTGCCAGAAGACTGTTAACCCTGGCGTAATTTATTCTTCCTTTAATAATTGAGCGGCGGCAGCCAGGGCCAAGTGATAACTAATAGCCCCGAATCCAAATATTCCACCAACCACCGCCGGTGATAGGTATGATTTGTGGCGGAATTCTTCCCGCTGATAGATATTGGACATATGCACTTCGATAGCCGGAAGGCTGATCGCTTTTAATGCGTCATGCAGGGCTATGCTGTAATGGGTGAGGGCTCCGGCATTTAATATAAGCATTTGATAATTTTCTTTATGTGCCTGGTGAATGCGATCGATCAACTCACCCTCATGATTGGATTGATAGAAAGACACTTCCAGACCCAGATTTCTGGCTGCCTCCTCCAATTCCGTCTCCAATTCACTCCAGGTCCGGTTGCCGTATATGTCTTTTTCCCTGCTGCCCAAAAGATTTAAATTGGGGCCGTTTATCACCAGTATCCGTGCTGCCATATAACCGTCCTCCTCTATTGACCTGCTACGCTCAGATTGGCAAGCAGGCTGGGGGCAGCGCGCCCTCCATAAAACTTCAAATCGCTTCCGACCGCTTGAACACTGCGGAATAGTTCCTTAATGTTGCCGGCAACGGTCACTCCACGAACCGCCCGGGTCAGTTCTCCACCCTCAATGAGCCGGCCGGAAGCCCCGACCGAAAATTGGCCGGAAACCGGATTTACCATATGCATTCCCATGACATCGGTAATGTAAAAACCCCGCCCCACCGTCTTCAGCATCTCACCAGGCTCCACCCGCCCCGGCTGTAGAATGAAGTTGCTGCTGCCCACCGAGGGCAGTCCGCGGAAGGAGGCACGGCGGGCGCTGCCGGTAGCCGGGCATTTTTCACGAACCGCGGTCAGATAATCCGACAGGTAGCTGGCCAACACTCCCTTCTCCACCAGGGCTGTCTTTTGGCCGGGCACCCCTTCGGAATCAAACGGGGTGCTTCCAATTCCGTTGTCGAGCAGGGAGTCGTCGACTATCGTAAGCAGGGGGCTGAAAACCTCCTCACCCAGGCAGCCTTTTAGCAGAGACCGCCCCTTGAACACCGCGTCGGCATCGAGCATCTGGGCCAATACCGCTAAAAACCTGGTAACAACATACGGGTCCATCACACAAGGCATATGCCCGGTGGTCAGGGGCTTCCCCCCCAGTAAACCCACCGCTCCCTCAACCGCCTCGCGGGCTACGCTCAAAGTATCCAGTTCATCAAAGCGGCGTTTGACCATAAAAGCGAATCCGCTCTGTACATCGTTGTCTTCCTCGGCGGCCAGGGACACATTGATGCCGCAGAGGTTGACCTTCTTGTAGGCGTATACCTCCCGGGTGTTCATTAACAAGACACTGTATTCGGTTTCCTGATAGGAGGAACTATCCATCCGTACAATCCTTTTATCAAGCTCCCGGGATTTTATTTCCAGGTCCCTGGCCAGGCCTATTTTATCCTCAAGGGAGGCCCGGCCTATGGCCGGATCGAAAAGGGGGAGCACAGCATAATTTATCCCCTTGCCGCTGGGTATTTCGTAGGGCTTGTCGCTGGCGCTGTACCCGGCCTGGCGGGCTGCGTCAAATACCGCTTGTTCGGCAGCTTGCACAGACAGGTCGGTGGTAAAGGTAAATCCCAGCCGCCCCTGATCGATGATCCTTATCCCCATACCGGTCTCTTCGGCCTGTTTTAGCGTCTCCACCTCTCCGTTGCGAACCTCGAGGGATAGCTCCCGGCCTTTCATAATAAAAACCTCGCCGGTCAAGCCCCTGCTTCGGGCTGCCTGCAAAGCCCTCTCCCCCACCTGGCTGAAAAACGACTCCATTATTTCTACCTACTTCCTTAAAGGCTTATCACTTAAAACCTGTGCCGGCCGCTAAAAGCGTACAACTTCTTTGGGCCCCGGCCAGCTGTACCGCCCACTACCAATTCCTTGATCCGAATGGTGGGCTGGGCGTCAGCCACCGGAACTCCCTGCCCATCTTTGCCGCATACGCCAATACCAAAACCTAAATCGCTCCCGATCCGGTCAATATTCATCAACACCTGAGGTCCGTTGCCGGTCAGGGTGGCTCCTCGAACCAGGGGGCCAATTTGGCCATTCTGAATCAAATAGCCTTCTTGGACGTCAAATACAAAATCACCATTTATAGTGTTTACCTGACCGCCGCCCATTTTTTTAACCAGCAAGCCATTCCTGGTTGATCGGATTATCTCCCCAGGATCATCTTCCCCGGGCATGATCATCGTATTGCTCATCCGGGGAATCGGTTTATCCTGGTAGGATTCCCTTCGTCCGTTGCAGCTGTTTTGACGCCCCTCGCGCCTCGCACACATCCGGTCGTACAGGTAGTCCTCGAGAATGCCATCCTTAATCAAATAGGTGGGGTGGGCAAGCTGCCCCTCATCATCAAATCTATAGCTGCCATAGCGACCATCCAGGGTGGGGTCGTCAACCACACTGACCCCGGGGGCAGCCACTACTGCTCCTTTCCTGGAGTAGACCGACAAGCCCTTTTGCACCAGATCGGCTTCCAATCCGTGCCCACAAGCCTCATGAACCATGGTTCCTCCCGCTTGGGCGGCCATAACCACTGGCATACGGCCAGCTGGAGCCGGTTCGGCATCCAGCATTTTCAAAGCCAGCCAGGCTGCCTGGGAAGCCTGCTCGGTAATTGAAGCCCGATTAAGCAGTTCCCAACCACAGGTGCCGCCGCTTGACGCCGAACCGGTCTGGATTAATGCATCCCGGGCGGCAATGGCATTTATCATCCATCTAACCCGGTTGACCTGTTCCTCAATGACTTCTCCCCAGCTGTTGGCTATCTGTACCGATTTGCTCAAGTCGGCCAGGCCGATGCTGACCTGTCTTATTTCCGCTCCGCACCCCCGAGCAACCCGGTCAGCCGACATAACCAATTCCACTTTTTTATCAATATTAATGGCTTCCGGGTACCGGGCCTGGTCGACCGTGTTTTTCCGGGCGGCCGGGTCAAATTGAATGCTCTTTTCCCGCTCCCCGCTTCCTTTCACACTCAGCCCCGCCAGGCGGGCGGCTTTCAGCAGGTCGCTTTCATCCAGCTGGTTGCTTGATACGTAAGCGGTTCTTTCACCCTGCACAACCCGGATGCCAACCCCTTGTTCAAATCCCTGATTGATCTTCTCTATGCGGCTGTCCTCACAGATCACACTGCTGTTGTGCTTTTCTTCCACATAGACTTCCGCCCAGTCCCCGCCGTGGCGTAAAGCTTCTTCTAAAATCCGGTTCAATAAACTCCGGTCAAGCATGGTTTTTCCCCCAATATATCAATTGACTGTTATTAGTCTCTCCAAGCCTGGTTAAATTACCTGAAAAGGAATTTTTCGCTTTTATGTATTTAATCTCCTCTATTTTAAATATAAATGAGTCGTGCAACCGGCACGGTGGGGGACACAGTGTGACAGGGGGGACGTTCTTTCTGTAACCCTCCGCGTTACAGAAAGAACGTCCC